>JAGQRI010000033.1 GCA_020425515.1 Planctomycetota bacterium | reverse complement strand
GACGAAATGCCCGGCACCTGCGGGCTGTGCGCCAAGGGCTGCAGCATTCGCGTGGATTCATTGAAGGGCAAGGTCGCCCGCGTGATGGCGCGCGAAAACCCGAACGTCAACGACTTCTGGGTCTGCGACCGCGGGCGCCTCGACTACAAGTGGATCAACAGCAACAAGCGCATGGACCTGCCCCAGACCAAGGAAGGCCACGTCTCCTGGGAAAAGGGTTATCAGCTCGCGGCCGAAGGCCTCAAGAAGGCCGGCGAGGGCAAAGACAAGGCATGGGCCGTCGCCCACGCGGGCATGACCAACGAAGAGCTGTTCCTGTTCAAGAAGCTGCTCGAAAAGCTGGGCATCAGCAACGTCGCCGTAATGGCTGAGCCGGACGTGGACGCGCTGGACTTCCCCGGCTTCAAGGCGCCCGCCGACGGCAACGCCAACCGCCACGGCGTACAGATCGTGCTGGGCATCAGCGACGCGGCGGACAGCCTCAGGAAGTTCACCGATGCCGCAGCCAAGGGCGAGGTCGAGCACGTATTCGTCTGGGGCGGGCTGCCGCACGGCACGCCGGAAGAGGTCACCAAAGCGCTCGGTGCCGAGAAGATCGGCAACGTCGTCGCCATCGATTTCCAGCACAGCATGCTGAGCGAACTGGCCAACGTCACGCTGCCGACGACCACGTACGTGGAAACGCCCGGCAGCTGGGTAAACCACGAGATGCTGCTGCAAGCCTTCCGCGCGGCCATGCGCTACCCGCTGGAAGGGCGCATCGGTACCGAGATCCTGCAGGAACTGCTGTATGCACTCGACGAAGGCGAAACCGAAGAAGAAGGGCGCAGCCACGGCACGCCGCAGGGCGTAAGCAGCGAAGACCCGTACGTGAGCGACGTGCCGCAGCGCGGCTGGGAAGGCGCATCGACCATCCCGGTGTTCGCCGGCAGCGGCGAGGTAGCGGTCAAGTCAAAGAAAACGATCGTCAGCCCAGCCGCCGTGTTTGCTCAACTCGCCGAAGAAGTCCCACAGTTCGGCGGCCACACGCACCTGTCATTAATCAAGTCCCACGGCGCGAAGCTGGTGTAAACATCAATCCAAGCCCGGCCCGCGAGGGCCGGGGTCATGGCCGGAATCAACCATCATTGCAAACCGCCCGTTCGAAATGAGGACGGGCGGCTTACTTGTAGTTCGTACACTTGTCGTGACTCGACCCCAGCCCTTGCGGGCCGGGCTTTGATCCGGTCAATCGTCCTGTTCGAAAAAGCGCGCCAGCTTCTCTTTCAGCGTCGTGCGCGCACGTGAGGTGAGGCTCTTAACGGCGGCCACAGTCGTCCCGAGGATCTCTGCCACTTCCTCGTAGCTCTTGTCCTCGTAGCGGCTGAGGATGATCGCCATGCGTTGGTTGTCTGGCAAATCGGCGATGGCCTCCCGCACGACCCTTGCACGCTCTTCGCGGTCGAGGCTGTCGTGGTCGGGCAGCTCCGACTGCGCCAGTTGCTCTAACGGGTTGCCGCCTTCGTCGTCAGGCCGTGCGCTGACCAGGCGCAGCTTGTCGCGGGCCTTGTCGCGCTTGTAGTTCAGGCACAGGTTGGTGACGACGGTGTAAAGCCAGGTGCTGAACTTGGCGGTCGGTTCGTACTTCGGCGCGGCGCGGTAGACGCGCATGAACGCCTCCTGCACCAGGTCCTCGGCGACGCTCTGTACGCCGAGCTGGCGATAAATCACCGAGTACGCAAGTCGATGGTGCCTCTCGAACAGCTTCCGGAACGCCTCATCGTCGCCCTTCGCAACGCGCTTCATGAGCTCGTTGTCGGGCTCGATGATTTTTCCGGGGTTCTTGGCCATACGCTCGCAGACCCGGTATAGGGGTCAGGCACCTTTTTGTTCCGCTTCGCTCCAAAAAGGAGCCAGACCCTATCCGCCGTACCGCTTCAGCAGACCTTCGACGTAGGGGTCTTTTTCACCGCGATTGCGCCAGGCCTCGGCCAATTGTTTCGCGCGGAAGGACAACCCGTTCAGGGATAGTTCGCAGATCAACTCCAGGCGTTGCAACGCGGGCTCGCCTTCGATCAGGTCGGCGTGCGCACGAAGCCGATCGAGCGCCCATTCCGTGTGCCCGAGCGACATGCACAACACCACCGCGTGCTGCAGGTCCAGCGCGTCGTAGTCGGTGCCGGCCACAATTTCGTCCAGCAGGTTGAGCGCCAGCAGGTCGTCGCCGTGCTCCGCGGCTACCTGCGCGAACAGGCGCATGAACCCGAGCTCGCGCGCCCCCCTTGTGTAGGCCTCGCGGGCCAGGTCGAAACGTGTCTGACCTTCCTTGCGCGCCAGCAGCCTCACTACCGGGCGCGCATCTTCCGGCTGTTCCTGCATGGCGCGCACGTACCACTTGTCGGCCTCAATGAGGTTCCCCTGTTTCGCCAGCAGGTCCCCCACCACCAGTGGCAGCGGCTCGCCGTCGAGCATCGCCCCCTTGGCCGCACGCCCACCGAGCGCGATCAGCGCGCGATTCGAGCGGTCCTTGTCATCCACGGCCGATGCCAGGCGATAGACCGACAGCGCCTCGTCGGCGTCACCGTTGACGATCGGCTTCAACAACGTCTCGCAAACGGTCGGCTGAAGGCGCCGTGCCAGGCCATGCAGGAGAACTTCACGGGCGTCGGCGCCCTCATCGGGCTCGCTCAGCCATTCGATATCGATGTCGGCGAGCGCCTGGCGGGCGTACTCAACCGTGAAGAGACGCGCATGCTGCAGCAGCACAGCGCTGCACAACATGCGCCCGGCCGGTGTTTCCATGGTGGGACGAAGCTGCTTCGACATCTCGACCAGCACTTCGGACAGCAGCAGCACCGGCTGGCGCCCCTCACGCAGGCCCTGGGTTTCGCCGTTGTAGGTGTGCACGCCGTCGTCGAGGTCGCTGGCGATCAATGGACGCGTCGGTCCCAGCGGCGCGATCAGCCTCAACGGCGCATTGCAGGACTGCGCCAGTACCTCGAGCGCAACCACCAGGCTCAGTTGCCCGCCGCCGACCGAGTACAGCACGTCCGAGATCAACACCTTGTTCTTGGCGCTGGCGGGCGGGTACAGCGCCAGTTGCAGCTCCTGGCGCACGTACTCAATGAACGCGTCCATCAGCAGCTTGTGCTGCTTCTTCCATTCCGGCTCGGCGGCGACCGCGCCCGCGGCAAACTTGTTCAGGCGCTTGCGGGTCTCCGCGGGATCGAAGGCAAGCCGTCCGGGCTCGATCACCTCGATCAACTGCTCGTAGCCGAGCATCAGCTGCACGAGGTTTCCCGGCGGCAGGTTGTCGGGATTGGCCTCAAGGGGGTTCACGGTCGCCTCGGGCAGCGCCGGGCGCAGCGGCAGCGTGTAGCCGGCCGCGCGAGCGTCGAAGGGCGTGTCGGGGTCAACCGGCTCGTTGGTCGGGGGCGGGTTGGACGGCTTGTTGCTTCCGCCGTTGCCCGCGATGATGGGCTGGTTGTTGTAGACCGGAGTGCTGCTCGACCACGGCCCGACCAGGAAGCCCACAATGAGCGCCACCGCGCCCAGCACCCCGATCAGCACAACGGCGATCAGTGCGCGGCGCAGCCTCGGTGGCGAGGACTCGCCCTGGCTGCGCGCCGGCACCGTAACGCCGGCGGTCATGTCGGCGTAAGCGGCGGCGGGAACTTCTTCCGGCGGCTCGGGCTGTTTCAGGTCGTCGTCAGTGAAACGGACCTCACCCAGCTCGCTGGTCAGGGTCAAAGGCCCGTCGCCATGGATCATGACCTGGTTGAGGGCGCTGCGGGCGCGCTGGGAAAGCTTGTCGACGTTCTTGGCGATCTGCGAGGCTTTGAGCGACTTGGTCGCGTTCAGGAAGTCGCGCAGTTGCTTCTGCAGCTTCTCGTCCACCGCGTCAAAGTTGAAGACGAACGCCTTCTCGAGTTCCTTGCGGGCTTCATTGAAATCGGTCACCAGCCCGGGCGGCACCTCGCCGCTGTCGCGCACGAGCTTGCGGGCGAAGTTCAGCACAGTGTCGACACGGCGCAACGGCTCACGCAGGGCGGCCGTCTTTTCCGATCCCGGCGTGTCCTGGCCCATGCTGATCAGCCTCTGGTTTGCTGCTTGGGGCAGCCCAGGGGGAAGGGGCCGCCACTTTAGCCATTACCCTGCAACTTCTGCTGCAGGCGTTTGTCTTTTTCTACGACCTTGGCGGTCTGCGCGGTGCGCCACTCTATCACTTTTTTCGCAATGCTCTCGTCACCGGTACCGAGGATTTGCGCCGCCAGCACCGCCGCGTTGACCGAGCCGTCGATGCCGACCGTAGCCACGGGCACACCCGGCGGCATCTGCACGGTCGACAGCAGCGCATCGAGCCCGTTCAGGGCGCCCGCGGCCACCGGGATGCCGATCACCGGGCGCGAGCTGTGTGCCGCCACGGCGCCCGCGAGGTGCGCCGCCATGCCCGCGGCACAGATGAATATTTTCACCCCGCCGGCCTCGGATTGTGTCACGAATTCCCGGGTCTGTTCCGGGGTGCGGTGCGCGGAAAGCACACGGCCTTCGACAGAGATGCCGAGTTCATTGAGAGTCTGGAAGCCCTTTTCGAGCTTCGGGTAGTCGCTGTCACTGCCCATCAACCAGGCTACCTGGGTCATGATTTCTCCTGTTGCGTCGCTGCTGCGTGGCGCAGGCAATCATGCCTGTGCGGACGCAGCGTAGCGGAGTCCGAATCGTCGCAGCGCAAGCGCCGCGACCACAGGCAGGATTGCCTGTGCTACGCGTTCGTTATCCCTTGAGTCGATCGATTACTTCGCGGTACTTCGCGGCTGTCTTTTCGACGATTTCGTCCGGCAGGTCCGGCGGCGGCGGGGTTTTGCCCCACGGCTGGGTTTCGAGCCAGTCCCGCACTATCTGCTTGTCGAAGCTGTCCGGGTTCTTGCCGACCTCGTGGGTGGCCGCGTCCCAGAAGCGGCTGCTGTCCGGCGTCAGCATCTCGTCGCAGATGCGCAGTTCGCCGTCGATCATGCCGAACTCGAACTTGGTGTCCGCGATGATGATGCCCTTCTCGCGAGCGTAGTCGGAGGCTCGCGTGTACAGGTCGAGCGTCAGGTCGCGCAGCTTGGTGGCCATCTCCTGCCCGACAATGCTTGCGGCGCGCTCGAAGTCGATGTTCTCGTCGTGCTCACCCTGCTCGGCCTTCGTCGCCGGGGTGAACAGCGGCTGCGGCAGCTTCTGCGCCAGTTGCATGCCCTCGGGCAGCTTGTGGCCGCAGACTTCGCCGGTCTTCTGGTAGTCCTTCCAGCCGCTGCCGACAATGTAGCCGCGCGCCACGCACTCGACCATCAGCATCTCGGCCTTGCGCACGTACATGCTGCGTCCTTCGACCTGGTCGCGGTACTGGTGCACGGCCTCGGGCATCTTGTCGACATCGGCCGTGATCAGGTGGCTGCCGATGGTGTCCTTGAAGTGATCGAACCAGAACAGGCTGATCTCGGTCAGCATCTTGCCGCGGTCGGGAATGCCGCGCGACATCACCACGTCGAAGGCGCTGAGCCGGTCCGTGGTGACCATCAGGTAGTTGCCGTCTACTTCGTAAATATCGCGCACCTTGCCGCTGTAGATGCGCTTCAGGTCCGGCATGTCCGTCTTGAGAAGTTCCGCCATCGGTGTCTCCATCGCCCCATGCCCGGCGCATTCTTTCGCTTGCGCGGGCGGCTTCGTCAAGCCCAAACGGCGGCATTCACGCCCTCACGGCGAGCACCACCTGTCGGCGGGATGTGGAAAGGTGGAAGCGGCTGCCGTCGAGGTCGCCATGGCGGGCCTCAACGCGCAGTCCGGCCTGTGTGAGGAACTCATCAAGCTCGGCCGGCGTGAAAAGACGAACGCTTTCGTGCCAGCGGCGCGGCTCCATGCCTTCCAGTGTGTATTCGATGTCCTTGATCACACGCTTGTTTTCCGCGTCGTAGCGGCGCCACTGGCGGAGTGTCAGCCCGTCGCGCTCGTCAATGCTCTCGGGCTTCAGGTCGCGAATTGTGACCTCGGCGTTCATGTGGTCGATCAGAAATCGACCGCCGGGCTTGAGCACACGGGTGACCTCAGTGAGTACCCGGTGGTGTGCGTCGTCATCCGGGAAATAGCCGAACGACGAGAACAGGTTGGTCACGACGTCGAATTGCCCGTCCGCGTAGGGAACCGCCCGGGCGTCCGCGCGCACGGCGATGCCCGCCAGCTTGCCTGTCTCAAGCAGGTCCATCGACAGGTCCAGCCCCACGGCATCCAGGCCCGACGCACGCATGGGTTGAAGGTGCCGCCCCGCGCCGCAGCACAGGTCGAGGACGCTGCCGCGTTTGGGAATCAACCCTGCGCCGAGCATCTGGTTGACCTGCTGCTGCCCCTGCACGCTCGAGCGATGATGGTACAGCTCGAGATACTCGTGGGCGAAGGCGCGCTCGTACCAGGGTTGTTCCTCGGCCATGGGACAAGTCTAGCCTCGTGGCACAGCGATGCGAGACTCCCGTTTCGCAAGCCGCCGGGGTTGCTACGATGAATTCCCCCGCGGAGATACCGTGTCACGAAGAGTTTTCAATCTCGGCCTTTTGCTGTCGCTTTGCGCGGCGCTGATCCTGACGCTGCCGGCCTGCTCGGGCAGCCAGATGGAGCAGTGGGACGCCGAAGTGTTGTCCGAAGTGCAACCGCTGGAGCCGCCGAAGTTCAAGGAAGAGGTCACGGCCGGCAAGCTGACGCTCACAGCAACGCAGAAAGTGCGCGCGCGCGAAACCCCCATTGAGCGCCTTACGATCCTGCATGAGGAAAGCTACTCGGACATCGACTGGGACAACGTCGGGCTGGTGGTCTTTTCGATCCTGGGCGGCATCGTCTCGATCGGGCTGTACTTCGTGTTCGGGTTCGTGGTGTTCAAGAAGTCGGACAAAAATGAGAACTAGCGCCCTGGTGCTCAGCCTGTGCCTGCTGTCGGGTTGCGTCACGCGCACCTGGACCGAGACCACGGAAACCACCCGCCCCACCGGCCCGACCAAAGAGGTCGTGGAAGACCGCCCGATCGGCGACGAATACTTCGAGCTGAAAACGAACACGGAAGCGGACGGCTACAGTATCAGCGAGAACCTGAACTCGGACGAGCAAGGCCGGATCGTGATCGACCTGGTCGCGCCGGCGCTGCAGTGCCTGTTCTACAAGCACGACGTGAAGCTCGAGCTGTGGCTGTATGAAAAAGAAGAAATGATTTACACGCGCATGCTGACAGCGGCCGAAAGCGAAACCGTGCTGCGTGAAACCGGCGTGCAGGCGAAACTCGGCCAGGCGATACCGTTGCGGCGCGAGGCCGCCGACATGCTGGACAAGCTGATCGATTCCACGGGTGACAAGCCGCTGCGCGACCAGCTTGAGCAGATCAGGGCCAAGGTGAAAATCAAACTGGCCTGGGAGTAAGAACGAAACAGCGGATCGTTAGCAGGCGGGGCCGGAAGGCTGATCGATCATGGAACTCTACTTCGCCTACGGATCAAATCTCTGGACCGGGCAGATGCATCGGCGCTGCCCAAGTACCAAAGTAGAAGCGGTTGCTGCCCTGCAGGGCTACCGACTGTGGTTCCCGGTGCAGTCGCAGCGCTGGGGCGGCGGCGTGGCGAGCATCGCCGAGGACGCGGACTCACGCGTTGAAGGCGTCCTGTACCGCATCAGCTGGGGCGACCTGAAGGAAATGGACCGCTACGAAGGCGTGCACGTCGGCATGTACAGGCGCGTCGAGGTTCCGGTCCATGTCCAGGAAGAAGTCAACAGCGCCTGGACCTACATCAGCCGCGTCGACGAAGGCGCACCCTTCCCCACCACGGGCGACTACATCGGCACCATCCTGCGCGGCGCCATTGAGCACGGTCTGAGCGAAGGCTGGATCCGCTTCCTGAAAGACTTCCCGGTCCGCGACCAGCGGGCCGATCCCTGACCTCTGGCCTACAGCCTCCGACCTCTTTAATACGGTCCAGTTATCGGACGTTTTTGCCGATCAAAGGGCCGGAGAGCTATGGGCAGCCACATCGACATCCAGGTCGTATCGAACCCCCGTTCGCATGCCGATTTCATCGACATGCCCTGGCGCGTGAACCAGAACGACGCGGACTGGGCGCCGCCCCTGCGCATGGCGGTCAAAAAGCTGCTCGACACGAAGAAGTATCCCTTCTTCAACCACGGCGAAGCGGCCTTCTTCATGGCCTACAAACACGGTGAGCCGGCCGGGCGTATCGCCGCCATCGACAACAAGCTGCACGCGAAGACCTACAACGATGGCGTAGGCTTCTTCGGCTTTTTCGAGTGCGAGGACGATGAACAGGTCTGCAAAGCGCTGCTGAGCCGCGCCGCCACCTGGGTCAAGGATCGCGGCTACAACCGCGTGCGCGGCCCGCTGAACTACTCGGTGAACGACGAAAACCCCGGCGTGCTGTTTGAAGGCTTCAACGGGCCGCCGCTGATCCTGATGTCGCACAATCCGGCCTACTACAACCGCCTGCTGCAACAGTGCGGCATGGGCAAAGCGAAGGACCTGTACGCCTACATGGTCACGCGCGCGACGTTTGCCAGCGACCGCTTCCAGCGTGTGATGAAGGCCGTACGCCGCCGCGCCCCGAAGCTGGACCTGCGCGAGGCGCGCCTCGACGGCAAGGGTTTCCGCGAAGACATCGAGACCATGCTGCGCATCTTCAACGGCGCCTGGAACGAAAACTGGGGTTTCGTCGAGGTCACGCCGCCCGAGGTCGATGCCATCGCCGAGGACCTGAAGCCGATCATCGACCCCAAGATCACCGCCATCGCCGAGTTCGAGGGCAAACCGGTCGGCATGATCGTCTGCGTGCCGAACGTGAACGAGATCCTGCTCAACATCCCCGACGGCAAGCTGTTCCCCACCGGCTGGTACAAGCTGCTGACCGGGCTGCGCAACATCAAGGGCTTCCGCACCATGCTTATGGGCGTGATCCCTGAATACCGCGGGCGCGGCGTGGACGCCCTGATGATCGACAAGGTCATGCAGGACGGCGACGCCGCCGGCTACAACTACTGCGAGCTCAGCTGGGTGCTCGAAGACAACGAACCGATGACGTCACTGGCCGACAAGGCCGGCGGCGTGCTTTACCGCAAGTACCGTATTTATGAGGCTGACACCGATGCGCTTATTCTCCCGTAATCTCCTGCTCACCCTGTTTGCCGGCATGCTGCTGGCGACGGCCACCAACCACGTGCACTCCGGCCCGTCCGGCATGGACGCAGCCACCCGCAAGGCGGTGCTGGCGAAACTCGACAAGGCGGAGGGCAAACGCGGCACGGCCGGCTGCGTCATCGTGGACCTGGACACGGGTGAAACGCTGCTGAGCCACAACGCCGACTCGCCGCTGATGCCCGCCAGCAACATGAAGCTGGTGACGTCGATTACGGCGCTGGATCAGCTCGGCGCGGACTTCGAGTTCGTCACCCGCATCTTCGGCGACGGGTCAATCAAGGACGGAACCCTGGCCGGCGACCTGTGCATCATCGGCGGCGGCGACCCGAACATCAGCGGGCGCTTCCACGACGACGACCCGCTGGCCCTGTTCAAGGACTGGGCGGCACAACTGAAGAAAGCAGGCGTTACCCGCGTCAGTGGCGACCTGAAGTTCGACAGTACGCTCTTCGGCGGCGAGCCGACCAGCGATGGCTGGCCCCAGGACGACCAGTACATCAAGTGGTACTGCGCCGAAGTGACCGCGCTGGCATTCAATGACAACTGCGTCGGCATCCGCGTGATCCCCACCAAGTCCGGCAAGCCGGCGAAAATCGAGGTCGTCCCGGACACCGCCTACGTCACCATCGTCAACGAAACGACCACCAAGCCCGGGCGCAAAGGCGCCGAGATCGGCATCGTCCGCCCGCGCGACGAAAACGTCATCACGGTGAAGGGCGCGGTATACGAAGAAGCCACATGGGGCTACTACACCGACGTCACCGTGCACGACCCGGCCCGTTACGCCGCCACCGTGCTCAAGGAAACCCTGGCGAAGGAAGGCATCAGCGTGCAGGGCGACGTAAAGCCCGTAACCCTGACCCACGACGACGTCGAGCGCTGCAAACTGCTGGTGGACCATCGCGCGTCGCTGGTGCAGGCACTGCAGCCGATCAACACCAACAGCCAGAACCTCCACGCCGAGATGCTGTTCCGCCAGCTCGGGCTGCGCTACGCGGGTAAGGGCACATTCAAGACCGGGCAGGCCGCGGTGTACGCTTACCTGAAGAAGCAGGGGCTGCTCACCGACGACATCTGCATCGAAGACGGCAGCGGGCTCGGGCGCGGGAACCACGTGACCGCAAACCTGCTGGTCAAGCTGCTGCAGAAAGTCGCCGCGCGGGACGATTTCGATTCGTTCAAGGCGAGCATGGCCGTCGGGGGCGAAAGCGGCACGCTCGAGAAGCGCCTCACAAATGCATGCGTGCGCGGCAAGGTGGTCGCCAAGACCGGCTATATCAACGGGGTGCGCTCACTGAGCGGCTTCCTGTTCGCGGGCGAGCGCCGCTACGCCTTCTCGATCCTTATGAACAACTGCGTCTACACCAAGCAGATGCAGGACGAGATTCTCGAGGTGCTGGCAAAGGCCTCTGAATGAGCGAGACAGGCCGGCAGCACTGGCTGGCCGAGGGCCGTCCGCGACTGGGGCTGGCGCTGCTGCTGCTCGCCGTACTGAGCATGGCCATGCTGCTCTTTGAAGGCGCCCGCCCGGCCGCGAGCGCCGGGCTCGCGCCCTTCCCCCACTTCGACAAGGTCCTGCATTTCGGCGCGCACTGCTGGGTCGCAAGCCTGCTGTTCGCGGGCGGGATGCTGCTCGCGCGCCCTGCCGGGCTGCGCCGCCGGCTGCGCGTGTGGATCGTCGTCGTGCTGCTGCTGGACGGGCTGGCGGGTGTGGCCGTCGAGTACGTCCAGCTCTGGCTTGGCGCGCGCTACGGGCGCCAGTTCGACTGGAAGGACGTCGTCGCCAACCTCAGCGGGACCGTTTTCGCGCTGGTGGCAGGTTTCATCGTCAGTTTTCTGCTCATGCGGCGCGCCCGATAATTGCCCTGCGCCCATGCAAGTCGCCCGGAATTCCGGTAACCTGTCGGCATGCTCTACGTACTAAGCGTAGGGTTCAGCAGGAGATAGAATGCGACGTTGCGCGGCGGTGTGTGTGTGTCTGGCGATTTTCGGGGTGCTGGTTTCCGGTCAGTTCCTGCGTCAGCGCATCGACCCGAAAGCTGACCCGAACGCATTCAAAATCGTCACGCAGGCCAACCTCGACGAGGCGATGACGCGTATCGCCCGCCTCAAGTCCCAGCTCACGAAGACCGATGACCCGGAGGAACGCGAGTTCCTGATCACGGCCATCCTGGAGCTATGCCAGGACCAGCTGAATGAGGACCGCAACGAGTCCGGCGTGATCGTGGTCGAGCGCACCGACCTGACGTTCGATGACGACCCACGCGAAAACGTATACGACCTGCCGATCCGCTGGCAGGGCGCCTTCTATGCCGTCGAGGACGAAATCCGCTCGCTCGGCACGGAAGGGCTGGAGATGTACGAGAAGATTTACGGCCC
>JAGQRI010000312.1 GCA_020425515.1 Planctomycetota bacterium | reverse complement strand
GCGCTGTTCTTCGACAAGATCCTCAGCGGCAACCAGGACACCGCCTGCGCCACCTGCCACCACCCCAGCCTCGGCTACGGCGACGGGCTGAACCTCAGCATCGGCACGGGCGGCACCGGCGGCATCGGCCCCGGGCGCGACCACCCAAGCAAGGTCTTCGTGCCCCGCAACGCGCCGCCGATCTACAACGTCGGCATGATGCCGGAGCTGTTCTGGGACAAGCGCGTAGGCGTCCCGCCCGGGCAGCAGCAGACCATCACGCCGGACGGCCCGGTCAACCTCGCGCCGGACGCGGCCCAGGCGCTGTTCCCGCTGGTCGCGATCAGCGAAATGCGCGGCACGGGGCACAGCCTGGACGGGCTCAGTGACACGGCCTACCGCCAGGCGCTGGTCGGCAGGCTGCAACAGAACCAGGCCTACACCAACATGTTCAACCAGGTCTACGGCAACGGCGGCATGACCGTGAACAACATGGTGCAGGCCATCGCGACCTTCGAGCGCAGCCAGACCTTCGTGAACTCGCCGTGGGACCGCTACCTGCGCGGCGACAGCAACGCGATGACCGACGCCCAGAAGCGCGGCGCCGACCTGTTCTTCGGCCCCGCCCACTGCGACGGCTGCCACAACGGCCCGCTGCTGACCAACTTCAGCACGCAGAACATCATCATCCCGCAGTTCGGCCCGGGGCAGGGCCAGGGCGTCCAGAACCGCGAGGACTACGGCTTCGAGAACACCACCAGCAACCAGCAGAACCGCTACCAGTTCCGCGTGCCGCCGCTGCGCAACGTGGCGATCACCGGCCCCTACATGCACAACGGCGCGTTCACCACGCTGCAGGAAGTCGTCAACCACTACCGCAACAAGGCCCAGAGCACGAACGGTTTCACGGGCCAGAACATGGTACAGGCCGCGGACCTGGCCTCGACGCTGCTGCCGACCAACAACGTGCTGCAGACGCCGAGCCAGTTGTTCCTGAACGTGCCCGGCAACCTGACGGCGCAGCAGGTGAACGACATCGTCGCCTTCCTGAACGCGCTGACCGACCCCGACGCCGTCAACCGCTTGAACGAAATCCCCACGTCCGTCCCCTCAGGACTTCCCGTGGACCGCTAGCAGGCGACGCCACGACCAACGACCCGGCCGCCCCTTAGGGCCGGGTCGTTGGGTTTAACCGGCGCTCGCCGCTAGAATGCCGCCATGCCCGACGCCGAGACCGCCTACCTGTTCAGACACGCGCTCGTGCAGCAGGCCGCCTATGACTTGCAGCCGCTGAGCGCGCGGGCGCGTCTGCATGCGCTGGCGCTGGACATCATCGAGGACGTCTGCGGCGGCGCGCCGGTAATCGAGCAGCCCCACTGGCTCGCGCGGATTGCGGCACACCCGACCGACCGCTTTGTGCTGGAACTGGCCGACCACGCCGACCTCGCCGCGGAGGGGCTTCCCGGCGCCGAGGGCGGGCGGTACGCGCGCAAGGCGGCGTTGTATCACTTCCGGGGCGCGTTCCATGAGGAGGCAGGCTACCGCTTCCTGAGCGCGCTGGAACGCTTCGAGAGCCTGGCCGAGCACCCCGGCGCGGACGACTACCTGCGGGCGCAGGGGCGCATCGGCGCGGGGCAGGCGCACTACCGGCTCGGCAACTTGCGGCGCGCGGCGGAACACTACGACGCGATGGAGCAATGTGTCGAGGGCGACCCGCTCGGCGCGCAGATGCTGGAGTCGGTCCGCACGGTGATCGCGTCGCACAGCGACAACGGGCCGCACGTGGCGGAATCGCACCTGGCGGCGTCGAAGTTCTGGGGCGAGCGCGGCGACCGCAAGCGCGAGGTTGCCTCGCTGATCAACTACGCCGTCTGGCACTGTGAAGAAGGCGACCACGACATCGCGCGCGAGGCCCTGAAGCGCGCCATCGAAATGGCGCGCGCCTGCGCCCACCTGCGCGCCGAGGAAGCCGCCGTCGGCACGCTGGGCATGCTCGACGAAGAAGACGGGCGCTTCGAGGAAGCCGAGGCCGGCATGAAGCGCGCGCTGGAAATGGCGCGGCAGGTGAACAACGAGTTCGCGGTCGTCCAGTGGATCATCGGGCTGGCCGAGCTGTCGCGCCGGATGAACCACCTGCCGGAAGCCGAGGCCGGTTTCCGCGAGGCGATCGCGTTGTCGGAAGCCGCGGGCATCGACGTGAAGCGCGAGTACTCGATGGCGTACCTCGGTGTGCTGCTGCTCGACATGGGGCGCGCCGAAGAAGCCCGCCGATGGTGGAACGAAGGGCGCGCCGGCATCGCCATGCGCGGCGACGACTACACGCTGAACGGCGTGGACCGCTCGATGCGGAACGCGCTGAAACGGGCCGGGCTGCCGCCGCTGAACCCGGACGGCAGCTTCCCGGCCTGAGTCTCGGCGCTCGACCGCGCCTGCCGCCGCCTGCTAGCATGTCCGCCCATGGACGCGGAAATCGCCTATGTGTTTCGCCATGCGCTGGTGCGTGAGGCGGCGTATGAATTGCAGCCGCCCGGCGACCGCGCGGTGCTGCATGCGCTGGTGATCGAAATCGTGGAAGCGGCGCTGGCGTCCGACGACCCGCTGCTCGATGCGTGGGCGCTCGAGCTGGCTGACCACGCCCGCGCCGCCCAGGCATTCCGGCGGACCGCCAACCTCGCGCTGCTGAAAGCGCTTGCGGACAAGGAAGTCGGCTACCTCGTGCGTGCGCAGAAGTACGCGCTGGCCGAGTACGACAACGGCGTCGCCGTGGCGCTGGGCACGCGCATTGCCGACCACGCGGCGGCGTCCTACGACGACCGTTTCAGCGCGCTGGTGCAGGCGGGCGAGGTCCTGGTCAACATGGGTTCGCCGGCGCAGGCGCGCGAGCGCTTTGAGCGGGCCAACGCACTGGCGCGCGAGGCCGGCAACGGTCGCGATGAAGCGCGTTCGATGCGCGCCATCGGTATCAGCTTCGCGCGGGCGGAAGGGTCCCCGAGTGCGATCCCCTGGATGGAAAAGGCGCTGGAAGCGTTTCGCCAGGCCGGGGACAAGCCGGGCGCCGCGCTCGCACTGGGAAACCTGGCGCTGCTGCGCGCGAGCATGGCGCCGCCCGAGGAAACACTCGCCGCGTACGACCAGGCGCTGGAGCTGCTGGTTGAGGAAGCGCACGAGAACGGCCAGGCGTCCACGCTCAACAACAAGGGCAACCTGCTTCGCTCGCTCGGCCGCCGTGAGCAGGCCGAGTCCTGCCTGCGCCGGGCCATTGAGCTGCACCGCAAAAATCGCGAGCGCCATCAGGAGGGCACGGTGCTCAGCAACCTGGCGGCGCTGCTGTTCGAGACGGGGCGCCCTGAGGAAGCAGCCGAGGCCATCGCACAGGCCGTGGCAATCGCGCGCGAAACAGGCAACCGTACTGCTGAAGGCGTCGCCCTGCTGCACCGGGCGATCAGCCGCTTTCGCGCCGGGCAGCACGCTGACGCGGAACAGGATTACCTGAACGCGCTGGCCCTGGCGCGCGAATCCGGCAACGTCTACTGGGAGGCAATCACGCTGATGAACTTCTCCGTGGTGCTGGAGGACACCGGGCGCCCGCAGCAGGCCATCACCCACGGCGAGCTCGCGCGGGAGTTGCTGCGGCGTCTCAATGCACGGCACGAGCTGGGTATCGTGACCTGCAACCTCGCGAACCTGGTTGCCACGGTCGGCGTCGGCGATCTGCCACGCGCGCGCACGCTGTATGAAGAAGGCGTTGCCCTGCTCGCCGAGGCCCGCCAGCGTAGCATCGAGGGCGTTCACCGCGGCGGCTATGCCGTGACGTTGAAGCGCCTCGGGGATGCCTCAGCCGAGTCGGAACTCGCGAAGGCCCGCGCACTGCTGGAAGAGTTCGGCACGCCGGCCGGCCGGGACGAGCTCGAAAAGCGCTGGGCCGCGGCGGGCCAGTAGCGCTACATGCGCTCGACCAGTTCCATGCCGAGCAGTGTCAGCCCGCGCCCGAGGACCTTGCGGATGGCGTTCACCAGGCGCAGGCGCGCCAGGCTCAGCCCTTCGTCGTCGCCGACGATGCGCGTGTCCTTGGTGGCGGTCCACCACGAGCTGGTCAAACCCGCCAGCTCCACCAGGTGGCGCGCGACGATGCTGGGCTCGAACTCGGCGCTGGCCTTGGCGACCACGTCGGGGAACGCGGCCAGCGATTGCACGATGCGCCATTCCTCGTCGAGCCCGAGGCGGTCCGGGTCGCCGTTTTCGAACACCGGCTCGCCGTAGGTCTCGCGGAATTTTTCGGTCACGCTCAGCATGCGCACGTACTGCATCTGCATGTACGGGCCGCTCTCGCCCTGGAAGTCGAGCACGGCGTCCCAGTCGAACTTGACGTTGTTCCGGCGTCCGTTTTTCAGGTCGTTGAACACCACCGCGCCAACGCCGACCGCATGTGCCACGTGTTCCCGCATCGACGCGTCTGCCGCCAGCTCCGGGTTCTTCTCGGCGATGATGTCGCGCACGGCGGCGATGGCCTCATCCAGCAGATCTTCCAGCATGATCGCCGTGCCCTTGCGCGTGCTGCTTTTCGCCCACTTGCCGTCCGGCTGCTGGAACAGCATCAAGCCGAAATCAGTGTGCGAGCAGTGGTCGGCCCAGTCGTGGCCCAGCTCTTTCAGCGCCTTGAACAACTGGTCGAAGTGCAGCTTCTGCTCGCCGCCGACCACGTAGGTCATCTCGTCGAGTTCCCAGTGCCGCTTGCGGTACAGCGCCGCGGCCATGTCGCGCGCGTGGTAGCTGGTGGCGCCGTCGTTCTTGACCAGGATCAGCGGCGCCTTGCCCTTGCCGTGCGTGAAAATCACCAGCGCGCCTTCATCCTCGACGGCGACCCTGGATTCGACGGCGTCGTTGATCAGCCGGCGGCACAGGTCCTCGGCCGTGACGTAGTATGACTCGCCCACGTAGATGCAGTGGTCGCGGTAGAACGCGGCCGGCTCATCCTTCAGCAGCTTCTTGTGCGCTTCCTCAATCACCGGCCAGAGGCGGAAGCTCAACCCGAGGTGCGAGTACATGCGCTCGAACTCGGCCAGGCTGATGTCGCGCGCGTGCTGCCAGATACGGAAGTTCACCTGCCCGCCCTCGCGCGCCATGGCGTCCAGCAGGTCGCCTTCGCCGGCCTCGGGGCGGTCCATCAGCGCCTCGATGTAGCGCTCCAGCACCGCGAATTCGTCCTTGCCGGCGAGCGCGATGTCTTCGTTCTCTTTCGCTTCCTTATTGAAGCGGGCGTAGGTTTCGTTCAGTTCCTGCACGGTCATATCGCCGAGCGGTTTCTCGTCGCTCTTGGCACGCTCGGCGACGTCGGGGAAGTACTTCTTGATGCCGGCGATCAGCTTGCCGAAGCCGGTGCCCCAGTCGCCCAGGTGGTTGATCCCGACCACGCGCCAGCCCTGGCTTTCGCGGATCTTCTTGATGCTGTAGCCGATCATGGTCGAGCGCAGGTGGTGCACGGCCAGCGGCTTGGCGATGTTCGGGCTTGACAGGTCAATACACAGCGTTTTGCCGTGCCCGCTGTCGCTGTCGCCGAAGCGCCAGTCCTGCGGCAAGGCGCCGGCGGAATGCTTCTCGACCTCGGCCAGCACGTCGCTGATCACCGACTCGTGGTCCAGGTGCAGGTTGACGTAGGGCCCGGCGGCGTCCACCTCAGCCACCATGCCGCCGGTTTCGGCGCCCTCGATCAGTTTGGCCGCGAGCTCGGGCGGCTTGACGCCGGCTTCCTTCGCGAACCGGAAAGTCGCAAAGGCCAGGTCGCCCATGTCGGGCTTCGGCGGGCGCGCGAGATTTTCGGAAATCTTTTTCGCGTCCAGCCCGGCGGCTTTAAACCCGCCCCACGTAGCCATTTCGGCGGCAACCCTGTCTTCGAGAAATCCCATTTCAGCGCCCTTTTATCGCCCGAATTTTGTCCATCGCGCACGGGTAGTGAGGGGCAAGTGCCCCCTGAGGCAAACGAATGTCGGATGCATTTACCAAAGCACTTTCACTCGCCCTCGAGCAAACCTCGCCGGTGATGCGCAACGACCGCCCGGTCGTCAGCCGCCCCGATGAACTGTACGCACTCTACACCGAATCTGGCGATTCCGCCCGCCGTGCGCAAGCCCGCTTCGCCTGGGACATGTACGGCGGCGACCAGCTTCGCTACATCTCCCGCCTGCCGGGCGAAAGCGCCGCTGAGTTCCTGCGCCGCCCGCACAAGCAGTTCCTCAATATCACCCGCGTCGTGATCGACGTGCTGAGCCAACTGTACCGCCGCCCGGTCGAGCGCACCATCGATGCCGACGCGCGCCTGGTTGAACGCATCCAGCGCGCCTGGCAACGCAGCCCGCTCGACCGCCTGCTGCTCGGCGTCGACCGCATGGCCCGCCTGCAGGGCGTAGCCGCCGTGCGCGTCAGCTACGAGCACGGCGAAGCGCGCTACTGGCCTTGGCCCGCGCACCGCCTGATCGTGCTTCCCGATTTCGACCGCCCGGACACACCGGCCGCGGTCGTCGCATTCGCCGCCGGCGACGGCTCCCTTGCCCACGTCTGGTCTCCCGATCGTGTCTCCACCGTCGCCGGCGGTCGCATTCTCACCGAGGAAGAACACGGGCTGGGGCGCGTGCCGT
>JAGQRI010000311.1 GCA_020425515.1 Planctomycetota bacterium | reverse complement strand
CTTGCTGTTGCGTGTTCACGACACCTCCGCTGGTTCGCGGGTGTTGCGGCACCAGACGTTCATCGACTCGAAGCCTTCCGGCATGCGGCAGTTGTTGACCAGCCGGCCTGTGTACTCGAAGCCGAGCTTGGCGAAGCTGCAGTTCATGCCGGGCTCGACGCTGCGGGCGATGGTGTAGACGTCGTGGATGTTGAACTCGCTGGCGAGGTCCTGTTCGAGCGCGCGCAGGATCCTGCTCATGAGTCCCTTGCCGCGCTCGTTGGGTTTCGTGGCGCAGTCAGTCAGCTCGGCGCTTCGGCGCGTGTGGTGCATCTCTGCCGACGCGCAGGCGACCAACTCGCCTTTGTTGTTGCGTACCAGGCGGAAGTGGGAAGTGCGCTCGCGGATGGCATCTGCGACGCGCCCGGCTTCGATGGGCGTCGGGTAGTCCTGGAAGGTGTCCCGCATCAGAGCCGCGATTTCAGCAGCGTCGCTTGCGGTCGCCGGTGAGCAGCTGTAGCCGGCTGGCAGCATCGGCTCGACGGGCGTTTTGTCGAGCGCGATGTCGGTGATGCGGTCGTTTTCTTCCTTGCGTACGTCCTCACCGCGCAGGGGCAGCGGGTAGTTCGTCCACAACTCCGCGGCCGCGCCGTCGCCGAAGAAACCGCGGATCGTGGCTTCATGGCGCAGCCCGAAATCTTCCCAGCCTTCATGGCCGGGGTGGGCGTAGACGATGATCTTCGAGTACAGGCCCGCCGGCTGTTCCGGGTTGAAGGCAGACGCGATGATCCGGGAATCGTGCACGTCGGCCGGGCGCAGGTCGAAGAACTTCAGGCGCCGGTTGTACGGGTCGTACTGGATTTCAATGCCGCGTCCCGAGCCGCCGACGTGCATCGAGTAGACCTCGTTGCTGTCGGCGATGCCCGGGCCGAAGCGCTCGGTGAGGCTTTTGGCCAGCAAGTCCATTCCCTTCCTCTGGTCCGTTTCCCTAGCGTGCCGGTTCCAGGTCGCTGAGCCCGGCGCCCTTCAGCGCTTCGCGCACGATGGCCTCGTGTTCGGACTCGTCGGCCCAGCGCCGCTGCCCTTCCTCAGGCAGCAAATCGATCGGGTCGTAGTAGAGGTAGGCTTTCTGCTCGTCCACGTTGGGGCTGCGATAGACGCTGACGCCCGTCGTCTCGTTGTAATAGTCGTAGCTGTGGACGTCGCGCTTGCCGCCGCCGCCCGGGACGTCGTTCACGAAGATCGGCGTGTTGAAGCCCGCCGTCGCACCACGCACGTGGCGCTCGAGCTCGACGGTCTTGCCGACGCGTGTGCGCAGCTCCTCGACGCCCTTCACCATGTCGTGCTGGTACACGTAGTACGGCTGCACGTTCATGTAACTGAGGCGCTTGACCAGCAGCTGCATCTTTTCCGGTGTGTCGTTGACGCCGCGGATCAGCACGCTCTGGTTGCGCACCTTGATGCCGTGGCGGAACAGCTCCTGCATGGCGTCGTGGGTGATCAGGCTGATCTCGTTCGGGCTGTTGAAGTGCGTGTGCAGGCAGACTTCCTTACCGAGCTTGCGCCCGTGGTCGACCCACTTCACCAGTGTGCGGACCCACTTGCGGTCGCTGTGGATCTTCATCGGCATCACCGCGGGCCCCTTGCTGGCGAGGCGGATGCGGCGAATATGCGGGATCGCCAGCAGCGTCTTCAGGATGATCCTCAGGTGCATCGGCGCGAGGTTCCAGGCGTCGCCGCCGCTGACCACCACGTCCTCGATTTCCGGGCGCGAGGCGGTGTAGGCGAAGGCCTTCTTCCAGCGCTCCGGGTTGTAGCGGTAGCCGACCTTCTCGACCTGGTTGGTGTCGCCGCCGATCGCGTATGAGCGGGTGCAGAAGCGGCAGTACACCGGGCAGACGTCAAGCGGCAGAAACAGCACCTTGTCCGGGTAGCGGTGCACCAGCCCCGGCGTCGGCGAGTCGTCCTGCTCGTGCAGGCTGTCCAGCGTGAGCTGCGGGTGGTCCGGCCTGCGGCGCGAGGCCACGGGCAGGAACTGGATGCGGATCGGGTCGTCGTACGGGTTGTCCCAGTCGATGCGGCTGATCAGGTACGGCGAGACGCGCACGTTCATGGGTGCGGCGCGCAGCCCGGCTTCCATGTCGGCAACGAACTCGGGCGTGGCGAGCTCGCCCACGATTTCGGTCAGTTTCTCGGTGCTGGTGACGCTGTTGATGAGCTGGAACTTGTGGTCCAGGAACTGTTCGTAGTCGACGTCCTTGAAGGCCGGTATGCGGCGCCAGAACTCGCTGTCGTCGAAGTCGCGGTGCTCGAGCTCGGAATCGCTTACTTCTTCTTTAAGCGGCTCGGGCACGACGACGCCGGCGAGTTCTTCAAGCTCGGGAATGTCCGCCAGCACTTCGATATCTCCAACGGTAGGTTCTTCCATAACCGAAGTATTCTTGTCCATCGGTCGCTCTCTCTCCTGTTGCAGCTCTTGGTCAGTTTCTCGTGTCGGCCTCGGGCAGATTGTCGATCCGGCTTGCGGGGTACTTCCCGCTGGCGCCGGCCTGGATATCGCCGGTCGCGAGGATCGGTGACGCGTCAAGAGAACGCGCCTCCATCAGGTCGACAATGCGCTGCAGCGACATGCTGATAGCGGCTTGCTCGAGTTCGGGCAGTTCGCGCAGTCGCTCAACCAGTTGGTCCTGGATGGGCGACGGCGCGCGGTAAGCGAGTTTGAAGCCCTTGCTGGTGGGCTGCAGCAGCACGCGGCGGCGGTCGATGTCGTCACGTTTTCGCTCGACGTAGCCTTGCCTTTCAAGGCGGTCGATGATGCCCGTGATCGTGCTGGCGCTGACGAACACCCGGCGGCTCAACTCGGCCGACGTCATCGCCCCCTCGTCACACAGCGTAACGAGGCAGATCAACTGTGGTCCCGTGATGCCATAGGTGGCGACCAGCTTGCGCGAGTGAATGTCGACAGCGCGGATGATGCGGCGAAGGCTCTGAAGGATGTTCAACTCCATCTTGCCGGCCGAAGCTCCGGCAGCGGGCGGCGCCGGCTGGCGGGTATCGGGCGTTGCGCCAGGCCGCGGATGATCTTGTGACTCTTTAGAAGACTTTCGCTTATGGCTCCTGGCCATAGTGGCTCTCCCGGGGCTGATGCGCCGCCTTTTCCATGCGACTGCAAGGATAATAGCTAAAATATTTTCAGCTGAAAGGATTATTCCCGAATGCGCCAAATGCGCCTTGCGCGCGTTGCAGAGGCCGTCCCCGACTTTGCGCCGAAAGATATCTGTAAAACCAAATCGCAAACCCGCCTGTAGCTCCAAGTCAGCTCTACAGGCGGGTTTGTGGTG
>JAGQRI010000310.1 GCA_020425515.1 Planctomycetota bacterium | reverse complement strand
AGCGCCTTGGCCTCGGCGGCGCCGGAGCGCGCGTCGCGCACGATGGCCTCGCGCACGGCGACCTGCTCGTCGCGGTAGGAATCGTAAACCGCGCGGCACCGGTCGCACTCGGCCAGGTGCCCGAGCAACGCCTCGCGCTCGGGACCTTCGATCAGGTCATAGGCGAGCGCGGTGATGTCATGGTCTTCGGGGTGTTGCATCTTCCCAACTCCTGCCCGGTTTCCCGGGTTCGAGCCCGTTGCGTTGGCGAAGGCAGATGCCGCTCGCTTACGCATCGCGCTCAGGTCATCTCATCTTGCGAGCCTGGCCCGCAGTCCTTCGAGCGCGCGATGAACCGTCACGCGCACGGCGGTTTCCTTCATGTCTTCGAGTTCCGCTATCTCGGCGCTGGTCATCTGGCCGAAGAAGCGCAACTCGAGGATGCGCCGGGCGCGGTCAGGCAGCCTGTCCAGTTCGCGCCTTACCTGCTCGAGGTTCTCTTCCTGCGCCAGCCGCTCAAGCGCGACCTCGGTGGTGCTTTTGCCGTCGCTCGGGTCCGGCAGCTCGGCCACGGTGGTGTGCCGTTTCCGCCCGCGGGCGATCTCGACGCATACGTTGTGGGCGATGCCGAACAGCCATTTGCGCGCGTCGCGGCTCTGGTCAAGGCTGTCGTAGTACTTGAACGCGCGCATGAACGTTTCCTGCAGGGCGTCGTCGGCCTCGGAGTCATTGCCCAGGCGCCGCCGGCAATAGCCGAACAACGGGCCGTGGTGCAAGACCGCCAGCCGGCTGACATCCGCTCGTTTGTCTCTTTCCGAGCCCATCTACCCCCCTGCTTCATTAACCATACGGGGCCGAGGGCAGGGGCGTTACGCACAAATTGCGCAAAAGGTGGCATGCAGCCGTGTGGCACGCGCATCCTGCGCGTGTTCTGTGCCGGCGGCTGCCAGCCGCTGCATGCGCTGGAAGCGCATGAAACAGATTCATCGGCAGGATGCCGTTGCCACTGGGCGGCTACGTCTCTGCGGGCGGGCTTTCCGTCCCCTCGACCGGGGCGGCGCCTGCCATGGCCGGCTCGGGTGTGCCGCCCGGTGCGGGCATCGGCGCGCGTTCGGGTTGCGCCTCGGCCTGGTGTTCTTCCTCTGTTGTTTCCGGTGGGGCGTAACGGGCTTCGATGCGCTGGCGGCAGTCCTTCAGCCACTGGCGCTTTTCCTTGACCGTGCGCAGCAGCAGGCTGCCGCTCATGCGCGCCTCGCGTGGCGAGACGTCCGGGCCCCAGCCGTTGCCCTTGTCGCGGGCGGCCTTCATCTGGGCTTCGTACAGCTCCGAGGTGGCCTGGCAGGTGTGTATGATGACCTCAAGCGTTTCGCCGCCTTCCTGCAGGAACAGCTCGTAGGCCATGCGGTCGATCTCGGCCTGGTCGGGGTGCGGCGCGGCGTGCGTGGCCTCGGTCCGCGGGCGCAGCAGCGCCTTGCGTTTCTTCTTTCGGGACATGCCCATTCTCCGGTTCACGGCGCGACCATTCACGCCGACACCGGAAGCGTACAAGAGGCTGCGACATGAATTCGTGTCGTCAGGAAGGGCAACTGCCGGGTAGCCGCGATGAACCGCAACTGCTGTTGGCAGGAAGACAGGATGAAGATGGACACGAGTCTCAGATGGAGCGGGCCATCTTGAACCCGTGTCCATTCTCGTCCTGTCCATCCTGAAGAAGTGCTGTTCTTTGCGCCGTCGCGTGGTCCATTTCGGCTGCGCGGTCATGTGCCTGCGGGGACAGCCCCTAGAGGGCGGCTTCGATCTTCCTTGCCAACTCGAAGTCCTTGCCGGTCAGCCCGCCGGCGTCGTGTGTGCTCAGGCGGATCAGCACCTTGTTGTAGACGTTGGTCCATTCCGGGTGGTGGTCCATCGCCTCGGCGGCCTGCGCGACTTTCTCCATGAAAGCCCAGGCCTGCTTGAAATCGTCGAATTCGAACGCCTTCACGATGCCGTCGTCTTCGTGCTCCCAGTCGGGCAGGTCCTGCAGGGCCTTCTCAATTTCCGCTTGCGTCGCCTTGCTCGTCATGGGCTTCCTCTTCCTTGATGTCTTTCTGGATCTGCGTCACTTCCTCATCGCTGAGCCGACCGCGCGGCGCCACCTTGCCGTTGCGCAGGCGCAGTGCCTGTGTGGCGCCCGCGACCAGTTCGCCCTCGACCAGCAGCTGGTAGCGCAGGTGCACCGCCGAGTCTGTCAGTTTCGGTACCGACGAAGGCATGGGCGCGGTTGCGGCTTTCTCGAACTGTGCCCGCATTTCCTTCCAGAATTTCACGCTCCCGTCGGGGTCGTTGCCGGCCTTCGCCAGCTCAGTGCGCTGCGGATTCGTAGCCAGGTAGGGGCGCAGCGCCTTGATACGGTCGCCGACTGACACGTCGGGCTTCGTGGCTTCCAGCAGCGCCTCGACCATTTTCGCGTAGGCGCCTTCCTCTGTCTCGAATACGCGGTCGAGGGCGCCGTTGTAGTCGAAGGGGGCGCGCTCCGACTCCGGCTTCGTGCGGTCGTCGGGGTTGCGCCCGACGAGGTAGTCAATCGGCTCGGCGTCCAGCAACAGCGGATTGATCGGGCCGTTGCTGAAATACGGCGCCATGCCGCCGATCGGCGCCGCGGCCGCACCTTCGACCGAGACGGCGAACTCGGAAATCAGCCAGGTTTCGCCGACGCGCCGGGCGGCAACCCGAACCCGGATGTGGGAAGTGTACTCCTTCACGACCACCGGCCAGCGCACCGTGACCTCGGCCGTCCGGGCGTTGTCGGGAAGGTTCTCGACCCCGGGTGTGCTTTCAAGCGCACGGAAGAAGAGCTTGCCCACCCGGGTGTCGCGGTATCTGGCGAGCTGGCTGAGGCGCGTACAGAAGCGTTCCTGCTCGGCATCGAGTTCGGGCGCGACGGGCTCGCCTTTGTTGTCCTTACCGATGGGGGTAAACGCCTTCGGTTGGTTCAGCAGGACTTCCCGGACCGCGTTTGCGGCATCCCAGAAATCCTTTGAGGTGCGGTCGGCTTTGGCGAGTTCCGGATTTTGCAGTGCCTTGGCCAGAGGAACGACCGATAAAGAAGAGGCGACGAGTGGCGTCGCCATGACCAGTAGTGCCAAAAGTGTCGTAGTGCGAATGGTGCGCTTCATGGTTATGACCTGTTCCAGTCGTTTCACAGGTAGACCATAGCGGGCCTGTGTCGCGCCTGCCAAGCGTCTTTTACCTTGTCGAAACGAATGTAACGTGATTCAATTCGATGGGTTATAACCTCCGGAGTTTGTCGATAGCGGCCTTTCCAGCAGGTCTGAGACCGCTGTCGAGCCGCATTCATGGCAGGTGCTCATGGCGGAAACCGAGCAGAGCAACGTTGACTATTCCAACCTGATCCGCGCCCAGACGCGCCAGGTGGATATTGACGCGTTCAAAGAACGCGGCATGAAGAAGGTCAACGTCATTAACGCCCGCAAGATCAACGAACTGATCTCGCAGGCGGTGACGAACATTATCGGCAAGATGGAAGACGCCGATATCGAGACGATCAAGGACGACAAGGCCA
>JAGQRI010000309.1 GCA_020425515.1 Planctomycetota bacterium | reverse complement strand
ATCGCCGTCTACCTGCCGGTCTGGTTCGCGTTCAAGTGCAGGAAATCGATCCTCGCCGGCAAGCTGCCCTGCGCCGCCCGCGGCGACCTCGACAAGAAGCTCTTCCTGGGCGCGACGGTTTTCGGCATCGGCTGGGGGCTGGCGGGCGTCTGCCCCGGCCCGGGCATCGTGCTGCTCGCGCGCCCGTCGCTCTCCAGCGCCGTATTCGTGATTGCCATGCTGCTCGGCATGGCGGCCTTCAACGCGATTCCCAGGCGGACAATCAAGCTGCAGCCCGCAACCGGCGCAAGCTAGACTCGCCGCATGCGTGATCCCGGCGCCGAGACCGCCTACCTGTTCCGCCACGCGATGTTGCGTGACGCCGCGTACAGCCTGCAACTTCCCGGCGACCGCGGCGTGCTGCACGCGCTGGCACTATTGCTGATCGAAGACGTACTCGGCGACGATACCTCGGCGTCCGCCGGCGAGTTGTACGCGCACGCGAAAACCGCCGCGGAAGTCCTGCCGGGTAACGACGGGCAGCGCATGAGCGAAAAAGAACTGCACTACGCGCGGCAGGCGGCAGACCACGCCCGCGACAACTACAACCCGCGCGAGGCACTGGCCTTCTACGATCTCGTGCTTGAGCATCCGCTGGCCGACCCCGGGCAGAAGTTCGACGCGCTGTTCCACGGCGGCAGTGTGCTGCGTTTCGGCGGGAACTTTGCAGACGCGCTGGAGCGCTACACCCGCGCCGGAAAGCTCGCCGGCGACGACCTGCGGCGTTCTCAACTCGCTGGCGAGCAGGCCGAGGTACAGCGCGAAATCGGCGACGCAACGAGCGCCCAGGCGGGCTACGAGCAATGCCTCGAACTCGCGCGAAAGGCCCGTGACCGCGCGCAGGAAGGGCTCGCGCTGGGCAAACTGGCGACGCTGCTGCACGGGGCGGGACGGCTCGATGAAGCCGAGGCGCGCTACGGGCAGGCATTGGCAATCCACCGCGAACTCGGCAACCGGTTCCAGGAGGGAATCGTGCTTGGCAACTTCGCCGCGCTGCGCCAGTGGCAGGGCCGGCTCGATGACGCAGAACAAGCCTTCCAGGCCGCGCTGAAGCTGCAGGAAGAAACGGGCAACGCGCGCTTCCACGCCGTCACGCTCGGCAATTACGCGACGCTGCAGTCGGCGCTGGAAAACTCCGCACGCGCTCGCGAACTGTACGAGGAGAGCATCCGGCAGAACCGCCGCCTCGGCAGCCGCCGCCCCCTGGCCACCTTCCTGAGCGGGCTCGGCGCCGTGGACGTACACGAGGATCGCTACGACGACGCGCTCGAGCGCTGGCGCGAAGCACTGGCCATCCACCGTGAGATCGGCAGCCGCCCGGGGGTCATGTCCACGCTGAGTAACATGGCCGCGGTTCTGCTGGATCAGGGCGAACTCGAACGGGCGCAGGCCTGCGCGTTCGAAGCGCGCGATATCCTCGAAACCGTCGACCTGCCGCGCCAGGAAGCGCCCCTGCGCAGCGTACTGGGCAAGCTCGCGCGCAGGCTCGGCGACCTCGAGTTGGCCGAGCAGGAATTCCGCCGCAGTCTCGAGTTGTTCGGCCGCGTAAACAACCCGAGCGGCGAAGCCACCCAGCACGCCAACATCGGAAATGTCCTGGAGGCGTCGGGGCGCCACAAAGAAGCCGAGGCCGAGTTCGCCCGGGCGGACGAACTGGCCTCGCGCATCGGCAGCGAATCCCTGAAGCGCGACATCGAGAACGCGCGTCGCGGGGCCTAGCCCATCGGCGCCGGCTGCATGATCGCCACCACGGCTCCGGTTGGATCGCTGATGTGGCTGAAGCGACCGACCTCGGGTACTTCCATCGGCGGGAAGATCACGTGGCCGCCCGCAGCTTCGACGTCCTTGCAGGACTTGTCGATATCGGTGACGTGGATGTAGCCGGTCCAGTTGTCGGGCACTTCGGCGGGCACATCCTTCGGCATCGGCATACCACCGCCGGCGTTGCCGTTTGCAGTCTGGAACAACGTGTAAGCGCCGTCGGGCATCGGCATTTCCTGTGCCTTCCAGCCGATCAACTCGCTGTAGAACGCCGTGGATTTGTCGAAGTCGCGGCTCATCAACTCTACCCAGAGGAACTGGCCGGGTGCCGGTTCGGGGTGCTCCGTGCTGTGCTGCTTGAGGGCAATGACGTTGAAGAACGCGCCGGTCGGATCTTTCAGCGCGGCGAAGCGCCCTACTTCCGGCACGTCCCCGGGCTCTCTCAGGACCTCGGCGCCGAGCCCCTTGGCGCGCTCGACGGTGTCGTCGCAGTTTTCGACGTCGATGTAGTACCCCCAGCAGGACGGCATGCCGCCGAACTCCGGCGCGCTGATGTCCATCGCGCCGCCGACCGACTTGTCGCCGACCATGATCATGTTGTAGCCGCCCATTTCTTCGTGGGCGTCGAACTTCCAGCCCAGCACCTTCTCATAGAACTCGGAGGCCTTCTTCAGGTCGGTCGTGTAGAGCTCGTTCCAGCAAAAGCTGCCGACGCCAAATGCCGGCTTGGGTTGTTCGGACATGTCTTCTCTCCTGTTCGGTTTAGGTTGCTTATACAACGCCTTCCTTACGCGTGAATCGAAACCGCCGGTCTTTACCAAAGCTTGCGACAACGAAACCCCGCTTCGCCAAATGGTAGACTTTCCGATAGGCCGCCATGGAAATGCATCCGCTCGGCATCTGGACTTTCATCTTCGGCACGCTCGGCGTGTGGATGTTCGGCATGCTGGCATTCCTTTACCCCTGGATGGCGCGCTCGGAGCGCGGCAGCGCCCTGTGGCTGCTCGCGCCCGTGTTGTGGCCCCTTGCCCTGCCGTTCTGGGCGGTCGCCGCCTGGCGCGAACACCGTGAAGCCGCCGCCTATCTCGCCCTGCCCAAGCCCCTCAATCCTGATGCACCCCCGGTAAGGCTGGTCGCGGAGGGCATCCCGTACGGCTCGCCCCTGCCCGCAGACGGCATGCTGGCCCGCGAGGTACGCTTCCCGCAGACCTACATGAACGGGTAGCGATAACCGTTATCGACCAGCGGCAGCCCCAGCGCTTCGACGACTTCGCGCAACGTTTCCGGGCAGAAGTAGTAGTAGCGCAGGTCGCTCATCCCGCCGCGGTCGCTGACGAAGCGCAGCACGTCGCGCACCACGCGCTTGCCCTCGTGCGTGTACCACAGCACCACGATCGGCTCGCCGAGGTACTCCAGGCGCTCGGCCGTCGGCTCGCCTTCCTCGTCCAGTACCGTGTGGTGCAGGCTGCCGTCGCGGATCTGGTCGCGCCCGTATTCCTGCACCATGCCGACGACCTCGGCGCTCGCGTCCTCGAGCATCAGCCCGGCCAGCTTCTGCAGGTCGCGGGCGTTGAAGGCCCCGCACCATTGGTCCAGCAGCCCGGTATCCACCTGTATGGGAATCGCCGGCTGGGGCTGGTCCCTGGCGTCCCGTAGCTTGCCCCGCCCGCGATGCAACGCGGCCTTCACGGCGCCGGTCGTGGTCTGCATGTAGTTGGCGCAGTCGTCGAGGCTGAACTCGAAAACGTCCTTCAAAAGCACAGCCGCGCGCTCGACCGGCGGCAGCGCGTGCGCCAGCTTGCCGATGGCTTCTCGCACCTGCGGCTTCTCGTCGGCCGCGGCGTCGCTGCTTTCGGCATCGTAGTTTTCGGGCATGGCGTCCTCCCGGCCCTTGCGCGTGACGTCGATCCAGTGGTTGGTGGCTACCCTGAACAGGTACGCGCGCGGGTTGTCCACCTGCCAGTGCACGTCGGCGAGCTTGGCGAAAGCCTTCAGCAGCGTGTCCTGCACCAGGTCTTCGGCATCCCAGACGTTGCGCGCGAGCGAGCGGCAATAGCGGAACAGCTCCGGGCGCAGGGGCTCGATGCTGTTCAGAAACTCGCGGCGCGCCTTGCGCACAACGATGGTGAAGTCTTTGCTCAACGGCTCGGTCACGGCGGGCTCCATGTCGGTTACACAACAAGGACGACTGGGCGGCCGATCAGGATACGCCGGAAATCAGAATCTTTCGCCGCTAACGTTTGGCCTTGCCGTGCGTTAATAAGGAAGCATGGAAGACCAGGCTTCAAAATCGAACACGGCCGTCTACGGGCTGATTGTGCTGGTGCTGCTGCTCGGCGGCATCGGCGCGAGCGCGTGGTGGCTGTCGACCCGCGCCGACGACACCGCGAACGCGGCGGACAACCAGTCGGCCGGCGCCAGCAGCGCAATCCCCAGCCTGGGCTCGCACGGGCGCCCGACGCCGGACCCGTTGCCCGAAACGAACAGCGCGCCCGACAACGCCGAAAGCGGCGATGGCGCTGAAGATGGCAGCGAAGACGCGAACCCGCAGCCGGAACGCCAGAACACCGCGCGCGAAATCGACATCTGGCTCTACAACCTCGGGGTTGCCACCAAGGCCCGCGACGGCAAGGGCATGAAGATCGACCATGAGTTGTTAACCGCCGCGCGCCCGCACACGCTGGTCGATGAACGTGTACGCAACGCCCTCGACAACGAGGAGAACGCTCTCGTGCGTATCCAGTTCTTCGCCGCATTCCATGAGCTCAAGCCGAAACTCGACTGGGCGCAGCACGTCTACGACAGCCGAACCGCCAAGTTTCTCGGCACGGACGAGATGTATGCGGCCGGCGAAGTCGAAGAGCTGAAGTTGATCGCGTCCTACCTGCTCGATGAGTTAACCAAGAGCTGGCACCTGAAGGAAACTCCGGACGAGCACCTGATGTCTCTGTTACGCAACGTACTCGATACCGAAAAGCCGGATTGGCTGTTGAAGGTCGTCGCCAGAGCCCTTTTCGAGCCAATCGTGGTAGGCCGGATGGCTTCTTTCGCAAACTCGCTTCAGCAGGAACTTCGAAACCTGCTTCTACGCCGTTCAGTCGCTCGCGATCTGAGGGAGATATTCTTCGCGGAATTCATCGTGACGTTCGATCCAGTTGCCAATGTCTTCACCGAACTCGAACGACCGGAGTGGTGGGACTATGCGTCGACCCTGATGTATGTCTACGGCCCTCGCCAGAAGCCGGCGGGCGGACAACCTGTGCCTAATGATGATCCTGTCCTCACCCTACATTCTTTCATGGAAATCGACCTATTCGAGGAATTGAAGGAGAACACCGAACTGCCCAAACTCTTCGAGCGCCTGCTGCAGGGCAACATGGATGCCGACAACAAACGTCTGCTGATCCAGCGTATCGCGGCGTATGACGTGCCGAACGGACGGGCAATGATCGAGGCCGGACTGCAGACGAAAGACGCCAACTACCCCGACTATCTAGTCGCCTTCGGCTCGTTCGCATCCAACGCCACGGACTTGCAGCGCCTGACCGGCGCCGCCGACGACGCGGACGTGAAGATCGCGCAGGGCGGCATCGAGGGCCTTCGCCAGTCACGGCTCGGCGCGGCCGACACCGAACTTCGCAAGGTCCTTGAACAAGGCGTGAACCCGGGTGTGAAATCGCAGGCCCTGGGCGCGCTGCTTTCACGCTCCACGGACAAGTCCGCGCTGATTGAAGAGTACCTCGACGTGAACAAAGACCCGTCGCTGCGCGCGGTAGCTGTCTCGCACATCCCGGAGAGCAACCTGGACCGCCTGCAAGAAGTCGTGGAAGAGGACCCGTCACTGCGTGTCCGCCAGGCCGCGCTGAACCGCGTCGGCGCCGTCCGTCCGGACAACGTCCCCGACCGTAAACGCCTGCGCGCCTGGTTCCTGAGCATTAAGGAACGCGATGCATCACCCGTGATCCGCAGCGCCGCCCGCAAGTTCGCCGAAGCTTTGAAGGAGTAGGCGAGTGGATGTTCGCGTGGCACAGGCAATCCTGCCTGTGCCACAAAGATGTTCCTCTTTCGACAGCGCCTCTCGCCCGCCATACTGGGTTCATGGACCTGATCTCACGCATCCGCAACCGCAAAACCCGCGCCGTGGCCCGCGCGCTTACGCTGGTCGAGAACGCCGACGAAACCTTCCTCACTGTGCTTGATGCTGAGTTCGCCCAGCTGCCGCGGCCGGAACGCATCGGCATCACAGGCCCGCCCGGCAGCGGCAAGAGCACGCTGACCAGCGCGCTGGTCGGCGAGTTGCGCAGGCACGGCAAACGCGTCGGCGTGGTTGCTGTTGACCCGTCAAGTCCATTCAGCGGCGGTGCACTGCTGGGTGACCGCCTGCGCATGACCGAACACTCGCTCGACCCGGACGTGTTCGTGCGCAGCATGGCCAGCCGCGGGCGCTTCGGCGGGCTCGCGATCGGCAGCGAAGACGCCTGCGACGTGCTGGCGCTGGCCGGCTTCGACCCGATCATCGTGGAAACCGTCGGCGTCGGGCAATCGGAAGTCGACATCGCGCGCCTCGCCGACACGACCGTCGTCGTGCTCACACCCAGCGCCGGCGACACGGTGCAGGCGCTCAAGGC
>JAGQRI010000032.1:1891-13002 GCA_020425515.1 Planctomycetota bacterium | reverse complement strand
GGCGTCTGCCAGTTGCGCGTATAGTTCGCCAGCTTGCGCTGCTTGACCTCATCGACCTGATCAAGGAAGTGCATCATCAGGATGTACTGCGCGCCCAGCCCGGCGTTGGAGTCCAGCTCGGCGTTCCAGTACTCGTTGTGGGGTTTCTCGCGCAGGTTCAGCAGGCGCTGGATCTGCACGTCAATGGCGCGGTCCACGTCAGGATTGTTCGACTTGGTCGCGCGCGGGGCCTTGGACGAGAAGCCGTGCAGCATCTCCTCAAGCCCTTCGAGGTCCTTGTCGATCTCGCGCAGGGTACGGTGCCGCGGGCGCTTGCGGTTCAGGTCTCGATGCAGCGTCTGTGAATGGCGCGCCAAGTGACTCCCCTTTTCTGACAGTCGGCGGAAGTATAGGCCCCCCACCCGGCCCCGTAAACGAGCGGTGCAGATCAGAAGCCCCGCGACGGCATTTTCGGACTAGACTGCAACGGCAGCGCGTTCCCGTGCCACGTAACCGGAGCAACCATGACGCTGATTGCCATCCCGGACATCCACGGCGACTTCGAGCAGTTCAACGCACTGCTGGGTCACGCGCAACGCGATTTTGCTGACGCGAAGATCGTGCTGATGGGCGACTTCATGGATCGCGGCCCTCGCTCGGCTGAGGTGATCCGTCTGGTCCGTCGCCTGACCGAAGAAGGCCACGTGGCGCTGGCGGGCAACCACGAGGACCTGTTTCTCGGCTTTCTTGCACGGGACATCGCCCGCGGATTCGATTTCGGCATTGCCGGCGGCGGCGAAACCATCGCCAGTTTCGCGGAGGAGTCAGGCTACGAATTCCGTAGTCCCGAGGAGTTGCGCGACTACCTCGACGAAACCGGGCTCGCGGGCTGGCTGGAGGCGCTTCCGCACATCCACCGCGACGAGGGCGTGAACTTCACGCACGCGCCGGTGCCGGCCGGGCGATGGCAGGCAATTGAGCCCGACCGAAAGCTCTGCATGTGGGGCGTCCCGAAGTCCAAGGACCGCGCCGACCTGGCAGCCGCGCTGGGGAGCCCGGAAGGAACGTTCGCCGCGTGCGGGCACGTCATCATGCGTTTCGGCGCCGACGGCGTGCGGCGCCCGGAAATGTTCGACCACGGGGTCTACCTTGATTGCGGCTGCGGCAGCAAGGAAGACGGGCGGCTGGTGGCCTGCGTGTTCGATGACGGCAAGCCGGTCGAGTACCTGACAGCGGCAGGGCGGGAAGCACTTTCCTGAAGCTCCGTGTCCACGCGGCGTAACCTTCGCGCCCGCCCGGACGTCCGCTTTGTAACCACTCGGAACGGTAACCGCGGCTGAACCCCCTTGATCGGGCGTTCGTGCGGGATTGGCACGGCATACGCTTTAGCCGGGTGCGTCCAACTACGATCCTGGAGGACAACCATGCAGCGCTTTGCACTGGCCATCGGCCTGGCGGTTCTTGCGTGCCTGTTCGGCTGCGACAAAAGCGGCTCAGGCGGCGGCCCGACCGGCACATCTTCGCAGCAGCAGGCAACCAACAGTTACGCGTCGGCGCCGATCCCACTGCTGATCCTCGACAGCGAACTCCCGCGCGGCGAATACGGAACCGCCTACTCGCACCAGATGACGGCCATCGGCGGCGGCGGCGGCTACAACTGGTCGATCCTCTCGGCCACGGCGCCCGGCATGTTCAACTTGTCCGCGGCGGGCGTGCTTACCGTGACCGGGATGCCACAAAGCACCTTCTGGGCCACCATCGACTTCGAGGTCGGCGACGGCAGCACGACCGCGACCCGGCAACTCACATTCCGCGCCAACACGCCGCCGCCCCCGCCGTCCTACTTCGCCAAAGGGTCCATGTACGTGCTGAACGCGGGCGACGAAATGTCGACGATCGACGCCGGCCACACGCTGTCGCGCTTCCAGCGGGCGGCGCAGGACATCATGCGCGACATCGCCGACCAGCTCTGGAGCCCGTCGTTCTCGACGGACCACGACAACTACGCCGTGATCGTCGCCGGCAACGGCGCCGCCGGCCAACTGGGGACCGCAATCTACACCGCGCAGGTGAGCGACAAGGTACAGGCGATCAACGACCTCGCAGCCGTCACCCCGGGCGGGGAAGCGCCGATGTACTCCGCCGAGCAACTGGCCGAGTCCGTCGCGTTCAACATGGGGCTGATCGAGCTGACGCTGTACAGCGGCGGCGTCTTCGGCAGCGACAGCGCCGCGCCGGGCGGGCAGTCCGACTTCAGCAATGTACTGGCCGCGTTCACGACCTGGCTGGGAAGCGAGTCGTTCGACACCAACGCCGCCGACTACAAGCCCAGCGGCGCGCACCAGCAGTTCATGCTGAACTTCGTCGCGATAAACGCGGGCGCGTACACGACCCCCTGAGCGCGGCACGGAAATGAAAACGGGCGGCCATCAGGCCCGCTTCATTTCCCGGTTCCCTAGCGATTCTCGCGGGGCATGCCCGGCTGGTCTTCGGGCGGGCGGTACTCGGGCTCGGCGTTCAGCTTCACCGTTACCTTGTATTTCATGCTGTTGGTTTCGCCAGCCTTGATGCCCTTGGGGAACTTCCAGCGCAGGATGCTCCGGTTGCCGGGGCGCTTGATGTACTGCACGCTGGTGCCGTCCTTGGGCAGGGTCGCCGAGTTTTCGATGTACTCGGTGTAGTACGGCACGGGCTCGTCGATTTCGGTCGGGCCGGTGTCGAACTCGTTGGTGTTGTAGTAGACCAGCGTGTAGGTCACCTCGACGGCGTCGGTCACGATTTCGCGGTCGGCATACTTCCACAGGTGCAGCCCCACCACACGCGTGACGAACGCGGCGTCGTAGCCGTAACGAGTGCGGGCGCCTTCAAGGTACGCTTCGCCGCGCATTGCCTCGACGCGGCTGTTGGATTCGATCGCCTCGGTGGTCACCTTGCCGGTGTCGGTCCAGGGCGATTCCAGAGCCGAGTATGCGCGGTAGCGGTCGCGTCCCATGCGGTAGCTGAGTTCGTCGTCCGACACCAGGCTGGGATAGACCGTCGAGTTCAGCTTGGTCCAGTACCCCTCGGCCGTGGCGCCGTTGGTGTAGCCTTCGAAGCCGACCCGACGCTCGACGTAGTCGCTGTACTTGATGGCCGCGAAACCGGAGCGCACGTAGCGTGTGTCGTAACCGGAGCGGCGCATCATCGCATAGCCGCCGGAAATGCAGCCAAGCTGGGCGTATTCGAGCACCGGAATGTCGACGCGGTTCGACTCGGTCCTGGTCGTGTCCTGGCGGTTGACGGAGTCACGCGTGGTGCCGACGGCGTTCGGGTCCTTGATGTAGGTACCCTCACGCGCGTCTTCGTTGGCGCCGGTATACACAATCTCGCCGCTGCTCGTGCACGCGGACGTGCCGAGCAGGGCGAGAATTGCAAGCGTGTACAGCAGTCGTCGCATGGACTACTTGATGTATTCGCTGTTGCCGAAGTCGATGACCGCGATGACGTGGCCGTTCAGGCGAGCCTGCTCAATGAGGGCGTCGCGGGTCACGGTGTCGCCGTAGTCGTAAACGCGCAGCTGGGTGTCCTCACCGGCGGTGCCGCGGACGTTCGAGTCGCGGTAGCGCTGGTAGACGACGTAGGTGACGGCCTTGAAGTCGTCAACCGCACTGACGATGTCGGCAGTCAGGTGGACGGGCACGACCGAGATGCGCGTGAGCGCGGTGTGGTCGAAGACGTCCATCTTCCCGTAGATCTTCTTGCCGTTCCAGGTCAGTTCGATCGTCTTCTCGGTGTCGTTGCTCTTCAGCGTGTACACCTTGGTGGTGTCGCCAGAATAGGTCGACCCTTCGTCGATCTTGATCTGGGCGCTGCCCGAAGGCACGTCGAACTGGAAGCGCATCGGCTTGCTTGAGCCGCAGGCAACCACAGTAAGGGAAAGGGCAACGAGCAGGACGCCGGTCAGAGCGCCGCCAATGCAGTGCATTGGCCAGGCGCGCGTTCGCTTCGCGAACTGGGCCATGAAAACCTCCACGACAGCTAACAATAATCGAAGGGGGATTGGCTGAAAGAGGTTCTACCCGAATCGGAATCCCGACGCAACGGACTACCCGTACACGCGTTATCGCCGTTTCGTCATGCTTCGATCAGCCGCTTGCGGGACGCATCTGTCATGTTTACCTTACATCGGATGTTCGATAGAGCCGTAAGCAAGGGCCCCACATATGCATACTGCCGCCGGTAGGCACCATATGTGGGAGTGTCAGACAGGCAATGTCATGCAGACTGTCGGGAGGCTGCAAGATATTACGACATTTTCTTGCAATTTGCCCAACATGTCGTCAGAATCATTACACAAGGTTCGAATGGACGCGGATGATTCCGCACACTACACGAGATTCCCATGACTGATTCCAAAGCAACCGTAGCCGCCGGCGAGCGCATCAAGCGCCTTCGCAGCTTCCGCGGGCTCACCTGCGCCGAGCTTGCCAAGCGCATCGGATGCACGCGCCCCTACCTCAGCGCCGTTGAAAACGGGCGCTACCCGGTCAGTAGCAAGATCCTGCGCAAGCTCAGCCAGGCGCTGAACGTCACGCCGGACTTCTTCATCGCCACCGATGAACCCAACCTCGAAGACACCGAAACCCTTACCCGCGAAATGCTCAATCGCAAGATGGCCGAGCGCTCGCGAGAGGCCGTCACGGTCGGCGCGCGCAACGGCACGCGGATGATCCCGGTGGTCAGCATTACCGCCGCCGGGCGCCCGCTCGCGGCCTTTGACGACTACCCGACCGGCACCGGCAGCGACTATGTCGATTGCCCGCGCGACGTGGCGGACGAAAACGCCTTCGCCCTGCGCATCGCCGGCGACAGCATGGAGCCGGTCATCCCCGACGCCAGCACGATCATCGTCGCGCCGAACATGATGCCCCGTGAGGGCAAGCCGGTCGTCGCCAAGCTCGAAAACGGCGACGTCACCTGCAAGGTGTACCAGCGCCGCGGCGACAACGTCATCCTCGCGCCCTACAACCCGGCCCACGACGTGCAGATCTTCAGCGTGCGCGAGTTGCAGTGGGTCTACCCGGTCATGAAGGTGACCGTGGACCTGTATCATTGATCCTGGCTACGTCCGGATAACGACGCCCGCGAAAGCGGGCGTCTTCCTTTGATAAGCAGCAGATCAGACGTTACGCGAAACGCTCTCTGACCGTAATATGGATGATCGCCTTACTGACGGACACGCGGTGCGGAAAGTTCTGTACATATCTCTGTTGTTGCTGTTGCCCCTGGCGGGCTGCGGCAACGGTACGTCATCGTCGACCAAGACCACGACCTCGACGGGCGGCGGCGCACCGGTCACCACGGCCGTGCCCGACATCCGCGCGCTGGTCCCCGCCGACCTCGACGCCGACGGCGTGCCCGACGCGATCCCCAGCACCGCACTTAAACGCCTGCTGATCCAGGCGCCCAAAGGCACCGGCTTCCGCCTCACCAGTGACGGCGGCGCGGACGTCCCGTTCTCGGTCACCGTCTTCACACTGTCCGACGGCAAAAGCCTGCACGAACTCGCCCTCGAAGCACCCATCGGCGCGCGCACCCTGACGCTGCGGGCCGGCGCCTACACACTCAGCCTGCAAGGCAACGAGCAGCTTGGCGTTCAGCAGCCGCTGATCGCGCGTCCGACCACCCCCGGCGCGCTCGCCAACGACCTCGCCAACCCGACCGGCGCGCTGTACGCATCCGCGGACGACGTCGCCTTCAGCCTCAGCGGCGGGTTGCCCGCTCTCGCGGACGGCGGTCTGGCGCTGCGTTCAGGCCGGGGGCACGCTGTTGACCTCAAATTTTCCGTCGGGCGTGAAGGGTTGCTCGCCACGCCGGCCGAGGCGCTTGAGCCACGCCGCGTGTACGCACTGGCCGTCACCGGCAAGGCGACCGATCCGTACGGCAACAAGCCCGAGCCGAACTATCGCATCGTCTGCCGCGACAAGCCGGGCAAGCTGCCGATCAAGTTGCTGCTGGCCGACCTGAACCGCGACGGCGACCCGGAAATCGTCACGCTGTTCGCCGACGGCTCGATCACGTCATTGACCGATCCGCGAGGGCGTGCCGAGGGCATCCTGCCGCCGGGCGACGAACCGGCCATCGACTTCGCCAGCGGCGACTTCGACGGCAACGGCGCGGTCGACCTCGCGGTGTTGATCCACGGCGAAAAGGGCTACCGCACTCTCACCCTGCTTAACCAGACGCGCATCGGCGACTCGCGCTTCACCATGCAGTCCGAAAGCCTGCCGCTGGAGGCGCCCGTTGCGCTGAACGCGGCCGACTTCGACCGCGACGGGCGCGACGACATCGCCGTGCTGGATGCCTTCGGCGACGTGCTGGTGCGCTACACGACGCGCGAGCCGCAACTGGTGACGGGCTTGGCCGAGCGCCGCCTCGCGGTCGCGCTGATCACCGACGATGCCAGCGCCGACGGCAAACCCGACCTTTATGTCATGGGCGCCGACGGCACCGGGCGCCTGCTGATGAACCTCAACGGCGGCGGCTTCGGCACGCAGCTCGGCGTGCTCGACCTGGGCGCCAGGGGTGCGCAGCGCGTCGTGACGGGCGATCTCGACGGCGACCGCCACGCGGACTTTGTCTTCACCGGGCGCGACACGAACCTGACCGTCGTGCTCGGCGCGAGCATGAACCCGACCAGCTTCCGCATGAACGGCGAGGAGCCCAGGCTCGCCGGCGCCGTGCTGTGCCGCGACGTCAGCCGTGACAGCCGCACGGACATCCTGGTCGCGCGCGAAGACGACAAGGGCGTCACCGACGAAATCGGCGTGTACCTGAACTCGGACAACAGCGACGGCACGCCGGACACACTGCTGCCGATGGGCGTGCGCGTGAAGGTCGAAGCCATGGAGTACTGGCGCGAGCACCTGGTGTTCGCCACCAACGCCGGGCTGCTGGTCCTGAAGGTCAACCCGGCCGACATGCCCCCCACCGTCGACAGCAAGGTGCGCTTCATTGAGGCCTACCAGCCGGTGCCGCAGATCCCCGCGCCGCTGGCGGCCGCGATGGCCGACTTCAACGACGACGGGCGCGCCGACCTGGCCGCGATCGACCGCGACGGCAACCTGCAGATCTGGCTTAGCGGCGCGGATGGCGAGCCGTTCACGGCGGCCGGCGACCCGATCCAGCTTGGCTCCGACGGCACGCTGCAGGCGATCGACTTCGACCGCGACAGCGCGCCCGACCTGCTGTACATCCCGAACGACCCGCTCAAGAAGCCTCGCGTGCTGCGCAACAACCACGAGGGGCGTTTTGGCAACGACGACGAAGGGCTGCTGCCGACGCCGCCGAGCAACCTGCAGGGCGCGCCCGCGCTGGGAGATTTCGACCGCGACGGCGACCTCGACGTGCTGTGGCCGAGCCCGCTGGGCCGCCTGCAATACAATGAGGGACGCAGCGGCTGGCGCGACAGCCGCTCGATGCCGGACCTGCGCGACGAGTCCAACATGCCGCTGCATTTCTCGGGCGAGCTGTGCTGCGCCGACTTCACCGGCGACGGCATCGAAGACGTCGCGGCCGTCATGCAGATCGGTGAAGACGCGGCCGGCACGCAGGTGCTGCTGTTGCTTGAAGGCACCGGCAGCAGCGACGACGAGGTCGGCCCCTTCCGCGCGCACATCAGCACCGCGGTGCGCGGGCGGCTGTTCGGGCTGACTCCCGCCGACTTCAACGGCGACGGCAAGCTGGACCTCGCACTCGGTTTCGGCGCCACGGACAGCGAGGTGAAGCTGACCCTGCTGAAACTCGACGCAGACAAGCAGTTCAAGGCGTTCGAGGGCTCGCCCGTCGCGAAGGGCCGCCTGCTTGACCTGGCACTCGACGACCTCGACCGCGACGGCGACCTCGACCTGATCGCCAGCGAGGACATCCCCGACGGCGGCAGCACCATGACGCTGTGGGTCAACAGCGGTCGCGGGCAGTTCGGCGAAGCGACCGAGGCCCAGCGCTCGCTGCGCGACGCCATGGGCGAATTCCGCGCCACCAACCTTTCGCTGGCCGACTTCACGGGCGACGGGCGACCCGACCTGCTGGCCATTGACCGCGACGGCAACGTAGTCATCGTGCGCACGACCTTACCGTGAGCCAAGCCGCCGAAATCATCGCCGCCGACATCGGCAACACCAACGCTACCGTGGCGCACATGCGCGGGCTGGAGGTGCTGTCGCAGTTCGACATCTCCAGCCACGCGCCCGTAGACGAAGTGTCGGAAGCGCTCAAGGCCGGGCTCGGCGCCGGGGAGTTCAAGCTGCAGTTGGTAGTCGCGAGCGTGAACCCGCGCGGGCTCGATGCTCTCAGTGAGGCCTGGCGGCAACTCGGCGGCGGGGAAGCTTCCGTGCTGGGGCGCGACTTCAAGGTGCCGATCGAGAACCTGGCCGACCCGCCGGAAAAGGTCGGGCAGGACCGGCTGGTCAACGCGCTGGCCGCGGCGCACCGCAGCGACGGAAACGCCGTGGTGGTGGACTTCGGCAGCGCGGTCAGCTTCGACGTGGTCAAGAACGGCGCGTTCGCGGGCGGGTTGCTGACGCCGGGCATCGGGCTCGCCATGGAAGCGCTTCACCAGAGGACGGCCCTGCTGCCGCTGGTGAAGCCGTCCGGCAAGCCGCCCCTGATCGGCACGAACACCGAAGACGCCATCAACGCCGGGGTCTATTACGGCTACATCGGGCTGGTGAACAACATCCTGCGCGAGCTCGAAAAGACCTACGAAAACCACCCGCGCGTCTTCGCCACCGGCGGCTACGGAGCCTATCTCGCGCCCGAAATCGACGGCATCGACGAGGCCGTGCCGACGCTTACCCATGAGGGCATTGCGCTGGCATGGCAGTCGCGTGCGAATTGATTGCCGTCTCCGGCGCAAGCTCGTATGATCGCCCGCATCTCACCGGAGAGAATCGTGGCAGGCGGTCATCAACCAGCCCCGTGGGAACAATCGGGCAGCGAGCAGCCCGCGCAGCACTACCAGCAGCCGGCCTACACGCCCGCGCAGCAGCCTGCGCCGCGCCGGGGACTAACGACGCGCTACATCATCGGCGGCGTGGTGGCCTTCGTCCTGTTCGTTGTCGGCCCGGGTATCATGGCGATCTTGCGCGCCGTCGGTACCGAACAACGCGAGCAACAGCAAAAGCAGGCCGAGTCTCTGGCCGAAGACCAGAAGCAGGAAGCCGTCGCCCTGTGCGACCGCGCCAGGGACTACATGCGCGAACAGTACGCGAGAACCCAAAACGGCGAAGCCGTCATCAAGGACATGAACGCCCAGTGCAAGTCCGGCTACTACTCGAGTGACCACTTCAGGCTGGTATCGGTCACTTCCATGGGTCACGACACCAGCAGGATTCGCGGCTTGATGAATGTGAAAATTGATTGTGCCGCGAACTCCGAGGCCGCGAATCCATACGCGCATTGCACGTACGCTTTCAACTGGGAGACCGGATCCACCCAGACAAACTGGAACTGAATCGCCACTTCAACACAAACCGAAAGGGAGAGCCATGCAGCCACCGCCGGGTTACCCGCAGAATCCGCAGCCTTCAGGGCCACCCAATCGGGGGCCGCAGCAGCATCCGCAAGGGCCGCAGGGCTACCAGCAAGGTCCGCCACAGGGCTATCAGCAAGGCTACCAGCAGGGGCCGCCGCCGTACGGGATGTCGCCGCCGCCCTACTACCCGCCGCAGAAGAGGGGCATGCCGGGCTGGGCGATTGCGCTGATCGTTTGCGGCGTGCTGTTCGTCGTCATGGTGATGGGCCTGGCCGCCATCCCCTTGATCGTATCCAACGACCGCGATGCAAGGCGCGCCGAGGGCGAGCAGTTGATGGGCTCGGCCCGCGACTACCTGCGCGTCGAGTATTCGAAAACAGGCGACGCTGACAGCACGTTGCGAAGCTTCAGGTCCGGGCAAGAGTTCCAGGGGATCTACTACCAGGTGGATCCGACTGCCACGCGCTCGGCCAACCCCGGCTTCGACGCCACAGTCACCTGCAGCCCGCGCAAGTCGCAAAGTGACGGGCGCGGCTCGATAGATTTCCGCTGGAACGATGGCAGTTCGACTATCACCTGGAAGTGATCAGCTGGCGGTCGCGGCGAGCTTTTCGTTCAGCTCGTCGCGGCGCCCGCCCCAGCGCTCTTCCATGCTGTTGAGCGCTTCGATCTCGCCTTCGAGGGGCAGGTCGTGCTCGCCGGCCAGCAACTCGAGCTGCTCGCGCAAGCCGTTCACGTCATCCAGGAAGCTGGCGTCGTTGCCCGTGAAGCGCGCGCTCACGGCCCGCAAGGCGTCATCGCTTTCGCTCGCCAGTTGCTCGAACGACTTCACGCGCAGGCACAGCAGGCGGCACAGGTTGATCAGCAGCTTGGGCTGCTCGGTCACCAGTTTCGGGAAGTGCTCGCTGGGGATCACCCCGACCACGCTGGGCTCGTCGGCCTGGATGTCGGCGATGCGTCGCGGTTCTTCGTCGCCGAGCAGCACGCCGATCTCGCCGACTGTTTCGCCCGGGCGCACCACGCCGTACTGCTCGCTGCCGATGCGCACGCTGAGCCGCCCGCTGACCAGCATGTAAACCGAGTTACCCGGGTCGCCGCGGCGGCACAGCAGGTCGCCGGCCTTGAGGCGATGCTGCTTGCCGACCATGTGCTTGTCGTCGACAACGCGCGCCATCAGCACGCGTGTGTTCTTCGTCAGCTCGGCGCCGCCGCCCTCGCCCACGCCGTAGCTCCAGGTGCGCTTGGCGGCGCTCAAAGCCTGAAGCACGTCGTCTTCACCCTCGGCGTCGTCGCCGATGCGCTGCACCAGGTTGTAGAAGTCCGTGCACAGCCCCTGGAAGTCGCGCATGAAGCGGCTCGCCAGGCGCTGGCTGCTGCCGAGGCTCTTGTTCGCCGACACCAGCCGGCGCGCCAGCATGCGCGCCATCGACAGCCCGAAGGCCGGGTCTTCCTGCACCATGCTCATGACGGCGCGCGTATCGACCGGGAACTCGGCCACGATGGTGGTTTCGCCGGCGATCAGCGATGTCAAATAGTGCCCTGTCAGCCCGCCCTCGATTTCGAGCAGGTGCCCGGTTTCGGTGTACAGGATCACGTCGTGGCCGCGGCGCAGGCGGGC
>JAGQRI010000032.1:0-1809 GCA_020425515.1 Planctomycetota bacterium | reverse complement strand
CGGCATAACAACTCGCCGGGTGAATATTCGCGGACAACAGCGTCACGTGCGGTCAATGCGGGCTCCAGTGTGTCGGTAACCCAATGATCGGTGATGAGAGGCGAATGTTCAATGATCAATCAGCCCGCCGGGCAACGAGTAGGGGCCGCCCCGTGTGGCGGCCCGCCGGGCGGACACAGGGGTCCGCCCCTACAGAATCGTCGGGTCCGTCGCGAGCTGCACCAGGAAGATCAGCGCCGCCATGCCGCCCAGCAGCAGCGCGCTGTTGAGTGCGCCGCGCAGCAGCCCGCGCTTGAATTCCTTCGAGCCCGCAACGCCCAGCACCAGCCCGCTGACCACCGCAGCCGGCGCGTAGTACGCGACATATTCCAGCACGCCGCTCATGACGCCTCCCGCTCGGCGTTGATGGCGTCCACGCGCATGGTGTCGGCGGGGCCTGGCTCCTCGGGATTGACGTGGCGGCGGTACAGCTCGCAGATCGCGATCAGGTTCAGCACGCCCGCCGTGGCTGCGTACACGGTGCCGGTCTGGTGGGCCATGATGCTCATGCCATGCCCGAGCGACAGGCTGTCCGGGTTGCGCAGCGCCTCGATGCCGAAGGTGATCGGCCCGGCCAGGATCTGGCATACGAAATAAGCCAGGTGGTCTGTGGCGTTTACGGCTGTGCCGCCCGAGACGATCAGCCCGGCGCCGTACAGCCCGGCGATCATCACGAAGTAAAACAGGCCGTGCAGCTTGCGCTTGGCGTAAAAGTGCCCCAGACCGGGCACCAGCCAGCCAAGCACGAGCGCGAACCAGATGTTGACCTTGCGCTCACTCATCGCGCGGAATGTTAGGGCGGCGCGGGCCCACGCGCCAGTGGGCTTATCATTGTGAACAGGCGTGCGGGCTTGTTATACACCGGCCTGCACTTTGGGCGTCCTGCACTGGAAAGGCTGAACATGAGCGAGCACAAGGTACTGATCATCGGCTCCGGCCCCGCCGGCGACACCGCCGCGCTGTATGCGGCGCGCGCGGGGCTGAAACCGCACGTCTTCGCGGGTTTCGGCGCGGGGGGCCCCCCGGGCGGACAGTTGATGTTCACCACCGAGATCGAGAACTTCCCGGGCTTCCCCGGCGGCGGCATTGCCGGGCCCGAGCTGATGTCGCGCATGCGCCAGCAGGCCGTCGACTTCGGGGCCGAGTTCGAGGACACGGACGTCACGAAGGTCGACTTCAGCGAACGCCCCTTCAAGGTATGGGTTGAGGACAAGCTCTACACCGGCGAAACGATCATCATCGCCACCGGCGCACGCTCGAGGCTGCTGAACATCGAGGGCGAGCAGGGCCTGATCAGCCGCGGGCTGCACACCTGCGCCACCTGCGACGGCGCGTTCTACCGCAACAAGAGCATGATCGTGATCGGCGGCGGCGACACCGCGATGGAGGAAGCCACGTTCCTGACCCGCTTCGGCGACGTCAACCTGGTGCACCGCCGCGAGGAGTTCCGCGCCAGCAACACCATGCTCGACCGCGCGAAGAAGAACGAAAAGATCAAGTGGACGCTGAACGAGCAGCCGACCGAATACCTGCTGCGCGAAAACGGCACCGTCTGCGGCATCAAGAGCAAGAACACCAAGACCGGCGAAGAGTCCGAGATCAAGGCCGACGGCGTGTTCCTCGCGATCGGGCACATCCCGAACACCGACCTGTTCAAGGGCCAGGTCAAGATGCACGACAACGGCTACATCGTGACGGGCGCCGCGGCCGGCGGGCCCAGCGAACACCCGAACAGCTACACCAGTGTCGAGGGCGTGTTCGCCTGCGGCG
>JAGQRI010000308.1:4417-7030 GCA_020425515.1 Planctomycetota bacterium | reverse complement strand
GGCCAGCCTGCGCTGGAACGGCTGGTTCGGGCTGAACTCGGATGAATCGCTTGCCATTTCCTACACGGCCGAGGGGATCGCGCAGTTCGGCACGGCCGACTCGGCCTACTGGGGAACGCCGGGCAAGGACGACGCCAACGTGAAGGCGTTTGCCGCCGCGGTGACAGTCGACCTGCACGTGCAGCTCGGCAATCACGCCTTGCGCTTCGGGCTGGAGTGGGACTACGCGTCCGGTGACTCCGACCCGACCGACAACGACTTCCAGACATTCCGGTCGCCGTTCCCGTTCGGCCATAAGTACCACGGCTTTGCCGACCAGATCGGTTGGCGCAACCTGCACGACTTCTCGGCCGTCGTGAACTGGACCTGGAAGGGACTCGACTGGATCGACGCGCTGTCGGTGTTGCTGCAAGGCCACGCCTTCCAGCGGGAGAACGACGACGACGCCTGGTACAGCCCTGCCGGCACGGTGATCCGCTCAGGCAGCCCGGCCGTCAGCGACGAACTCGGCTACGAGGCCGACCTGGTGGTCAACCTGAACGTCAATCGCTGGGTTGCTTTCCAGGTCGGATGGGCCCACTTTTTCGCCGGGCGCTTCGTCAGCCAGACCGCGACGGGTGTCGGCCCGGGTTCCGACAACGAGGATTCAGATATGGACTTCGCATGGGCGCAGCTCACGCTGAAGTTCTAGGCGGTGGCTGGGGGCGGCCGGTGCGGCCGCCCCCAGTCCCTACTTTGCTCCGGTTGCCTGCTTCTTCTGTGATTTTTTCGAAGAGGACCGCTTGCCTTTGCCGGCCTTCAGTGACGTCTTCCCGGGTACCTTGCCGACGCGTTTGAACAGCCCGGCGTTCATGTTGTTCAGGCGCCTCAACTGGTAGAACGAGAGGTCCTGCAGGGTCTTGGTATCGAGCTCATCAAGCCAGCGTTTGCGGACGTCCCCCCAGAAATCGTGTAGCGGGCAGGCGCCGGCTTCACTGCAGACGGGCTGCCCCAGGATGCACTCCTCAAATTTGTGCAGGTCCTCGAAGGGTTGAACGATGTCGCGCAAGCGGATGTTTCCCGCGGGCTTGTTCAGGCTGAAGCCGCCCTGGCGTCCACGCACGGACTTGAGCACGCGCGTGCGCACGAGCTGCTGCAGGATCTTGGCGAGATAATGATGCGGGATATCCAGCGTCTCGGCCAGCGTCCCGGCCAGGATGGGCTTGTCATCCGGGCGTGTGGCGATCTCGATGAGCGCCCGTACGGCGTACTCAGTGGTTTGTGAGAACATCCGCAAAACCCCTATAATAGGACCTGTTTGTCAGGTTACTTGAAACATCAAGCAATACAAGCGGCAGCCGCGAGCCCGGCCATGCCGATCGGGTATGACGAATCTCGCTTGATAAATGGATAAACAAGTCCTATTATCAATTATCGCCCGGAGGTGCCCATGCAGCCGCACGCCATTATTGAACCCTTCCGAATCAAGATGGTGGAGCCGCTGCCGCTCACGTCGCCGGAGCAGCGTCGCGAGTTCCTTCAACGGGCACGCTACAATCCCTTCCTGCTGCGCGGGCGCGAAGTGACCATCGACCTGCTGACCGACTCCGGCACCGGTGCCATGTCCGCGGCGCAATGGGCGGCGATGATGCTCGGGGACGAAACCTACGCCGGTTCTGATTCCTTCTATGAGTTGCAGGAGACTGTCCGCGCCCTTACCGGGATGAAGCACGTCATCCCCACCCACCAGGGGCGCTCCAGCGAGCACATCCTGTTCTCGACGCTCGAGCCGGCCGGCAAGGTCGTGCTCGCCAATTCCCACTTCGACACCACTCGCGCCAACGTCGAGTACCTTCAGGGTGAGCCGCTGGACCTCGCGATCGAGGAAGCCCGGAACACTCGCAGTGAGCATCCGTTCAAGGGAAACATGGACCTCGGGCGGCTGGCTTCGCACCTGGAAAAACTAGGCGACAGGGTCTGTTGCGTCCTCATGACCGTGACGAACAATACAGGAGGCGGCCAGCCGGCCAGCCTCGAAAACCTGCGCGATGTATCGAGGCTCAGCCGCAAGCACGGTAAACCATTCTTCCTTGATGCCGCGCGGTTCGCCGAAAATGCCTGGTTCATCAAGGAGCGCGAGCCCGGGCAGTCCGATCGCACACCGCGCGCCATCGCGGAAGAGATGTTCTCGCTGGCCGACGGTTTCACGATGAGCGCGAAGAAAGACGGGTTGGTGAACATCGGCGGCTTACTGTGCCTGAACGACGACGCACTGGCCGAGAAAGCCCGGTCTTTGCTGATTCTCACCGAAGGTTTCCCGACCTACGGCGGACTTGCAGGGCGTGACCTGGCCGCGCTCGCGGTCGGGCTACAGGAAGTCACGGATGAGGCGTACTTGCGCTACCGCATCGCCTCGGTCAGGTACCTGCACAAGTTGCTCGACGGCATGGGCGTGCCACTGATGCACCCGGCGGGCGGCCACGCCGTGTACATTGATGCAGGCGCGCTGTACCCGCATCTGAAACCCTGGGAGTTGCCCGGAGTATCGCTCTGCAACGAGTTGTACCTGGAAGGCGGAGTCCGCGCCGTCGAGATCGGCACACTGATGTTCGGCAAGCCCGACCCGGAAGCCGA
>JAGQRI010000308.1:0-4362 GCA_020425515.1 Planctomycetota bacterium | reverse complement strand
AGCCACGTGGACTGGCTCGGCGAGATCATCAAGAGCGTCTTCGACCGCCGGGGCGAGGCGCCGGGCTACACCATCACCAGGCAGGGAAAGATCCTGCGTGCGTTCACCGCGGAGCTCGAACCGCTGCCGCATCCCTGACCGGAGGCTCCATGTTTTCACAAGCCAGCGAGTACGCGTTGCGCGCCCTGACCGAACTTGCGCGCTGCGATCCGCAGGAGTGGGTGCTGACAAGCCAGCTGGCAAAGCTGCTCGACGTTCCGGTTCACTACCTGGCCAAGGTCCTCCAGACCCTGGCCCGCCGCGGAATTCTGGAATCGCAGCGGGGCAGGCAGGGAGGGTTCCGCCTGGGGATGTCCCCGGACGACGTATCGGCCTACGACGTGGTGCGCGAACTTGACGACATCCGCTCGCTCGAATCCTGCATCATGGGCGAGAACGATTGCAGCGACGACACGGCCTGTCCGCTTCATGCGCTCTGGAAAACCATCCGCGACGAGTTTGTCGATGCGCTGCGGAACACGACCCTGCGGGACCTCGCCGACTTCCAGGAAGCGCGCCCGGGCTCGGGACGGCTGGCCGCGGTGAAGAGCAAACTTCCCGAGCTGCGTCGTCCCGGCCCGGGCGCTGCTGCTTCTGGGTAATATTCAGATAAAAACATCTTTTTAACTATTGAATGCGCGTTCAAATCAGATTACGTTGAACGCGTACCCGGAGATCCCCATGCGCGCTTCCGGCTTTGCCTACACCGAGCCATCCGCAGGCTTCTGGCCGCTCGAATACGACGTCGAGCCGGGGCCTGCCGACGCTGTCGTGAAAGTGGCCGGCTGCGGGCTTTGCCACACGGACGTGGGCTTCTACTTCGGCGACGTGGTGCCCCGCGCGAAGCTCCCGCTCGTGCTCGGGCACGAGATATCCGGAACTGTCGAGGCCGCCGGCGAGGAAGCCACGGACCTGGTGGGCAGGCAGGTGGTCGTTCCTTCCGTGATGCCCTGCGGCGATTGCCCCCGCTGCAAGGGCGGATACCCGAACACCTGCGTGCGCCAGTTCATGCCCGGGAACGACGGCCACGGCGGCTTCGCCGACCGGATCGTCGTGCCGGCGCGCTATCTGGCGCTGCTGCCTGACCAGCTCGGGAAGTACGAGCTGGCGGATCTGTCCGTGATCGCCGACGCCGTGACCACCCCGTACCAGTCAGTAATACGGTCCGGGATCAAACCCGGTGACGTGGCCGTGGTGGTTGGCGTCGGCGGGATCGGGACATACGCCGTTCAGATTGCCCGGGCATTCGGCGCGTTCGTGCTCGCTATCGACATCGACAACGACAAGCTCGAGCGCATTCGCAACCACGGCGCCGACGTCGTCTTCAATCCCAGGGGCATTGACCGCCGCGATATTCGCAAAGCCGTGCGCCACCTTGTCACGGGGGGCGGCCATCCCGACTTCGCCTGGAAGATCTTTGAGATGTCCGGCTCGAAGGCCGGGCAGGAACTGGCGTATCAGCTGTTGCCACCTTCCGGCACCCTCGCGGTCGTCGGCTTCACGTTGGACAAGCTCGAGCTGCGGCTTTCCAACCTGATGGCCTTTGACGCCACCTGTTTCGGCAACTGGGGCTGCGCGCCCGAGCTGTACCCGGATGCCATCCAGCTGGTGCTGGATGGGCGCGTTGACCTTCAGCCCTTCATCAAGAAGCACTCGCTGGATCAGATCCAGCCACTGTTCGAGGCCGCGCACGCCGGCGCATTGTCCGAGCGCGCGATCCTCGTGCCATCGGATTGAGGAAGTAGCATGGATACCACCGCACGCGAACTGGCCAACCACGAACTGCTGGCCGACTACGAGTTCGAACGCATCCGCTACGAGCGTCGCCCCTTGCTGGATGCCTCCGGCGAACCTGTAGAGGGGCTATTCAACGCGTGGATCTGGATCGCCAATCCGCGCCAGTACAACAGCTACACCACGGATGCGGTGAAAGAGATCATCCTGGCGTTTCGCCGGGCGAGCATGGACCGGGCCGTCGTGTGCGCCGTGTTCACTGGCGAGGGCGACAAGGCCTTCTGCACCGGCGGGAACACGAAGGAGTACGCCGAGTACTACGCCGGGAACCCGCAGGAGTACCGGCAGTACATGCGCCTCTTCAATGACATGGTCTCTGGCATCCTCAGTTGCGACAAACCGGTCATCAACCGCGTCAACGGCATGCGCATCGGTGGAGGGCAGGAAATCGGCATGGCCTGCGATTTCAGCATCGCGGTGGACACCGCCCGTTTCGGCCAGGCCGGCCCCAAGCACGGCTCGGCGCCGGACGGCGGCTCGACCGATTTCCTGCCCTTGTTTGTCGGTGCGGCCGCGGCGATGGAAAGCGGTGTACTGTGCGAGCACTGGTCGGCGCACAAGGCGCAGCGGCTGGGCCTGCTGAACGGGCTGGTTCCGGGACTGAAGCTGGAGGGCAAGTGGATCGCCAACCCGATGGCGATTACGGACCGCTGGCTGGACGAATTCGGCAACGTCGTTCACGGCGAATTCAAGCAGGGCACCGAGCGCGAGCAGGCGAAGGAAGTACTGGCACGCGCCGAGAGCGACCTGACCAGACTGGACGAGGCGGTGGACCGCATGTGCTTCCAGCTCGCGCTCACCATGCCCGACTGCACCACCAAAACCATTGAAAGCATCCGCAAGCACAAGCTCGAGCACTGGGACCGCAACCGCGAAACGAACCGCGCCTGGCTGGCCCTCAACATGATGACCGAGGCGAACGCCGGCTTCCGGGCTTTCAACGACGGCCCGAAAGGGAAGCGCGAGGTGGACTTCCTGGCGCTGCGCCGTCTGCTTGCCGAGGGACGCCCCTGGAATGAAGAACTGATTCGCGAGGTCTCGCCGCAGTACCAGACCGTTCAGGGGGAGGCCTGACATGTCCGGCGTCTCGGCAGAGCGTACGCACGACCGCGCCGTCCTTCGGCTGACCGTCGATCGACCGAAGGGAAACATATTTTCGGGCGGCGTGATGCAGACGCTGCTTGACGAAATGCAAGCGGCGCAACTCGACAAATCGCTGAAGCTAATCGTCCTGCAGGCGGCCGGCCCGCACTTCTCGTTCGGCGCGAGCGTCGAGGAACATACGGCCGAGCATGTCGCGGACATGCTGCCGGTCCTGCGCGAACTCGTGCTCGAAATCGCGGGCAGCGAAGTGCCTGTCGCCGCACTGGTACAGGGAATGTGCCTCGGCGGGGCGTTTGAAATCGTCGGGGCGTGCCACTTCGTGTTCGCGGCTTTGGATGCCCGCATGGGACTGCCGGAGATTCGACTCGGTGTATTTCCACCGGCCGCCGCCGCGTTGTTACAGCGCAAGTGCGGGCAGGCGATCGCGGATTCCCTGCTGCTTAGCGGGGAAGAATGGGATGCCGGGCGGCTGCACACCGTCGGGTTTGTTCACCAGGTGCTTCCGGCTGACTCGCTGCGGCAGGGCTTCGACGCCTGGTTTGAAAAGACGCTGGGCCAGTTCTCCGCGGCGTCGCTGCGTGAGGCCACCCGGGCATCCCGCGCCGGTTTCGTTGCAGATCTGGCTGACGAACTGGAAGCGGGGGAAAACCAGTATCTCGACAGTCTGATGAAGCTGGCGGACGCCAATGAGGGCATCCAGGCATTTCTGGAGCGGCGCGAGCCGCAATGGAGGAATGCATGACGACTGCAGCCCCTGCCGAAACACAGGCAACCGGCCGGCTTGGCGAACTGCTTGCGCGTGCCGAGGAACTCTATGAGGACATCGAGTTCCAGGCCGTAAAAGAGTGGAAGTCGCAAGGTCCCGCACGGCGCGCCATCGGTTTCCTGCCCGTGTATGTACCCCGCGAAATCATCCATGCAGCCGGCGGGCTGCCCGTCGGAATCATGGGCGGCGGCGACATGACCGAGATCGTGCGCGGTGACAGCTACTTCCAGTCGTACATCTGCCACCTTCCGCGCAGCGTGATCGAGCTGGCCGTGAGCGGACGGCTTGATGACCTGGATGGCTTTCTGTTCCCCAGCATCTGCGACGTAATCCGCAACCTGAGCGGCATGTTCAAGCTGCTGAAGCCGGAAAAGTACGTCCACTACTTCGACCTGCCCCAGAACTTCCGGGGCGATCTTGGCGGGCGCTTCTACGTGGGCGAATTGAAATCCGTTGCGGGCGCCGTTTCCGGCATGACCGGCACAGCGGTCACCGACGAGCGGCTGGCCGAATCCATCAAAGTCTACAACGCCAATCGCAAGGCCATGGCGGCGCTGATGCAACTGCGCGTCGAGAAGCCCTGGCTGGTGCCCGCAACGGAGTACTACCTGATGCTGCGGGCGGGCTACATGCTGCCGGTCGACGAGCACACGGCGATG
>JAGQRI010000307.1 GCA_020425515.1 Planctomycetota bacterium | reverse complement strand
CCCATGTACTTGAAGTGCGGGCGCACCTGCATGCCGACCTTGTACCAGCCGGCTTCGCCGGGGACGTCCTCAACCGTGATGGCGGCGCTGCGAAGCGGGCAGCGGCTGCGGATCGCGGGCGAGGGGTTGTCGGTGTCGGCAACGTACTGGCCGATCCATTTGTTGAGTTCGCGGGACAGGTCTTCCTTTTCCTTCCATGAGCCGATCTGCTCGCGCTGCAGCACCTTGATGTAGTGCGCGAGGCGGTTGACGATGAACAGGTAGGGAAGCTGCGTGCCGAGGCGGTAGTTCAACTCGGCTTCCTTGCCCTCGGCGCTCTGGCCGAAGTTCTTGGGCTTCTGGCAACTGTTCGCGCTGAAGAAGCAGGCGTTGTCGCTGCCCTTGCGCATGGTCAGGCCGATGAAGCCTTCCTCGGACAACTCGTACTCGCGGCGTTCCGAAATCAGCACCTCGGTCGGGATCTTGGTTTCGATCTCACCCATGCTGTCGAACTGGTGCAGCGGCAGGTCCTCAACGGCGCCGCCGGACTGCGGGCCGATGATGTTCGGGCACCAGCGGTACTTGGCAAAGCTGTCGGTCAGGCGCGTGGCGAAAGCGAACGCGGTGTTGCCCCACAGGTAGTGCTCGTGGTTGTCGCGGACGTTTTCCTCATAGTTGAAGGCCTTGACCGGCTTGGTGTCGGCCCCGTACGGCAGGCGCAGCAGGAAGCGCGGGCAGGTCAGCCCGACGCTGCGGCTGTCTTCCGACTCACGGAAGCTCTGCCACTTGGTGTACTGCGGGCCTTCCATGATCGACTTCAGGTCCTTCAGGTTCGGCAGCCCCTGGAAGTCTTCCAATCCGAAGAACTTGGGGCCGGCCGCGGCGATAAACGGTGCGTGGGACATGGTGGCGACGCTGGCGACCTTGCCAAGCAGCGCGACGTCCTGCGGGCCGGGGCCGAAGTTGTAGTTGCCGATGATGGCGCCGTAGGGCTCGCCGCCGAAGGTGCCGTACTCCGCGGTGTAGACGTGCTTGTACAGCCCTGACTTTACCAGTTCCGGCGCGTCTTCGAAGTCGTCGAGCAGAGCTTCCTTGCTGATGTTAAGCAGCTCGATCTTGACGTTTTCGCGGAAGTCGGTGCGGTCGACGAGCATCTTCAGCCCGCGCCAGGCGCTTTCCAGCTTCTGGACTTCCGGGTTGTGGATGATCTGGTCAACCTGCTCGCTGAGCTTCTTGTCGATCTCGCCGATCATCTGGTCCACGGCGGCCTTGTCGGCTTTGGCGAACTTGCTGTCGGGCGCGAGGATTTCTTTCAGGAAGGCCTGCACGCCGAGCTTGGCAACCTCATAGCCTTCGTCGCTCGGCGCCATCTTCGACTGGGACATGATCTCGTCGAGCAGCGATCCTTCTGCAGCCTGCGCTTCGGCCGGCTGTGACTGTTCCTGTCCTTCTGCGTCTGCCATATCCATCTCTCCGGCAACGGGGCAAGGCCCCGGTTGGTTTTGAATGCTGAACGTGCTGGCTAGCCTTCGCCGCCTTCTTCACCGCCCTTGCTGATTTCGCCGAGAATCTTCTCGCGCGTGGCTTCGTCGGTGATGATCGACTGGATCTTCTTGCGGAAGGCCGGGAAGTTGCCCATCGGGCCCTTCAGGGCGGCCAGGGCCTCGCGCAGCTCGAGCATCTTGTTGAGCTCGGGCACCTGGCGGGCGATGGCGTCCGGGTCGAAGTCCTTGAGGTTCCTGAACTTCAGGTTCGCCGCCAGCTCTTCGTCGTCCTTGCCGCTGAGGGTGTTCTTCACGTTGACGCTGATGTTGATGTTCTGGTTCTTCATCACGTCGTTGAAGTTGTCCTTGTCGATGTTGACCGGCTTGCGGTCCTCAAGCGGCGTGTCGTCCTGCCCGAGCGTGAAGTCGCCCATCACGAGCAGCTTCAACGGAAGCTCTTTTTCCTCGGCGGCGCCGCCGGTGGCCGGCTTGTAGACGATGTTGACGCGCTCACGCGGCGCTACGGATCCTTCCTTCGCCATCCCTGTACTCCCTCTCTGTTCGGGTGGCTGAACCCGCTACGGGCCCAGCCGTTACCGACCTTGGACTTTGGACCCGCTGCCCCTTGAGGCCGCGGGTCGAAGGCCCGCTAGTCGCTGCCTTCCTGCTTCACGCCGAGCGTTTCGTATATCTGCCGGCGCACGTCGTTGTTCTTGACCAGCTCCGCTATCACCGACTCCAGCGACATGTCGCCCCACTTGATCGCGCGCTGCACCAGGTATGCGACCGGCGAATGCGGCTCGGTCCGTTTCAGGAACTCCGCCACTTCGCGCAGGCGCTCGAAGGCGACCTTGCGATTGGTGATCGGGCCGGACGGGCCGGCAATGGCGACGGTGTTGCCCGCTGCCGGCGCTTGCGCCTGCGCTTCGCCACCGCTTTCCGCCGGTGGCTGGGCGCCGGCGGTCTTCGCCGCGAGCGCGCGACTGAAGGCCGGCAGCTTGGGGTTGGGCGCTTCCAGCTTCGGGTTTACGAACTCGGCCAGGTTGTCCCAGACGGCGACGCACTGCTGCAGGACGGGAATTTCTTCCGCGCCGGGCGGCGGCGCGTTTTCGAGCTGGGTGGTGACCCGGTCGATCAGCCAGTCGATGGCGCTTTCGCGGGCGCGCATGCGGCGAGCCTCCGGGAAAAGGTCTTCCCAGAAGGTCTGGCACATGCCGTTCATGGTCTGGATGCCGTCAAGCAGCCCCTGGAAGCCCTGCTGCTGCTGCTGGGCATAGGCGTAGTACGACGCCACCAGCAGGTCCTTCGATTTTTCGCTAAGGATCGTCTGGGCCAGGCTGATCACGCTTGACCACTTGATCTCGCCGCCGGCCGGGTTGTTCAGCTTGCTGATTTCGTTTTCGAGTTCTTC
>JAGQRI010000306.1 GCA_020425515.1 Planctomycetota bacterium | reverse complement strand
AGCTGACGCCCGAGCAGGCCCAGTACCACTTCATCAGCGGCTACACCGCCAAGGTCGCCGGCACGGAACGCGGCGTCAAGGAACCCAGCGCCACCTTCAGCGCCTGCTTCGGGGCGCCGTTCATGCCGCGCCACCCGGGCGTCTACGCGCGCCTGCTGGCCGAGAAGCTGCAGAAGAACGGCGCGCACGCCTGGCTGCTGAACACCGGCTGGGCCGGCGGCGCATACGGCGTGGGCGAGCGCATGAAGATCAAGCACACACGCGCCATGCTGAACGCGGCGCTTGACGGCAAGCTGCACGACGTCGAGTTCAAGAAGCACCCGATCTTCGGCTTCGAGTACGCGGCCGCCTGCCCGGACGTCCCGCCCGAGGTGATGGACCCGCGCGAAAGCTGGAGCGACAAGGACGCCTACGACGCCAAGGCGAAACACCTGGCAGAGCTGTTCCGCGAGAACTTCAAGCAGTTCGAGGACGGCGTCAGCGACAACGTCAAGAACGCCGGCCCGCAGGGTTAGACTTGTATCGATCACAGGGTGCCGGGCTCTGGTCCCGGCACCCTTTTGTTTCACCACAGAGGCACAGAGGACACTGAGTCACTGTTTGCTTTCTCTGTGTACTCCGTGCCTCTGTGGTTCCAACGACGCGAACTATGGCTGACGAACTCAAACTCGTCTGGATTGACCTCGAAATGACCGGGCTGGACCCGGACGTGGACAGCATTTTAGAGATCGCGTGCATCATTACCGGCCCCGACCTGGAGCCACTGGACCAGTACGAAGCAGTCATCAAGACCAGCAACGAGCAGTTGGCGAAAATGAACGACTTCGTCCGCGACATGCACACCAGGAACGGGTTGCTCGAGCGCGTGAAGCAGGCCGAAACAACCATCGAAGAGGCACAGGCCAAAACGCTGGACCTGGTCAAGCGGCACTGTGCCGAGCGCGAGGGTGTACTGGCCGGCAACAGCATCCACCAGGACCGCCGCTTCCTGTACCGGTACATGCCGCAGCTCGAAGCCTGGCTGCACTACCGCCAGGTGGACGTAAGCAGCTTCAAACTGCTCGCCCGCGCCTGGTACCCGGACTTGGCCAAGTATGGCAAAGCCGACAAAGACCACACGGCGCTGGCCGACATCAAGGAAAGCATCAACGAACTGCGCTACTACCGCGAACACATTCTGAGGTAGGCGATGGGCACGCGCTTTCGATACGTAGCCGACGACGCCCTGCGGGCAGAGAATCCCGACTGGTACCCGGAGTGCCACGTCTGCGATGCCGTCGGAACAGTCTATCCGATGCGAGCCACGGTTCGACTTGGCGACGGACAGACAGAAGACATAAGCGCCGTTTGCGAGTCTTGCCTGAACACCGGAATCAACATCGAGTACGAGTTCAACTTCAAAGAAAACGTCCTCAAGTACTTCAAGAGGGACAGTTCCAACGAAGACCCGAAGACGCTCATGTTGCAGGCTCTCGAAAGGCTCGCCCACAACCCGAGGCCTGCAAAGTGCGTTCAAGGCTTCGACTGGCCCTTGTGCTGCAACGACTTCTGCGAATTTCTCGGGTCGCCTGCGAACGCTGAAGCGTACGAAGCATTCCGGATCGACGCCCGGTTCTGGGTCGGTGGACCGGCGGGAAAACACTTATCGCGCAACTTCCTGGTCGAGGGCCCGCCAGAGCTCTGGACCGAAGTGAGCTTCTTCCGATGCAGCCACTGCGGCAAGAAGCACTACATCGACCAATACACCTGATTCCTTTTTCTTCGTGGTCCTTAGCGGTCCTTCGTGGTTAAACACGGGCAACGAGATACGGACCACGACACACGGAGACAACCCATGCCGCTCGAAATCCTCGGCAAGATGTACGAGAAGGCCAACAAGGAATACTACGCCATCGGGCAGTTCAACTTCAGCAACCTGGAGTTCTTGCAGAGCGCGCTGGACGCGGCCGAAGAGATGAAATCACCCGTCATCGTCGCGCTCTCCACCGGCGCGATCAAGTACGGCGGCATCAAGAA
>JAGQRI010000305.1 GCA_020425515.1 Planctomycetota bacterium | reverse complement strand
TCGTCGATCTTGAACAGGTTCATCAAGGCCGCGCGCCCGTGCTCGCGCAGGCGCTCGGACTCGCTGGTGGCGCATTCGACGGCGAAGGCGAACTTTTCGCCAATCGAGATCAGCGCGTTGCTGGCGCGCACGCGTACTTCGGGGTCGTCGTCCTCAAGGGCGTCGTGCAGGGCCGAGCGCGCGGGCTCGCCGATGCCGACCAGTTCGCGGCTGGCCTTCTCGCGGGTCGCCCAGTCGTCGCTGGCGAGTTGCTTGATCAGGTCCTTGGCACGCGCACCCTCATCCTGCTGCGCGCAGAGCGGCAGGGCGAAAAGAAGCAGCAGGCTTATGAGCGCCAACCTTGGCATGTCACGACCTCGATGCACATGTTGCTGCCCGCATAGTACGGTATCTCGCGTTCGTGATCGACATCCCAAAGCGCGAAAGCCGCGCGACTGCCGGGCTTGATCACGCCCCATTCATTCGTGTCCAGCCGAAGCGCCTGCGCCGCGTTGACCGTGAACGCCGCGATCGCCTCGGTCGGTTTTAAACCGCAATGCATGACCGCAAGGTTCATTACGAATGCCGGGTTCGCGACCGGCGAACTTCCCGGGTTGAAATCCGTCGCCAGCGCCACGCACACGTCCTGCTCGCGCAGGCGCAGCCCGTCGGCCCACTGGTCCATCTTCAGCACGTAGGTGCTTCCCGGCAACAGCACCGCGGTCGTGCTGGCCTCGCGCATGGCCTGCAGCGATTCGTCGCTGAGGTACTCGAGGTGGTCGGCCGAGTCCGCCCCGAACTCGGCGGCAATGCCGGCGGCGCCCGAGTCGCTCATCTGGTCGGCATGGATCGTCAGGCGCAGCCCCAGTTCGGTCGCGCGCTCGGCGAAGCGCCTGGTTTCGTCCGGCTCGAACACGTTGCGCTCGCAGAAAATGTCCGCCCGCTCGGCCAGCCCTTCGTCGACCACGGCCGGCAGGATTTCTTCGGTTACGAGCTCGAGGTACTTTTCGCGTCCGCCGGACTGCTCGCGATACTCAACGGGAATGCTGTGGGCGGCGAGACAGGTGCCGACCGTGACCATGTTGGCAGAAGCGGCGGCGTCCCGGATCGCGCGCAGTTGCCGCAGCTCGTGCTCGAGGGACAGCCCGTAGCCGGACTTGCCCTCCGCCACGACGACGCCATGGCGGCGCAGGCGAAGCAGGTTGCGGGCGGTTTCCTCGGCCAGTTCTTCGTCGCTTGATTCCCGCACGGCACGGGTGCTGCTGACGATGCCGCCGCCGGCCTCGGCAATTTCTTCGTAGGTCGCGCCGGACAGGCGCAGTGCGAACTCGTCAGCCCGCGAGCGCACAAAGGCCGGGTGGGTGTGGCAGTCGATCAGCCCGGGCGTGCAGACGAACTCGCCGCCGTCGTGGGTATGGGCGTCCGCAAAGGCGACCGGCAGCTCGTCGCGCTCGCCGACGTAGGTAACGCGCCCGTCCTCAACGCCGATGCACAGGTTGCCGGCCAGAGTGGCGAGGTTGCGCATGCGCCAACCGACCAGCGGCCCACCCTCACCCGGCGCGCAGGTCACGATGCGGCGCAGGTTCTCGATGACAATCTTGTTGGCGTCGATCAGCGTCATAGTCCAAGCCCGGCCCGCCAGGGCTGGGGTCATGGTACGAAAACCGCGCAAACTACCCCAGCCCTAGCGGGCCGGGCTTTGATTGATCGCGTCGTCCACCGCGAGGGCAAACAGCTCGACGGCCTTGTCCGCCTGCTCGTTCGTGATGATCAGCGACGGGCAGAAGCGGATGTTGTTGTCGCCGCAACCGAGGATCAGCATGCCGCGCTTGAAGGCCGCCTGCTCGACGGCGTTGCGCAGGGCCGGGTCCTTTTCCTTGCCGTCGCGCGACTTCACGAACTCGACCGCCAGCATCAGCCCCTTGCCGCGCACTTCCCCCACGCGGTCGCAGGTCTTGGCCCACTCGGCCAGTTTGCCGTGCAGGTGCGCGCCGACCCTGGCGGCGTTCTCGATCAGTTCTTCGTCGAGCAGCTTGATGATCTCGACGGCCGCGCTGCAGGAGATCGGGTTGCCACCGAAGGTGCTGGCGTGGCTGCCCGGCGGCCAGGTCATGATATCGCGCTTGGCAATCACGGCGCCCAGCGGCATGCCGCCGCCGACGCCCTTGGCGCAGGCGATGATGTCGGCCTCGACGCCCCAGTGCTCGTGGGCGAAGAACTTGCCGGTGCGCCCCATGCCGGCCTGGATTTCGTCCATCACCAGCAGGATGCCATGCTTGTCGCACAGCTCGCGCAGCCCCGGCAGCCAGTTGTCGGGCGGGACGACGTAGCCGCCCTCACCCTGGATCGGCTCGACGAAAATGGCCGCGACCTCCTGCGGGTTAATCATGCGCTTGAAAACCGTGTCGTTCAGGTAGCGCAGGCAGTCCTCGGCGACTTTTTCCGGCGTGTCGAGGTGCGGGGCCGCGCGGTACGGGTACGGGTAGTTGGCGTGCAGCACGCTCGGCACCAGCGGCGCGAAGTGGTCGCGGTGCACGGCCTTGCTGCAGGCGAGGCTCATCGCGCCGTAGGTGCGCCCGTGAAAGGCGCCGACGAAGCTGATCAGCCACTGGCGCTTGGTGTACCAGCGCGCGAGCTTCATGCTGCCTTCGATGGCCTCGGCGCCCGAGTTACAGAAAAACACGCGGCGCTGGGATTCGCCCGGCGTGTGCTCGGCCAGCATTTTCGCCAGCCGGCTCTGGACGGGGTAGTAGAAGTCCGTGCCGGACATGTGCTGGAAGTTCTCGGCGGCGTCCTTGATCGCCTTCACCACGCGCGGGTGGCTGTGGCCTGCGGCGTTGACCGCGATGCCGGCGGTCATATCGAGGAACACATTGCCGTCGATGTCCTCGGCCGCGAGCCCGTCGCCGCGCACGATCACCATCGGGTAGCCGCGCGTGTAGCTGGGCGAGATGTATTGATCGTCAGCCTCGATGGCCGCCCTGGCTTTGGGGCCGGGCAGAGGCATTTTGATGTCCGGGACCGTGTCGTAACCCATGGTCTTCCTCAGCGACTGGGATTTATGCAAGTTGCGCGCGCGGAATGATGCCAATCCTGAGCGAGGTGCGCCATGACCACCCTTCTGTGGCAGCGGAAAATCAAGGGTTGCCAACTCATAGTGGTGCAGGGAGATATCACACTGGAGGACGTGGGCGCCATCGTGAACGCCGCCAACGAGCTACTGCACCACGGCGGCGGCGTGGCGGGCGCGATCGTGCGCGCCGGCGGGGCAAGCATACAGCGCGAAAGCAGCGCCTGGGTGAGCGAGCATGGCAAGGTCGTGACGGGTACGGCCGCCATCACCGGCGCGGGCGAGTTGTCAGCGCGACACGTGATTCACGCGGTCGGACCGGTCTGGGGCACGGGCAACGAAGTCGAGAAGCTGAGCAGCGCGATCCGCAGTGCGCTCGACCTGGCCGAGCAGCACAAGCTGGCCGGCATCAGCTTCCCGGCCGTCAGCAGCGGCATCTTCGGCTTCCCCAAGGAGCTGTGCGCGCAAACGTTCTTCGATACGGTGGAGAACTGGCTGGATGAACACCCCGAACGCAGCCTGCGCGAAATCCGCTTCTGCAACTTCGACAACCCGACAGCCAACGTGTTTGAACGGGAGGCCCGTCGCCGATTTGGCTGATCGCGTGGCATGGGCGCCCTCGCCCATGTCTTCGGGTCACGGCCGAGGGCGCCCGTGCCACTGGGTCAACCCAGGCGGAATTCGGAATGCGGCTTGAGTTTCTTCAGCATCGCGCGGACCTGCGCCGGCGTGACCTTGCGAATCGCAGACAACTGGCGCTCGGGCGATTGTTTGAAGCCGAGCACGTCCTGGAACGCCAGGTCGCTCACGCGAGCACCCTGGGAATCAAACGCCGAGCGACGGGCCTCGATCAGGCTTTCGCGCACGGCCTCGAATTCCTCGTCGCTGAAGCCCTTGTCCTGCAAGCGCTTGAACTCGCTGCGGATCAGCTTCGCGGCGCGGTCCGCACGCACGACGTCAACCGCGGCCTGCGCGATGATGCTGCCGCGCGCGCGGTGGTAGCTGCTGTAGACGGCGTACGCCAGCCCGTGCTCTTCGCGCACGACCTTGAACAGGCGGCTCATGCCGTAGCCGCCCAGCAGCGCGTCGGCGAACAGCATCGGCTCGTAGCCGGGGCCGCCGTACACGTCGCCGCCCGACCACGCGAACACGAGGTGCGTCTGTTCGGTCACGGCCTTGATGCGCGTGCGCTGCACCTGCCTTCGATTCTTGAGTTTCGCCGCGGGCGGCAGGGCGGGTCGGCGCTTGTTCGGCAAGGCAAGTTTGTTTGCAAAGGTGCGCAAAGCGTGCAAGGGTTGCACGGGCCCCGTCACGAAAGCAAGCACCCGCGCGTTACCGACAAGTGACCGGTGCCGCGCCAGCAACGAGCCCGGCGTGATGTTTTGTAAATCTTCTGTTTCCCCCTGCTCGTAGACCGCGCCGGGCGTGCCGGCGTAAGTCCTTTGCGTGGCCTGCAATGCGGCCCAGCCGGGCTTGTCGTCCTGCAACGCGCGCAGGTCGTTTTCGAGCTGGTACTTCTCCTGCTCAATGACATCGGCACGCAATGCGCTCCCGTTTTCATTGAGAGCGGGTTTCGTCAGCAGCTCGACCAGCAGCGACAACGCGCCCTCGAGCTCTTTGGAATTTTTCGGCAGGAACCTGTCGGCCGGGAAATCGACCGTGCAGACGACGCCCTGCGCGTCGGCGAAGCGCGTAACGCCGATCCCGAGCGTCGCGCCATACAGCTCTTCACAGGCGCGGGCAAGCTCGCGCCGCGTGGGATGGCTTTCGCTGCCGGCGCGCAACACGCGGGCGAGCAACGCGACTTCGGTGGCGACGCGTGGCTGGATCGGCGTAAGCAGATAGATGCGCGCGCGGATGGTCTTGAAGCGGTCGCTTTCATAGCCCAGCAGGCGCACCCCGGGCTGCGGCGAGAACGATTCGAATTCGCGGTAACGTGTCAGCTTCATGGCGCGTATCAGGTGCGGTACAAACCGGGCGGCGAAGTGTAGCAGACGCCGCGTATGAAGCAGCCGTTAATAGAGACGTCGAACGAGCTGAAATCGCCCGTCAGGAAATGAGAAGCAAAGGCACTATTGTTTGAAGGACAACGGGACATTGATGACGAGACTTTCAGTTTTCCCGAAACTTTGGACGGTCTGGGACGTTTAACGGACTGAACCCCGAGGGGCGGATCACAGCCCCGGCAGGCGCACCGCATCGCGCCCGCTGACCCCGGAAAGGACAACAGCCAAAAGGCTGAAGAGGTACGTGCATTGCGCACGCAGGAGATGTTTTGCCATGACAAAAATGATTACCAGGACGATGCTGAAGGAGAACGTGGTCGATGCGTATTCGAACCGCGTACACCTCGGCGACCGAGCCGTTGACCTGAACTCCGGTTGCGTTTGCGTGGTGCTCGACCACTGCCCGGAACTCGGCCCTGAAAGTCTGTACGTCCAGCTCGTCGAGCACGACGGGCCGGCGATGACTTACTGGGTTGAGCCGAGCCAGCTGGTCAAGCTCCCGCGCAAGGCCGCCTAGGAAGTGAACAGCCTCCCCGTTCACTTTCGGCTGCCCGACCGCGCTGAGCAGGAATAGCGCACGCGAATCAGTCGTTCATTGGTTGAACGAAGTTCGTGTGCCGGTTCCTGTCCCCCCGACCAACCGGCACACGCAGAGACAGGCGGTGAGGCCCCCCGAGCCGCCTGTCCTCTTTTTTGCTCCGTCCCCCAAAGAAACGCCCCCGACCGAGGTCGGGGGCGTTTCAAGTGGTCACTGGTCACTCGCTGAAACCTACCGCATCTCCGGACCGTTGCGCTTGACGAGGCGGTGTA
>JAGQRI010000304.1 GCA_020425515.1 Planctomycetota bacterium | reverse complement strand
CCTTCCATGTCGGCGCACTGGCCGTAAAGGTCTACCGGGATGATCGCCTTGGTCTTGTCAGTGACTTTGGATTTCGCGCTGGCGAGGTCGATGTTGAAGGTGTCCTCGTGCACGTCGCAGAAGACCGGCTTCGCGCCGAGGCGCGCCACGGCGCCCGCGGTCGCGAAGAAGGTGAAAGTCGGGACAACCACTTCGTCGCCCTGACCGACGCCGGCGGCCATCAGGCTGATCAGCAACGCGTCACTGCCCGAGCTGACGCCGACGGCGTGCTTGACGCCCAGGTACTCCGCGCAGTCTTTCTCGAAGGCTTCGACATATTTGCCCAGGACGAACGCCTGGTCGTCGAACACGTTGGCCACGGCGGCCAGCACTTCATCCTTGATCGTCGCGTACTGCGCCTTCAGGTCGAGGAACGGAACACCCATTTCAGTCTCTCCATAGCTGTGGGCGGGAACTATAGCAGCGCGCGTGCATGATGCCACGCACCGGCATTAACGGCGCCGGAGCCGAGCAAGCTCGGCTCCGGTACGGGGTGCCCGGCGTGGGGTCCGGGTTTGCGGAGTTACTGTTTCCGCTCGGTCTTGCTTTCCTTCTTCGGCGCCTCCGGCGCGGACTCCGAATGCGATTCCGAGTGCGACTTGCTGGTCTTGTGGATGATCTTCACGTGGACCTTCCATGAGCCGTCCGGCGCTTCCTTGGTGTATTCCTCGACTTCGGCATCGGGGTCGTCCTCGATCTTCCCGGCGCCCTCCTTGCCCATCTTCTCTTCCATTTCCTTGCGCATCTTTTCGAAGCGTTCCTCGGCCTCCTTGCGGAACTTCTCCATCTGTTCGCGCATCTCCTTCATGGCCTCGCGCATCTCATTGGGCATGTCGTTGTCTTCGCCCCAGGGAATGATCTTCACGCGGGGGGCATCTTCGCCTTCGCCCCATGGGATGATCTTCACGCGCGGCGTGTCGTCGCCCTCTTCAGCGTCGCGCTCGACCTTTTCGCGGACGCGCTTGAGCAGGTCTTTCACTTCCTGCGGGATGTCGCCGTCGAGTCCGTCTTCGAGCTCGGCGTCTTCGGAATCCTTCTCGATGCTCTTCTTCTCGACCTTCTTTTCCGAGTCCTCTTCGGCCGGGAGGATGATGACGGTTCCGTCATCCTTCTCGACGATCTTGATCTTCTTGCCGCTGGGCAGCGTCTCAACCTGCTGCGCGAAAACCGGCGCGACCGCGAAGACTCCCAGTACAGCTACGAGGGCGATAAGGCGTTTCATGGCGATTTCTCCTGTGGGGTCGGGGCTGAATGTCTTTCAAACCTGTTACCGGGGAGGTTGCAGGCGCGTTACAGGAATTCTTTGCCGTCCAAATGAAACAGGTGCGGGGCATCCGTCGCCCCGCACCTGTGTCTGTTTCACGCCTGCTAGTCTTCCAGCGCGTACCAGTTGATGTAGCCGATCTGCATTTCTTCCCAGGTCTGCTCGCCGAAGCGGACGGTCTTCTTGGGGTCCGGGTTGGCGGGGTTCTTGTCGCTGTTGTCGAACCAGCCGGTGGCGTAAATCTTGGTGCCTTTGGGCAGGTCGATCGGCTCGCGCAGGATGTACAGCAACTGCCAGTTGAAGTCATAGCGCGGAACGTCCAGCAGCACCTGCTCGGTGCCGTCGGGCAGCTTGGCGACGTACTTGTAGGCCTTGCCGCGCACGTGCATGTGCGGCATCAGCGACAGCAGGCGCATCTTCTGCTTTACGATGTACAGCGCCTTGACTTCGTGATTTTCCGCGCCGGGCGGAATCTGGAAGAACACGTTCGAGATGCCCGTGGTGGTGATCTCGGTCTTGGGCTGCTCCTTGCAGAAGATCATTCCCAGCTTGGTCTTGTCCGTGGCCTCTTCGCCGTTGGTCGTGTAGTGGATCTGGAATTCCAGCTTCGCGCCCTTGGGCAGGAACTTGCCCTGGCCCTCCGGGAACGTGATGTCGCCCTGGCCCGGCACCATGCCCATGAAGTAGCCGTTCAGCCCGCGGCGGTCGTCAGGCTGCTCGTCGGCGCGCGGGTGGTTCCTCGGGAAATGCAGGAAGACCAGTACGTGGTGCACGACCTGCGGCGAGGTCGGGCGAATCTCCATCGCCTGAATCCAGCGGTCTTCGTCAAAGCTGGTGGTGATGGTCTGGTACTGGTAGGGGACGGCGCCGGTAGCGGGGACCTTGTTCTCCTTGGGGATTTCGAAGACCGCGTCCGGCTTGCCGATCTTCCAGCCGTCCGCCCATTTGCGCGGCAGGGGCGCGTCCTTGGCGTCGCCTTCCGGGCAGCCGTTGTCGATCCAGCTCAGGAATGCTTCGCGGTCGCTGTCACTGAGGCTGCGGTCGTTGGCGAAATCGCCGTGTTCGGGGTTGGCGAACCAGGGCGGCATCAGGCGCTGCTTGACCTGGCGCTTGATCATGCTGCGGTTGGCGCGCACGTCCTTGTAGGTCATCAGCTCAAAGGGGCCGTTTTCGCCCTCGCGGTGGCAGCCCTGGCAGTTGTCCTGCACGATGCGGCTGATGCGGTTGTTCCAGGTGACGTCGCCGGTCGGCTTCACCGGGTCGAATTCAAGCAGGCAGCCCGGGGCCCAGGTGGCCGGGTAGTACGGCTCGCGGTCGTCCAGCACGGCGTCGACGGCGTCGCGCAGGTAGGTCATGCGGGGCGCATCCAGGTTGTAGCCGAAGCCGAACTGGTCGTTGACGGCGCCGCGGTAGCGCAGCGTACGGGCCGAATCCAGCACGAAGCTGTCACCCGTGGACTTCACATTCAGCGTGGCGGAGATTTCGCCCTTGGGGTCGGGAATGTAACGAGCGCTGAATTTGTAGCGCTCAACGGCATCCTTGCAGTCGTCCACGGTCTCGTTCTCGGCCGGGTTGACGATCAGGAAGGCGACGTCCTTTTCCTTGTAGTCGTCGACGATCTGGTTCAGCACCGGCGCGTACTTCTTGCACACCGGGCAGCCGGCCGTGCTGACGAAGATCACCAGCGCCTTCTTGTCGGCGTAGTCGGACAGCTTGCCTTTCTTGCCCTCGACGTCGGTGAACGACAGGTCTTCAATCAGCTGGCCGATGCGGTATTCGCGCGGGTCGACGGGCCTGGGGCCCTGGCGCACATCCTCAAGATCACCATCTTTCTTGGTGTCCTGCGACATCACGAAGCCGGTGATCCCTGCCAGCAGGCCGCCGGCGATGAGCAGTGCGAGACTCAGGTGCTTAAATGGCATGCTTCTTCCTTATGTATACAGGCTCGGTTGTAGTGCCGGTTAACCGCTTATTCTCACGCCGGGTTGCGGAATTTCCGGGTGGGTTTTCCAAGCGCCCCGGAGTCCGTATGCTGTGCGCGTTCCCGATGGTTCCTGTCAGCGAGGTGCGTTGTGGGTGATTTCGACAACGACGACGGCCCCGTAGAGGGTACGAAGACTTCGGCCAGCACGCTGCCATGCGCCCAATGCGGCGCCGAGCTGGCGTTTAACCCCGGCCAGTCGCAACTCAAGTGTGAGTACTGCGGCCACACCCAGCGGATCGAGTTCTCGGCCGACGCCGCCGTGATCGAGTACGACCTCAACGACGCCATCAGCCGCTACCTCGGCCAGATCCCGCGCATGGAGCAGAGCGGCCAACGGCAGGTGAAGTGCTCGGACTGCGGCGCCGACATCATCGTCGCCGGCGGCAGCAAGACCGCGCGCTGCGACTACTGCGGCGGCAAGCGGATCATCGAGGAAGAACTCCCGCCCGAGGTATTGAAGCCCGAGGCGCTGTTGCCGTTCACGTTCGATTCCGGCAACGCGGTTGAGCGCTTTCGCAAATGGCTAGCGGGTGAAGGTTTCTGGAAGCGGCTCTGGACGCGGCTGGTGCGCCCCAGCGCCCTGCAGCAACGTGCCAGCGTGGACGACCTGCACGGCATCTACGTGCCCTTCTGGACCTACGACAGCCACGCCCACAGCAATTGGACGGCCCAAGCCGGCTATTACTACTACGTCACCGAAAGCTACACCGACAGCCAGGGCAACCGCCAGACGCGCCAGGTGCGCAAGATCCGGTGGGTCTGGACCAGCGGCTCACGGCGCGATCATTTTGACGACTGGCTGGTATGCGCCAGCAAGCAGTATTACCAGGGCGACCTGCAAAAGCTGATGAAGAAGATCGAGCCGTTCCCGACCCAGCAGCTCGTGCCCTACGACGACAAGTTCCTGGCCGGCTTCCGCGCCGAGATTTACTCGCTGGACCTGAAGGCCGGCTGGGGCATTGCCCGCGACGGCATGCAGGCCGAGTGCCGCTCAAGATGCGCATCCGACGTGCCGGGCGACACGCACCGCTTTCTGGAAGTGCGCACCAGTTACTTCGGCCAGAGCTTCAAGCACGTTCTGCTGCCCGTGTACGTGATGGGCTACCGCTTCAACGACAAGCAGTACAACGTGCTGATCAACGGCAGCACCGGCGAGGTGCAGGGCGGCGCGCCGCTTTCCTGGATCAAGATCGTGATCCTGAGCGTGGTGCTGGCCGCGATCATCGGCGGCGTGATCGCGCTGTTCGTGATCTTCGGCGACAAGGGCAACGCCCACTCGAATGCGACCCAGCCGGGCACGACCACACAACAGTCGGCTTACCCCAGCCCCTACGAGCTGCCGCTGAACCCCGTAATCAGCGGGAATGAGCAGCCGTACCAGCTCAGTTTCGACTTTGCGGGCACGACGGACGCCGAGAAAGTGAAGAACTGGGAAGAGTTCAAGTCGCAGAACCTGAAGACGCAGGTGGAGCGTGCGGCGGAGAAGGCGATCAAGAACGGTATGACCACCGATCTGAACCGCATCAACAGTAACGTGAAGCGGTCGCTCGAGAACCAGTTCCGCGACGCTACCGACAAGCCCAGGTTCACCAACATCCGCGTAACCCGGTCATCGACGAGTGCGCGGCGAAAGTAGGGCCCCTGCATGCCGCCCTCACGGAGTAGCTATGGCGACCGGACGCTCGAACAACTCGAGGGGGCGATTCGCTCACCGGAGTACGATTCGTTTCTCGCGTCGCGGTGCCATGCATTGTTCAGGGTGCCGCTAGGGGAGTTCTCGGATGAAGACCTGCGCATCATGATCGGCCAGAACCTGGGGCTGCGGTATCTGATTCCCATCGCACTGGATCGTTTGCAGAAAAATCCCTGGCGTGCGGGAGACATGTACGAAGGCGACTTGCTCGCAGCCGTGCTACGCAGCAGCGAGGGATTCTGGGAGAATACCGTGAACCACTCCAGCCTTTGTCGAGTGCTTGCTGTAGTTGAAGCCGCATTGCTCCAAACTCCCCCGGACTTGCCTACCTACGACGACATCTTGAGCCTGCTTACCGGGTTCACGAAGCGATTCGAAAAGCCACCTACTGAGCGCTGAAGCTTTTTGGGGATGGCGCTACCCTTTGCGCCGGGCGCGGTCGAGCCCGTCGAGCATCAGTTCAAGTCCCCAGTCGAATTCGTTGCCGAACGCGTAGCCGGGTTTCAGCACGTGCTCGACGGTCAGCTCTACGAAGTGGGGGAACTGGTCGACGGGCATCTGCTGCATGATGTCGCCGGCCAGTTCGTGAAGTTCCTCGCTACTCTTGAACGGCAGCTTCATCTCCTGCAGAGCGAAACCGTAGATGTAGCTGTCCAGCGCGGCAAACGCGTGCGCGGCGAGCGCCACGCTGAAGCCGCCCTTGCGCAGGCTGCCGATTACGGCGTCGTAGTAGCGCATGGCCGCGGGGCCCGGGTTCTTGCGCGACTCCATCACGATCAGCGCCCACGGGTGGCGCAGGAACATCTCACGGGCCGAGTGCGCGCGGCGGCGCATGGCCTTCTTCCAGTTCTCGCCTTCCGCCGGCAAGTCAATCTCGGCAACCACCATGTCCACCAGGCCGTCCAGCAGGTCGTCCTTGCCGGCGACGTGGTTGTAGAGCGACATGGCTTCGACGCCGAGCTTCTGGCCCAGCTTGCGCATCGATAGCTTCTCGAGGCCGTGCGCGTCGGCCAGCTCGACGGCCTCGCGCAGGATGCGTTCGCGGTTGAGTGGTTTCGCCTTTGCCATAGTTGCCTGACGGTACGTGGAAGTTTTTTCGAAATCCAGTTGAAAACTTACGATGTAAGCTTACAGTGTAAGTCGAAAAGAGGCAAGCGAGACAGGAGACCGACATGCAAGCCACAATGACCGCCAACCGGACCCAAAACACGCGAAAGACTGACACCATGAAAGCCATCGTCCAGGAGAAATACGGCAGCGCCGACGTGCTGGAACTGCGCGAAATCATTAAGCCGCAGATCGCCGACGACGAAGTCCTGCTGCGCGTTCACGCCGCCGGCGTTGACCGCGGCGTCTGGCACCTGATGACCGGGCTTCCCTACCTTGTGCGAATCGCTGGCTTCGGGCTGACGCGCCCCAAGACCCCGACCCCGGGCCTGGACTTGTCCGGCGTTGTCGAGGCCGTCGGCAAGAACGTCACCCGTTTCAAGCCGGGCGATGAAGTGTTCGGCATCGGCAAGGGCGCCTACGCGGAGTACGCGGTCGCCAAGGAAACCAAGCTCGCGCCGAAACCCGCCAACCTGAGCTTCGAGCAGGCCGCCGTCGTCGCCATCTCCGGGCTGACCGCATTGCAGGGCCTGCGCGACGTCGCGAAAGTCCAGCCGGGCCAGAAGGTCTTGATCCTTGGCGCTTCCGGCGGTGTGGGAACCTACGCGGTGCAGGTCGCCAAGACACTCGGCGCGGTCGTTACCGGCGTAGCCGGCCCGGACAAACAGGAGCTGGTTCGTGAGATCGGCGCCGACCACGTGATCGATTACACGAAGGAAGAGATCACCGACAGCGGCGAGAAATACGACGTGATCTTCGATATCGGCGGCAACCGCAAACTCAGGACGCTGCGTCGAGCCCTGGCCCCGAAGGGGACGCTGGTGATCGTCGGCGGTGAAAACGGCGGGCGCTGGTTCGGCGGCGTGGACCGGCAGCTGCGCGCGATGTTGCTTTCCATGTTCGTTGGCCAGACCCTGACGTCTTTCATTTCCTCCGAAAACCACGAGGACATGCTGAAGCTGAAGCAGATGATCGAAGCCGACAGCATTCGCCCGGTGGTTAACGCGGTCTACGACCTCGAGCAGACCTCCGACGCAATCCGCGATCTTGAAGCAGGCCGGGTGCGCGGCAAGGCCGTGATCTCGGTGCTGTCCTAGCCGCGGCGCATGCCTTCGTGCGTCCAGAGGTAGCTGGCGTGCCACTGGCCGTTCTGCCAGACGTCGATGCGCCCGTTGGTGCTTGGTTTGAACGGCGGCAGCCACGGCACCGGGCAGGCGGAGGGGTCGTCGCTGTCGGTGTAAAAGATGCACTGGCTGCGGTCGTCGCCGGGCAGGTAGATGTCGAGGTAACCGTCGAGCACCTTCGGCGGGTTGCAGATTACGAACCGGCAGTTGTGGTCGTAGGCCCGCCGCGCGAGTTCCATCAGCGTCGCGACGGTTGAGCTGTCGGCCTGCCGAATCTGGTCGGCGAAAATCACCCGGTGTCCTGCGAAGTTCTTCAACTGCTCCATCACTTCGTGGGCGTGAGTAAGCAGGTCGTCGAGGGCGAACTTTTCGACGTCGGGCGGCGCCGTTACGACCACGGCACAATAGTCGCCAGGACACGCGGAATCGTTTTTCATCGCCGCATTCTCTCCATGCGCCTGTTCGTAAGCCACACCATCAAGCCAACTTGGATCGCCGCCCGAAACAATTAATCAGCCTTTCACGCAAGGCTAACCACGGCTGTGTCACCGCATGCTACTTCTCTCGCCCCGGGCATCGCTCAGGAGAAAGCAACCGGCGCATTCGCCCAGCGTGTGGGCGAGGCTTCAGATATTGGTGCGGACATGACCCCTCGATTCCCGCAGTTACTGCTGGCGGCCGTTTTCATTTTCGCAGGCGCGCTGGCGGCGCAGAACGTCGGCTCGGTCCTGATCAACGAAGTGTGTGCCGACTCAGGCAAGAACCTCGGCACCACGCCGACCAGCGGCTCCGACCTCGAATGGGTCGAGCTCTACAACACCACATCGAGCCAGATCGACCTCAGCAACTGGCAGGTGAAAGACAACTCCGGCCTGGTTGTATTGCCCACCGGAAGCTCGATCCCGGCCAACGGCTACTTCGTGTTCACGCTGATCGGCACGGCCGCGCAGTTCACGGCCTACACCGGCTGGGTCGCGGACTACATCAATACCCAGGGCTGGACCGGGCTTGCGAACGGCGGCGACGGCCTGGCGATTTTCACGTCGACGTCCGTGTGCATCGACTACATGCAGTACGGCAGCGGCAATGCCGTCCCCGGTGCGCCTACCTGGAGCGGCACGCGACCATCCACGGTCTCCGGGTCCGCGAACGACTTCAGCTACTCGCGCATCCCCAACGGCGTGGACGGGGATGCCAGCGTGGGTGACGCCGGCAGCGAGCAGGCCGGCACCTCGTTCAGCGTTGCGCCTTTCACTCCCGGGCGTGCCAACGGTCTGCCGGTGGTGGACGTGTTCGTACCGGACGAGTATTCGCTGTACTACTCGGGCTCAGGTACGCCGTTTCAGACACTCTGCATGCGCGATGCAAACGATCCGTTCCGCGTGCATCTGAACGTGCCGCCGGGGTTCGACCTCGATGCCAACAGCAGCCACGGCTCGCCGAACGCCATCGCAATCCTTGCCCGCTATCACGATACGGCCGCGACGGTCAGCGTCGCTTTCACCATCAACGGTAGCGAGACGACTGTCAGCACGCCGAATTTGACGCTGCCTTCGGGCGGCAACATGAGCGTGCCCGACTCCTTGCTGCAACTTGTCGACGTGGTGACGGGCCAGTTCCCGAACACCACGGGCACGGTGGTAGTGGACATTTCCTGCGCCGTCAGCGGCGGCGCGACGACCGTGTACAAACTCGAAGTGACCCTGGACGCGCCGGTGATTTCCACGAACCCGAACCTCGACGACATCCTCGAGGCGCAGACCAGCCAGGTCACTCTGGCCGCGACCGGCGGCGCGACGCCCTACACCTGGTCGCTGGCAAACGAGCCGGCCTGGGTGACCATCAACAGCACCAGCGGCCAGCTCACCATGAGCCCCGGCAGCAGCACGGCGGGCAACTACACGTTCGACGTGACCGTGGACGACAACAACACGCCGGCACGCAGCGACACCGTCACGTTCAACGTCGACGTGGTCGCGCCTCTTACCATTACCACCGGCGGGACGCTCAATCCGATTTCCGAGGGCGGCTCTCCCGTGCAGACCATCTCCGCGACCGGCGGTACGACGCCCTACACGTGGAGCCTCAGCGGCGCGCCCGGCTGGCTGTCGATCAATTCCGGTACCGGCGCGCTGCAGGGCACGGCGCCCAGCGGCTCGGCAAACACCTACAACTTCAGTATCGACGTGGTCGACAACGGCAACCCGCAGCAGTCGGACAGTCTCAGTGCGACGCTCGAAGTCGTAAACTCGCTGACCATCAGCTCGCCGGCCGCGATCACCAACGGCAGCGAGGCCTCACCCTACAGCTACACGTTCGCCGCCGTCGGGGGTACGCCCAACTATGTCTGGTCCGCTACCGGGCTGCCGTCGTTCCTGGGGCTGAACCCGAACACCGGTGAACTTGCCGGCACACCGACCAACACGGATGCGGGCACCTACAACTTCGACGTAACCGTCACCGACAGCGCCTCCACCCCGCAGACCGACGTGAAAGCGATTACGTTGGTGATCGACCCGCTGAACTCAACCGGAGGCGGCGGAGGCGGTAGCGGCGGAGGGGGCGGCTGTGTGGCCGCTTCGGACGTTCCCTACGCACCGGCCATGATTCTGTTGTTCCTGCTGATAGCGCTGCGTATGCGCCGCGCGAAGAAAGAGTAGTCCATGAGAAGTCTGAAGTTTGTTCTGCCGCTGCTGATCGCGGCCCTTGCGTTCGTGCAGCCGACGACCGTTCACGCCGACACCGCGAGCGAGAAGTCGCTCGTGCTCGGCACCTATGAGCTGAACCGCAACAACGGCGTGCTCGACGGCGACACGATCCGCTGCTGGAAACTCGACGGCAGCGTGCGCCTGCTCTGCATTGACGCCGAGGAGATATTCCACGACTTCGATGACCGCGTGGCTGCCGGCATCGACTGGGACGCCTACGCCGCCGAGAAGGCTAAGGCCAACGACCTGCCCGTCAAGTACGGCACCTTCATGGGCGAAGAGGCCTTCCACTGGGCGCGGGAGTTCTTCAAGGGCGTCAAGGAAGTGCGCCTCGAATACGACAGCACCGAGCGCAAGCTGGACATCTACGGGCGCCACCTGTGCTACGCCTTCGCCACGCCGAAGGATGCGAAGCATGAGCAGAACTTCTGTGTCGAGCTGGTACGGGCCGGGTACTCGCCGTACTCGATGAAGTACGGGCACTCCGAGCGCTTCCGCAAAGAGTTCGAACAGGCCGAGAAGGAAGCCCGTGAGGCGAAGCGCGGCATCTGGCGCGACAAGCCGATGGGCTACCGCGACTACGACGCCCGCTTGAAATGGTGGAACGAGCGCGGCGACCAGCTCGCGAGATTCCGCAACGACTACGCCAAGGTCGGCAACGCGTTCGAGCTCACCAATGACGACACCGCCGACAAGCTGGAAGCCCATGCGGGCAAGGACGTCGTCCTGCTGTGCAACATGCCCGAGCGGACCGACGGGCTGTACCCCGACGAGACCCCGCCGCGCGTCTGGTTTCACGCCACGCAGAAGGCCGGGCTGCACCTCTTCTTCAAGGACGCCGAGCAATACAAGGCGGCCAATCCCGACGCCGTGCGCGGCAAGTACGTGATCGTGAAGGGCACGCTCGAGAAGCGCGGCAACGACTGGCAGATCACGCTGAAGCAACCCGAAGACTTCAAGAAGGCCTAGAGGTTCCCCATGCGCAGAATGATGCTCAGCGCGTTGGCGCTGCTCGTGATGTTTACAGCCGTCTTTGCGCAGCCTGAAGACGTCTCGAAGGACATCAAGGAAGTTGACGACCGCGCCGACAAGCCGTTCGAGCAGATCGAGCGCGAGAACGCCATGCGCCGCCTGGGCGCCAGCGGCGACGCGGCCGGTTTCGAAAAACTGGTCGAGCTGCTGAACGACCCGTTCGTGCACATCCGCGCATCGGCCCAGCGCATCCTTGTTGAAGCGAAGGCCGACCCCGCGCCGGTGCTGATCGACAAGGGTCTCGGGCACAAGCAGCCCGAGGTCCGGCGCCGCAGTGCGCTCGCGCTCGGCAGGCGCAACGCCGTGGACGCGCCGAAGACCCTGCGGACACTGCTGAAGGGCGATCGCGATGAGGCGGTCCGCGCGGCCGCTGCAAAGGCGCTGGGCAGCATTGCCGCAAAACAGGGCGACGGCTGGAAAGAGCGCGACGACGTCCTGAAGGATCTCGAAAAGGCGCTGAAAAAAGGTGACGCGTCGGCCGGCGCGGCTGCGCTGGAGCTGGGCAAACTCAATGCGCCCGACGTCGCGGACAAGATTGCCGGCGTACTGAAGGCCAAGACGCCCGCTGCCGTCGTCGGTGCTTGCGACGGGCTGGTTGCTCTGCATGCCTGCGCCGACCATGCGGACGATCTCGCGAAGGCGGCCGGCAGCAAGGACTGGCGTGTGCGCATTGCGGCCGTGCAGGCGATGTGCAGCGTGGAGCAGATCCCGGACGAAGACAGGTACCGCGAGGTGCTCGGCAAAGCGCTGGATGACAAAGACTGGCGCGTGCGCCGCCGCGGCATCGAGGCGCTGGTCGACCTTTGGCAGAAGCTGTCGGTCGAACTACTGGTCGCGCGCCTGCCCGATGAGGATGGCGCGCTGGCACTCGACATCGTGCACGCGCTCGAAGACTTGACCGGCGTGCGCCAGGGGTACCTCAAGGAAGCCTGGACGCGCTGGTACGAGGGTACCGGCAAGGACCGCCCGTTGGCCGACCGCAAGCCGCGCCCGGAAAACGGCTGGCTGCGCGCACCCAAACCGGGCAGCGTGGAGGCCGGTGGCGGCGGGGCGACGGCCTCGTATTTCGACATCCCCGTCTACGCGCAGGCGAGCGCGTTCGTGTTCGACATGAGCGGCAGCATGCGCGACCCGGTCGGGCGCGACAACCCGAAGATCCGCGTCGAGCTCGCGCGGGACGAGCTGGCCAAGACCCTGTCCGACTTGCCCGAGAACACGCCGTTCAACCTGCTGATTTACCGGTACTACTCGGAGTTCCCGATTCGTACCGAAATCCAGCAGGCCTTCAGCAAAGGCGTCCAGCCGCTGACCGATCGCAACCGCGATGCGGCGAACAAGTGGATCGAGGGCCAGCCGGCCAAGGGGTGGGGCGCATTCTACGAAGGGCTGATGGCGGCCTTCAGCGACCCCGAGGTGCAGGTGGTCTACTTCATGTCTGACGGTGCACCCAGCCGCGGCGAATACGTGGACCGCATTGAGCTTGTTGAGGCACTGGCCGAGGCGCGGCGCTTTTCGCCGGTCGTGGTGCACGGCGTGCTGGTGGGCGGCGGACGGCGCGACGAAGAATTCATGAAGTCCATGGCCGAGAGCTGCGGCGGCACCTTTGCCGACGCCCGCAACCGCAAGTAGCTAAACCCAGTGAACCAGCGCGCGGCTGAGGTTGATGCCGTGCTTGCCCTCACTGCCGGCGGGAAGCACGCGGATGCCGTATGCGCGCGGGCCCGTGCGGCTGGGCTTGTAGGCGCCCTTCCAGATGCTGTGGCCGTCCTCGGTCTCTTCGGCGCATTGCAGGCGCGCGACGTTCGGGTCGTGCTCGTGGCCGTGGTCGTCGTGCCGCGTCGTGACCAGCTCGACGGCCAGGTCCTCGCTCTTCAGTTCGGGGTGGGTGATACGCACGGTGATCTCCACGTCGTCGCCGAGGAACAGCGGGCCGTGGGAGAGTTTGCCGACGTGCGCGTCAACGATGCGCACGTGCGGCCACGCCTTCGCCAGGCGCTGGTTGGCTTCGGTCGTCGTACGCGCGTGCTGGTAGTTGTCGCGCGCGAGCAACTCGTTGCGTTCCGCGGCGGGCTGGTAGTAACCGTCTCGGTACTCACGCATCATGCGCTGGGCGCTGAATTCGCGCAGGGCCGAGATCATGGCCTCCTTCGAGAACTCGAGCCACGAGCCGTCGTCGCTGCCGCGACCCTTGTTGAAGTAGCGCGGCACGACTTCGTGACGCAGCAGCCAGTGGATGCGCTCGCAGTCGGCCTCGTCCGTATGGAAGCCTTCCTCAAGGATGCGCGGGTCGTGCCGGATTTCCGAGCCGTCGTACCACGAGATGCCTTCGATCGCCCAGCCGTTGTTGCCGTGGTAGCCCTCGGCCCACCAGCCGTCGAGCACGCTCAGGTTCGCGCAACCGTTCATGGCAGCCTTCATGCCGCTGGTGCCGCTGGCCTCAAGCGGGCGGGTGGGGTTGTTCAGCCAGACGTCGCAGCCGCGCACGAGCGTTCGCGCCATCGCCAGGTCGTAGCCTTCCAGGAACAGCACCTTGCCGATGAACTCCTCGCGGCGGCTCAGGTGGAAGATGTCGCGGATCAACCGCTTGCCTTCAATGTCCTGGGGGTGGGCCTTGCCGGCGAACAGGAACAGCAGCGGGCGGTCCGCGTCGCCCACCAGTTCGCGGAAGCTTTCCATATCGTGGAACAGCAGCGTCGGGCGTTTGTACGGCACGAAGCGGCGCGCGAAGCCGACCACCAGCGCGTCTTCGCGGATGGCATCCAGGATGCGGCTGAGCGTTACTGGAGATTCCCCGCGCGCGCGCCCGGCCACCTGCAGCCGTTGCACGATGTCGTTGAACAGGCGTCGTTTCAGCTTGGTGCGGATCAGCTGGAAGTCGGAGTCGTCCAGTTCGCGCAGGCGGTCCCAGTTGGACGGGTCGAACTCGGGCGTGCGCCAGTCGTTGCCGAACAACAGGTCGAAGCGCTCCTGCCACTCGGGCGCCAGCCAGGTCTGTTCGTGCGCGCCGTTGGTGACCGCGCCGATCGGCACCTCGGATTCGTGGAAGCCGGGCAGCAGGTCGTTGAACATCTTCTGCGAGACGCGCCGGTGCACCTTGCTGACGGCGTTGATGCCGCTGCTGTTGCGGATTGCCATCAGCGACATCGAGAACTCGGAGGTCGTGTCGCCGTCCTTCACGCGCCCCAGCGCCATCAGGTTTGCCCAACTGCGGTGCAGGCGTTCCTGGTAGTGCACCAGGTACGGGCGCAGCAGGTCTTCCTTGTACTTCTCGTGGCCGGCGGGGATCGGCGTATGGGTCGTGAACACGCTGGTCTGGCGGCAGAACTCCTGCGCCGTGGGGAAGTC
>JAGQRI010000303.1 GCA_020425515.1 Planctomycetota bacterium | reverse complement strand
CCCGAAACGATCAGCACCTGGCTGTTGATGGCAAAGCCGGCCATGGCCGCCGCCACGCCCGAGTAGCTGTTCAGCAGCGAGATCACGACGGGCATGTCGCCGCCGCCGATGGGGATGACGAGCATGACGCCGAGGATCAGCGCCATCACGGTAACCGCGATCACGATGCCCGCGCCGGGCATGCCGCCGGTGGTGAAGGTCACCATCACGGTCCCGCCCAGCGAAAGCAGCAGCAGCGCGCCATTGATGACATGCCGCCCCGGCAGCAGGATCGGCGAGCCGTTGACCTTGCCGCTCAGCTTCCCGTAGGCGATCAACGAGCCGGTGAATGTCACGCCGCCGACCAGGATCGAAAGCATCACCGCCAGCCCGTTCACCACGCTGGCCGGCGCGCCGCCCACGGGTGCGTGCATCAGCGCGGTGTGGGGGACGTCGAGGTACATGTACGCGGCCAGCGCCACCAGCGCCGAGGCCAACCCGCCCGAGCCGTTGAACAGGGCGACCATTTCCGGCATCTCGGTCATCTCGACCTTGATCGCCGCCACCAGCCCGATCAGCCCGCCGATCACGAGACCGACGATGATCCAGACCGGGTTGATGTGCCCCATCTCAACGAACTGGGAAACCATCGCGAGCAGCATGGCGCCGCCCGCGAGCTGGTTGCCGAAACGCGCGGTCTTCACTTTGCCCATGCGCATGATGCCGAGCATGAACAGCACGACGGACACCAGGTAGCCGGCGTTGGCCAGCAGTGTCGTGTTGGATACTTGGTTCGCTAAAGCAACAAACACAGGCGTGTCCTTTGATTACTCCGTCGACTATTTCTTCGAGCCGAACATCTTCAGCATGCGTCCGGTGACCATGAACCCGCCGACCACATTGATCGTCGCGAATACCACGGCCAGCACGCCGATCACCGTCGCGACCACGTGCCCGCGGCCGCTGGCAACGACCATCGCGCCCAGGATCGTGACGCCGGAAATCGCGTTGGCGCCCGACATCAGCGGCGTGTGCAGCGTCGGCGGCACCTTCGTGATCAGCTGGTAGCCGGCCACGCACGCCAGGATGAAGGTGTAGAAACCGATCAGGACTTCTCCGGTCATTCCTTCTTCTCCTCTTCGGGTGATGCGGACGCCTCGCCCGCATTTTCCGCGGCTTTCTCTTCGGCGGGCTTTTCTTCATCCGCCTTTGCTTCCTCACCCTTCGCTTGCGCTTCGGGCTCCTGCTCCTGCTTTGGCTCTTCCTTCTTGAGCGGCGGCAGCCCCATCAGCTCGCGGACCTTCGGGTGGTGGACTTCGCCTTCGTGGCACACCATCGCCCCGTCAACGATTTCGTCCTCGTAGCTCCACTTGAAGTTGCCTTCCTTGTCCATCGCGTCGAACACGATGTTCTGCACGTTCTTGGCGTACATGTCCGAGCTGTTTACCGCCACCGTGCTCGGCCAGTTCAGGTCGCCGACGATCGTGACGCCTTCCTTCACGACCGTCTGGCCCGGCTCGGTCAACTCACAGTTGCCGCCGCGCTCGGATGCCAGGTCGACGATCACGCTGCCCGCGCGCATCGACTTGACGTGGTCGGCGGTGATCGTGGTCGGCGCCTTCTTGTACGGGATCAGCGCCGTCGTGATGATCGCGTCGGCGTTGGCGAAGGCCTTGCTGAGCATCTCGGCCTGGGCCTTCTTGTATTCCTCGGTCTGTTCGGCCGCGTAGCCGCCTTCGCCCTGCTTCACCTCGACGCCTTCGACCTCGAGGAACTTGCCGCCGAGCGATTCCGCCTGTTCCTTGGTTTCCGGGCGCGGGTCCGTGGCTTCGACAATCGCGCCGAGGCGCTTGGCCGTCGCGATTGCCTGCAACCCCGCCACGCCGATGCCAATTACGATGAACCGCGACGGCTTAATCGTGCCGGCCGGCGTCATCATCATCGGCAGAATCTTGTGCAGGTGGTTGGCCGCGATCAGCACGGCCTTGTAGCCCGCGAGGCTGGCCTGGCTGGAAAGCGCGTCGTCTTTCTGCGCGCGGGTGGTACGCGGGATGGCGTCCATCGCGAACATGCTGATCTTGCGCTCGTTGAGTTTCTTGACGAGGTCCAGGTGCTCAAAGGCCCACAGGAAGCTGATCAGCGACGCGCCTTCCTTCATGGCGTCGATGTCGCCCTCGGTGGGGATGTTGATCTGCAGGACGATGTCGGCGTTGCCGAGGCCCTTGCCGCGCTCGGCTTCGATTTCGGCGCCGACGTCTTTGTACTGGTCGTCGCTGATGTGGGCGCCCGCGCCCGCGCCGGCCTGGACCACCACCTTCAGCCCCTTGCCGACCATTTTCTTGATGGTGTCCGGTGTGGCGGCAACGCGGCGCTCGTCTTCGGGAGTTTCCTTGGGGATGAATACCGAAACCATGGATGCTCCAAGTTTTCGCGCATCGCGCGAAAAACCTCAAATCTGGTCGCTGAATCAAATGCGTCTAGCTTCTAGCAAGAGCCGACAGATTGACCAATGGGGTTTTTGTCAGGCAGTGTGAGGTGCGGGGAGTCACACATGGTGGAGCCCGAAGCGTGAGCGAGCGGCAAGTCTGGAGCTTCGGACAAACCGGCCGCTAGCTGACGCGTCGCGCTCACTCGTCTTCGCCGTAGACGCGCCGTTTCCACTCCGCGCGGCGGGCCAGCTTTGCGGCCTTGGCGGCCAACTGGTCCTCGTGCAGTTGCATGGCTTTGCGCACCAGCGGCTCGACCTGCTCGTGCTCGGCCAGGGCCTGCAGGGTTTCGGGGGCGAGTTGCTCGGGTCGCGCTTGCGGGTCGCCGCCGACGGACTCGATCCAGGCGCTGGTCTGCCAGTTGTCTTCGCCGAGCGCGAGTGCCAGCGCGTTCGCGCTTGCCTTGCGCCGGTGCTGGAACAGCACGTGCGCCAGACGCCGCAGCTTGTGATAGCGCGGCATTTCCGGTCGTTCACCGTGGGGGACGATTTCCAGCAGCGCCGACTCGACTTTCGGCTTGGGCCAGAACACCTTGGCGGGCACCTTGCGCCTCACGTGCGCGTCGGCAAAGCACCAGCGCAGCAGCGAAGGCAGCCCCCAGTGTTTCTCGCCCGGCTGGGCCGCGAGCTTTTCGGCGACGTCGAGTTGCACCATCACCAGCATGCGCTCAAACGGCAGCCCGGATTCCAGCGCCGCGATCAGCACCGAAGTCGCCACCGAGTAAGGCAGATTCGCCACCAGCTTCAAACGCCCGCAGCGCGGAGGTTTGCCGCTTAGGTGGGAAACCGTAGGGACACGCTGCTGCGTGTCCTCCGTTCCGGCCGCCTCCATTCCCTCGGCGGACACGCGGCCGCGTGTCCCTACATCCAGCAGCGGCAAATCACCTGAGCCCATGTACTCGCGCAGCGAAGCCACCAGCTCGTCGTTCAACCCGCGCCCGTGCTGGCTGAGCGCATCCATCTGCACCTGCACCAGGTTGTCCACGCCGGCGAGGATGTCGCGCGAAAGCTCAAACATGCCGGGGTCGACCTCGACGCTGATGACCAGCCCGGCCGCATCGCAAAGGTAGCCGGTAAGCGAGCCTGCGCCGGTGCCGATTTCCAGCACACAGTCGCCTTCGTCGATCTCGGCGTCGGCAACGATTGCTTTGAGCAGATTGAAGTCGCAAAGGATGTTCTGCCCGAATTGTTTCTTGGGGCGAATCCCGTAAGCCTGCATCCGCAGTTTGATGTCCCTGAGTTTCAATGGCTCGGGCATTGCGCTAGGACTCCAAGTAGTGCCATTCCGGCTTCATGCCCCGCTTTTCAAGCGATGGTCGCGCATGGCGACCGGCGCAATACTGATACTCGGAGTCCATGTCCACGCTCCAAATGCACCCCGGGCAATCCCACATGACATTTGCATACGGCTTCCCGCGCCATTCTCGTGCAGGAAGTGGGCAGTTGTCGGCGTGTGTTGCTAGTCCGCGATCAGTCAGAGGGAGGGCCTCGACCTTACCCCGAAGTTCTCGCTCCAGCACAGCGGTTGGCGAGTGAAACAGCCACTTCTTCAGATTCGTGCCATTGACGATGATTGCCTCAATATGCTGTTTGCTGCTGGCTCGATCTTCGTTCGAGAGATTGACCTCAATTGCAGAGACGCCCATTTCACGAATGGTGGAAACTTTCGCTGCTTCGACCGGATGTGTGACCGCAATTTCCACGAATAGCTCGCGACCATCCGCAACACAGACAACGTCCGGAATGATGTGTCCCGTTCTGCGCTCCAAAACGACGTCGTCGAGTTCCACGAGTTGTGGTCCATGAACGCGCCACGGTCCTCCGCCTTCCCGAAGGCTTATGGTTACGCTCGGTAGCATGATTTTCCGCGACTTTGCTAGAACGTCCTTTGCGAGCATGTGGATCGATGTCTCTACACCGCCTCCGCAATCTTCACCTGGCTTATGGGCGAAGTGGTGAGCTCGCCGACCACCTTTCCTTGCAATCAAGGGGCTGTGACATCCCGGACAAACGCAGCCGCAGGAGAGTCCGTTCTCGACGTCATCTATACCGACGAGGATGCCATCTCGTAAGCCGAGTACGAACATTGGTGCAGCGGACTTCATACAAGCCTCTAGCTATGAGTATCGCGCAGCTCTTTCAGCAGGCGGCGGGTGAGGACTCCGCACATCTTTTTGCGGTAGTCGGGGGCCATCGGGACGTTGAGCTTGGGTTGCGCTTGCGTCTGTACGTGGGCGGCTACCGTTTCGATCAATTCGTCGGTGAGCGGCTGGCCGATTACTTCCGGCATGTCCTTCGTCGGATCCGTGAATAGGTAGCTGTGGGGGGCCTTGCGGACGTCCCGCCCCGCGTAGTCGAACAGCACCGGTGTGGTGTCCACGGCGCCTAGCCCGATGCGCAGCTTGCTGACCTTGTCGCCGTCGAGGTCCAGCGCGACGCCGACGCCGACTACACTGAAATCGATGCTCTGGCGCGGGGCGAGTTTCTTCCAGCCGCTGCGCACGTTGAGCGCCCAGTCCGGCAGCGTCACCTTTACCAGCATCTCGCCCGGCTTGCGCTCAAAGCGTTCGATGCCGTCGCCCCAATAGAAGTCATTCAGCTTGATCGTGCGTTCGCCGTCGGGGCCTGCAAACGTCGCCTCCGCGCCCAGCGCGATCAGCATGGGCGCGAGGTCGCTTGAGTGCGTCGCGACGCAGACCTTGTCGTTCAGCACGCTTTTGCCGTCCACGTTGATCTTCGGCACCACGTGGCAGCGGTCGCCGTCGGCCTTGAGGCAGTAGCCGAGCGAGTTGCGCCAGAAGTAGCTCTGGTTGAAGAAGTGGCAGCGGTTGTCGAGCATCAGGTTGCCGCCGAGCGTGCCGCTTTCGCGCAGCAGCGGCGAGGCGATGTGCGCCGCGGCTTCGCGCACGCCGGCGGGTACGTCGGTGTTGTGCTCGATTTCCGTAAGCGTTACGCCAGCGCCGATCTCGGTGGCGCTGATCTGTTTCAGCTCGGCGATGTGCTGCAGCGAGATGACATTCGTGCGCGCATTCAGCCCGCACTTGTAGTTGGGCAGCAGGTCGGTCCCGCCGGAGATGTAATCCACGTCGTCGCCGAACTGTTTGGCCAGTGCAACGGCCTCGGCCACAGTGGTCGGTTGGTGAAGCTCAAACTTCGGCAGCAACATCGTCATGGCTTGTCTCTTTCAAACTGCGTGTGGGCCACGAAAGCGCGAAAACACAAAAGGTACTGCAACAAGGCAACTGCTGATTTTTCGTGTGTCCTGCTTTCGTGCTTTGGTGTTTTTGTGGCTAACTCTTTGCCTCTTCCCGGGCTTTCTTTTCGATGGCTTTCAGGATGCGGTCGGGGGTCATGGGTACCTCGAACAGGCGTACGCCTACGGCGTCGTAGATGGCGTTGCCTATGGCGGGGATCACCGGCGCCAGCGCGCCTTCGCCGCATTCCTTGGCGCCGAACGGGCCTTCGGGGTCGTGGCTCTCGACGATGATCGCCTCGATCTCCGGCGTGTCGAACGGGGTGGGGATCTTGTAGTCGAGGAAGTTACCGTTCAGCAGTTGTCCGTTGCGGTAGCGCAGGCCTTCCGTCAGAGCTTGGCCGAGCCCCATGTGCACGCTGCCCTCGATCTGGCCTTCCACGCTCAGCGGGTTGAGTGCGCGCCCGCAGTCGTGGGCGGCCCACACCTTGATCGGCTGTACGAAGCCGGTTTCCGGGTCCACCTTCACCTCGGCAATGAACGCGCTGAACGAGTAACTCGGCGCCAGCCCGGCGTTGCTGCCTTTGAAAGTCGTGCCGAGCGGAGGGCTTTGGTACGAACCCGAGGCGATCAACGCGCCGATGTCGGCCTGCGCCTCGTGGAGCGCTTCCGTGAAACTCACGCGCACGTCCGGCTTGGTGCGGCAGACGATTTCCTCGTTGATGAAATCGAAGTACTGCCCGCGCTGACCGGTGAGCCTCGCGGCCGCGTCGGTAAGTTTGTGGCGGATTTCCTCGGCGGCGGCGCGCGCGGCGTTGCCCGCCATGAACGTTACGCGCGAGCTGTATGAGCCCAGGTCAATCGGCGCGGTGTCGGTCGCCTGCGATTTCACATGAACGCGATCGATGTCAACGCCCAGCACCTCGGCCACGCATTGCGCGAGCACCGTGTCGCTGCCCTGCCCTATGTCGGCCGCGAGCGAGTGCACGGTGATGCCGCCGTCGAGGTCGATTTTCAAATGCACGGTGCTCTGCGGCAGCTTGTTCCAGTGGATCGGCAGCGCCGAGCCGCTGATGTACCAGGCGCAGCCGACGCCGATGCCGTGGCCGTAGGGCAGCTTGCCCCACTTGTTCTTCCAGTCGCTGCGCTTCATCGCCTCAGCCAGACCTTCGCGGATGCCGTTGCTGGTGATGCGGAACTTGTGGAACGGCGTCAGCGTGTTGGATTCGAGGAAGTTGTTCAGGCGCAGCTCGCACGGGTCCATGCCCAGCTCGACCGCCGCCATGTCCACCAAAGTCTCCGTGCAGAAGCGCGGGTTCACGCTGCCGTGGCCGCGCATGGCGCCTGACGGAATGCGATTGCTGTAGACGCGCTTGCCGTGGTAGCGGAAGGCCGGGATGCGGTAGGGGCCGTTGCTTAGCACGCCGTTGTAGTAGGTGCTGACGACGCCGAATGAACCGTACGCGCCGCCGTCGATGATGACGTCGCTGTCCAGAGCCAGCAGCTTGCCGTCCTTGCTGAAGGCCATGCCGATCTTGCTTTCCGT
>JAGQRI010000302.1 GCA_020425515.1 Planctomycetota bacterium | reverse complement strand
TGCGCATCGGTCCCTGTCTATTTTCAGCAGTCACGGGCGAGGGCGCCCGTGCCACGTCAGTTGTCCCAGTCTTCGCGCAGCGTCGCCACCAGGCGGTCGTTTTCGTCCCAGAAGTACCAGATGGTCGCGGTGGCGCTTTCCCGCCCGGCACGAGCCTCCGCCGTGCGCTCCATCACCGTCGTGAACCCCACCTGCTTGCGCGCTTTCAGCTCTTCACTCAGGTCATCCAAACCTGGCGTCAACTTGCCGCCCAAGGCGACCTTGTCGTTGGCGAACTCGCCGAAGTTCGCGTACATGCCCAGGCTGGCTTCGCCGAATTCCATGCTGCGGTCGGCGGTGATGTCGGCCACGTCCACGTCGGCGAGCGCGTCCTGCCTGGTCTCACCGATCATGCTTTCGGGGCCTGACGAGCAGCCGGCCAATAGCGCGAGCATCAACAGCAGCCCGATCGTGATTCTCATGGCGCCCCCTAAAACTTGATGTCGATGCCCAGGTCCACGCTGAAACCGAAACGCTGCGGGATCGCCTTCGGGTCGGCCGTCGTGCCGAAATCCTGCGTGGTCAGGCCGACCTGCCCGGCGAAATCCAGGTGGAAGAACCACAGACGCAAACCAAGCCCGGCCGTGAACGTGAAGGCCTGCTCGGCATCGGCCAGGTTCTTGAAGATGCCGGTACGCACGCCGAACCCGAAGCCGCCGAACTGCGGCTCGAACGTGACCGCGCCGCGGATGAACTGGCTGTGGTAGCGCGGCAGGATGTCGCTGCTGATGCGCGTCAGGTCCGCCTCGACGGCAACCGTCAGGGGCAGCCCCATGTCGTAAAGGAACGTGTAGCTGGCGCCGGCGACGGCCTGCGGGTCGAACCGGATCAGTGACGGCTCGGGATACGTGGCCGGGTCCCAGCGGAACTCCGGGCCGTTGACGTTGCGCACGGTGAAGCTTAGGGCCAGCGTATCCAGCAGCGGGATCTGCGGCGTGAACACGACGCCCAGGTCGAGCCCGACGTTGAAACGCGAGTTGCCCTTGAACTTGTAGGCTTCCTCGGTCTGGCGCCCGAGGTTGCTGAGCATGTCCTTGATGCCGTCCGAATTCATGTCCTGGATGGCCAGGAAGTGGCTGAACGTATACGCCTGGATAAAGCGGATCGTCGCGCCGACGCTGAGCCAATCGCCGATCACGGGCACCGGCAACGGGAAGCCGTAGCTCAGCCCGACTTCGTAAAACGCCAGCCCGCGAATCACGAAACCGGAGCCGTTGCCCTCAAGGGGGTCGGCGCCGCTTTCGAGGCTCTGGCCGGTGCCGTTGCGCGTGTTGACCAGGAAGTCCAGCAGGATGCTCGATCCCACGCCGCCGAAATTGATGCCGGAGTCCTCGGCCGTCGCCGCAAGGATGTCGGCTTCCTGCGCGGGATAGCCCGCCGCCTGCAGGTCGAGGCTGAACTGCTGCCCCGCCGGCGTGTTGGGCGACTTGGTGGGCTGGCCGGAAAGCGTGGCGGCGCCGAGCACCATGGTGTCCCAGTTCGCGCCGGATTCATCGACGAAGCGGAAATTGCGCAGGCTTTCGAGGTCGACGATGGTCGCCGCGCCGGCAATCGCGAAGCCGCCGACCGTGACGCTGAGCCCGTCGCCGCCAAGGAACAGGTTGGACAGGCGCATACCGATGCCCGTTGAAGACGTGCCGTACACGCCGTCACCGCTGAGGCTGTCCAGGATGTCCAACTTGCTGAAGATGCCGAATACATCCTGGTAGTCGTTCAGCGTCGCGCTGGTCGGGTTGTTGAACGCGCCGGCCTGGAACTGGTCGAACACATCGTTGGCGGCCTCGACCACGTCGAACATCTTCTGGAAGTCGTCGCCGTGGATGGATGCCGCGAAACTGGTCGGCAGGCTGAACTCCATCCGGATCGGGTCGTTCTCGCCGCGCTCCCACGGGCGCATGGCCGCGTTGGCCGGGTTGTAGCGCGCGCCGGTCGCGCCGCGGGCCGTGCTGCCGATGCCGCCTCCGCCGAACGTCGGCGTGTGGAAATCAACCCATTCTTCCGCGCCGGCGGTCGTCGCCAGGGCGATCGTCAGGACAAGCAGACAGGTATACTTCATCGGGTCTCCGTCACAGCTCTTCGCCGTACAGGGGTTGCAGCACGCGCTCGTCATCGACCATCAGGTCGACGCTGCCGCCGACCAGCAATGAGATGGCATCCGAAGGGCGCGCGTCCACGCGCACTTCGCCGTCGGCCGTTTCGATCACCAGGTTTGCGTAGTAAGTGTGGTCTTTCAGGTCGGTGATCTCGACGGCCTTGATGGTGCCACCCATCCCGGCGATGACGTTGTCGAGCAGATCGTGCGTCAGGGGGCGAGGGTGGTAACGCTTCATGGCACGACGGTAGATGGCGACCGCCTCGGGCTCGCCGATCTCGATGGTGAAGTGCCGGTCACCGGCGACTTCCTTCAGGATGATGCGCTGCGCGGGGTGGGTATCTGACAGGATGATGCGCGCCAGCGTAAACGGGACCATCGCCATGAAACGCAACCTCAGGCTGTGAGCGACAGTTAACAGTGTACCGGGGTTCGGGGTGGGCACAACGGACTGCGCCGGTCAGCGCATTCGCTCGACCGCGTTGTCATAGACGACCAGCTCGAACTCGCCGCCCCCGGCCGGTTTCAGCAGCACGCCTTCGTCGGTGTCTTCGTAAAGACCTTCCTCAATGCGCCGGACCACGCCGCGCCCGCCGCCGATGTCGCCTTCGTATTCGAGGTAGATGCGACGATGCGGGTCCAGTTCGGTTGCCGGGCAATTGTCGCCGACGTCCAACGGCCAGCGAAGCATCTGGATCGTGCGCAGCTTCTCGGCGCCTGCTTCTTCGAGCATCAAGTCGAAGTGCGCCTCGCCATCGACGCTGTGCTCAAGGATGACGAATCGCAAAGACATAGGGTCCCACACGAAGCCGCAAACGGTCGTTCAAGCATACGTCCGCCCGGGACGCGAGTCCCGGGCCTTCGTGCGGGTGATTCATCCGTGCAAGGTGCACGTGCCATGCGTGGTGCAAACGGCCAAACCAAAGGCCCGGCATTGGCATACCGGGCTGACGGGCTTTGTGTGCCACTTGACGGGCCAGTGTGAAACGGCGAATTTCAGGTATGCGCCGGATTGTCCTCGATATCGAGTTTCATGGCAAAGGCTTCTATGGCTGGCAGCGGCAGGGGCCGGACCGCTCCGTGCAGGCCACCGTCGAGGCCGCGGTCGCCGACCTGGTCGGGCACGTCGTCAGCGTGCAGTCGTCGGGGCGTACGGACCGTGGCGTGCATGCGCTGGCGATGCCGGCGCACGTTGACGTCGACACACGGCTCGAAGTGCGCGAACTGATGCCGGCGCTCAACCATCGCTTGATGCACGACGTGGCGGTCAGGCGCGTGCGCGGCGTGGACCCGCGCTTCCACGCCCGATTTGACGCAGTCAGCAAACTCTACCGCTACACCCTGCTGCGCCACCGCGCGCGCAGCCCGCTGATGGGCGACCGCGCCCACCAGGTTCCGCGTGAGCTGGACGTCGCCGCCATGCAGCAGGCCGCCGACCTACTGGCCGGCAGCCACGACTTCGCCAGCTTCCAGACCAACCCGCAGCGCGATGAACCGCCCGAGAACCTGCCGGACACCACCGCCGACACCGTAGGCCCGGCCGCAATCCAGCACGGCGACTTCACCCCGCCCCCGTGGCGCAAGCCGCGCCCGCAGGGGACGATTCGCAACGTCTCAAGCGTTCAGTTGATCGAGCAGGGTGATCTGCTGCTGATCGACGTCCGGGGCGACGGCTTCCTGCGCGGCATGGTGCGCGCCCTGGCCGGCACGCTGGTCGAAGTCGGGCTGGGTAAACAGCCGATCGAATGGGTGCGGGATTTGATTGAAGTCAAAGACCGCAAGGCCGCCGGGGCGAACTTACCTCCTCACGGACTGACGCTGGTTGGTGTAGAATATCCGCCTGAACCCTTTGCAGGATTCGATTCGACGGACGACCTGGCAGTGCACTGAGCCCGGTCCGCCTTGACACCCCCCCGGGGGCGGCTACGCTCGCGGGGCTTTGAACGTAAACATTGACGCATCTTGAGGTTGGGCGTGAAGGCCATCGTCTCGGACATCCATGCCAACGTCGCCGCCTGGGAGGCCGTGAAAAAGGACATCAGGTCCCACAACATCACGGACATCATCAGCCTCGGCGATCTCGTGGGCTATGGTCCTGAGCCGATCGACATCATTGACCAGGCCATGGAGTTCCGCATCAACCTGATGGGGAACCACGACGAGGCCGTCGTGTTCGAGCCCGTCGGCTTCAACTACCGCGC
>JAGQRI010000301.1 GCA_020425515.1 Planctomycetota bacterium | reverse complement strand
CCCCACCGGCTACGTGATCTGGAGCTTCGGCGAAGACGGCATCAACAACTACGGGCGCGGCGACGACATCACAAGCTGGCCCAAGTACGACGACGAATAACACGCCGCGTGGCACAAAATGCATCGCGTGGCACAGGCAATCCTGCCTGTGGTCGCAGCGCTGTTGCTGCGACAAGCGAACAGCAAATAACCAATGACCAATAACCAATAACCAATGACCAATTGGCCCGCAAAGCCACGGCATTGGTAATTGGTTATTGGTAATTCGCTGTTCCACTCCTGCCTCCTGCCTCCCGAAACTGACACCATTCAACTTTCCCTCCACCTCCACCCTTAGCGCGCGATGGACAACACAATCGTGCCGTGGCGCACTACCGCACCATCCTCGGCATCGACGAAGCAGGGCTGGGCCCGATCCTCGGCCCGCTCACGCTCGGCTATGCCGCGTTCTCGTTGCCGCAGGCGCTGACCGCGGGCGGCGTGCTCAAACTGGACATGTGGGAAGCGCTCGGGCTCGGGCGCGAACCGATCGAGCGCAAGAAGCGCCCCGTGGTGTGCGACTCCAAGAAACTCTACAGCCCGGCCAAGGGCGTCCGCGCGCTCGAAGAAGAACTGCTGGCCTGGGCCGCGCACGCCGGGCACGACGTGGCCGACTTCGCGAACTTCCGCGCAGCGTTCACGCCCCTCGCCCGCGAGAAGCCGGACGACTACGACTGGTACATCGCCCCGCCGGAGCCGTTCCCGCTGGAGGCCGGGGCCGACCGCGCCGCGCTGCGCGGGCAGGCGATCGGCCGGCTGCTGGGTGACGCCGGCTTCGCGCTGTCCGAGTTGGGCGTCGCGCCGATCTTCGAGGGCGAACTGAACCGCCTGATCAAAAGCCTCGGCAACAAGGCCCGCGCCGAGTTCGAGGGCATCGCACGGATCATCGGCCCGTTGTGGAAACGCTACCGCAACCTCGCCGTGGTCTGCGACCGGCAGGGCGGGCGGACGCGCTACGGGCGCGCGCTGGCGGCGCAGTTCCCCGGCGCGCAGATCGAGATCTTCATCGAGGAAAAGGCCATCAGCAGTTACGAGCTGACGATCCCGGAAGTCGAGGGCTGCCCGCGCCTGTTCATCGCCTTCATGGAAAAGGGCGACCGCGACCACCTGCCGATCGCGCTCGCCAGCATGGCCGCCAAGTACCTGCGCGAGCTGACCATGCACCAGTTCAACGCCTGGTTCCACAACTACGACGCCGGCATCAAACCGACCGCCGGCTACTACCAGGATGGACGCCGCTGGCTGCTAGACACGGCCGACCTGCGCCAGAAAATCGGCGTGGACGACAACCGGCTGATCCGCCGCAAGTAGACGACGGCAACAGCAAATAACCAATGCCCAATGACATCGAACCGCAGGCCAATTGGTCATTGGTTATTGGTCATTGCGGTTCAAACCCCCGCCCATTGACCATTGATCATCGATCATTGACCATTGGCCCCCATGTCCGTGCTCAAAGGCGATCGGCTTACCAAACGTTTCGGCGGGCGCACCGTTGTGCGCGGCGTCAACATTGAGGTCAACGCCGGCGAGATCGTCGGGCTGCTCGGGCGCAACGGCGCCGGCAAATCCACCACCTTCAAAATGCTCATGGGCGTGCACCGCCCCAACGGCGGGCGCGTGATCCTCAACGACCACGACGTCACCGCCATGCCGATGTACAAGCGCGTGCGCCACGGGCTCGGCTACCTGCCGCAGGACGACACCTACTTCGCCAAGCTCAGCGTCGAGGAAAACCTGCTCACCATCCTCGAAACCACCAGCCTCGGCAAAATCGAACGCGGCAAGCGCCTTGAGGAACTGCTGGACGAATTCGGGCTGCACAAGGTACGCACCAACCCGGCCGGCTCGTGCTCCGGCGGCGAGAAGCGCCGGCTCGAAATGGCGCGCACGCTGATCGGCAACCCGAAAGTGATCCTGCTCGACGAGCCGTTCGCCGGCGTGGACCCGATCGCCATCAACGACCTGCGCGACCTCGTCAGCGGGCTGGTGCGCAAGAACATCGCCATCCTGCTGACCGACCACAACGTCCGCGAAGTCCTGCCCATGACCGACCGCAGCTACATCATCGTGGACGGCCAGGTCATCAAGGAAGGCCCCCCGCGCGAAATCGCCGGCGACCCGGTGGTGCGCAAGGAATACCTGGGCGAGCGCTTCAAGCTGGACACCGAACTGATGCGCGCCGACGAGATCAAGAAACGCGGCAAGTGATTTTGGATTGGGGATTTTGGATTTTGCAGTGATCCCGCCCGGCACGTCTCGTGCACCCGGGCGCGGGATCGCTACAATGGCGCAATCGACGGCGGATGCCTTTGCAATCCAAAATCGAAAATCGAAAATCCAAAATGGAACCGGTGAGGAAAGCTGCATGGCAGGGCACAGCAAGTGGGCGAACATCAAGCACCGCAAGGCCGCGGTCGACAAGAAGCGCGGCAAGATCTGGAGCAAGAAGGCGCACGCCATCATCGTCGCGGCGCGCCTCGGCGGCGGTGACCCGAACGCGAACAACCGCCTGGCCGACGCCGTCGCCGACGCGCGCTCGGTGAACATGCCGGCCAACAACATCGACCGCGCCATCAAGCGCGGCACCGGCGAACTCGCGGGCGCCGACCCCGAAGAGCTGTTCTATGAGGGCTACGCAAGCGGCGGCGTGGCGGTGATCGTCGAGGCCCTGACCGACAACCGCAAGCGCACCGCGCCCGAGGTGAAGCACATCTTCGACAAGCACGGCGGCAACCTCGGCCAGACCGGCAGCGTCATGCACAGCTTCGACCGCAAGGGCATCATCGCGCTTGAGAAAGACAGCGCGCCGAGTGAAGAGGAATTGTTCGAGCTGGTCGTCGAGGCCGGCGCCGAAGACCTGGAAGGCGACGACGAAGGCTTCACCATCACCACCCCCGCCACGGAACTCGAGAACGTCAAGAAAGCCCTGGCGGCGAAAGAGATCCCCACCATCTCGGCCGAGCTGGAGTTCGTGCCGCACACGCGCATGGAGGTCGATGAAGACACCGCGCGCAAGGTGCAGAAACTGGTGGACGCGCTCGAGGAAAGCAACGACGTCCAGAACGTCTACACCAACCACGAACCCCCGGAATCCGTAATCGCCGAGATGAACCAGTAGGGGTGCGCCATGGGCGGTGAAATCCTGACCATCAAGCTGACCGGCATCGCCGGCTTCGCGAAGGGCAAAGAACTCACGATTGAGGAGGGCGGCGAGGCCGTGATCGGGCGCTCGCGCGACTGCGCCTTCCGCATCGGCGAATCCGACGAGCCCGCGCCCGACCCGGCCAAACCGTTCAAGGGCACCGGCGGCAAGGACGACCACCTGCACACGGTCAGCCGCCACCACGTGAAGATCGAGTTCAAGGGCGCGAAGGCGATCTACATTGAGGACCTGTCGAAGCACGGCACGTTCATCAACGGCAGCAAGCTCGACGGGCGCGACCAGTTGATCGGGCTGCGCAAAGGCCCCATCGAGCTGAGGCTCGGCACGAACGAGACCTTCCGCATGGAACTGCTCCGCGAGCCGGCCAGGATCAAACCCAAGATCACCGTAAAACGCCGCGAATCAACCTAACGGCAACCCGCATCAACGCGACGACGCAAAGACCGCAACGGACGCGAAGAACTGCAACTGCGTTTCAACCACGAAGAACCACCAAGGACCACGAAGAAAAACAACGGCGCTGCGTCGGCCGCTTCGCGGTTTACGTATTTGTCAGGGCTTCAGGACCTAACAGGATACGGGGTTGAATAGGTCAGGCGCGGAGCGCCGGCACAGGATTAGCCCCCACCTGCCGACGAAGGAGGCCGGTGGGGGTCTGCGTATCGAAACCGGATGAAGGCGCGGAGCGCCGACACAACGCCGCCTCATTGTGTCGGCGCTGCCGCGCCTCGCGAATTTGGGGTACGCTGTACCCCCGGCAGCGAAGCTGCCGGGGGCTAATCCTGTCCCGGCGCTCCGCGCCTGCAACTGCGGTTCAACCGCGAAGAACCGCAACGGACGCGAAGAACTGCAACTGCTTTTTCAACCACGAAGAACCACTAAGGACCACGAAGAACTGCAA
>JAGQRI010000300.1 GCA_020425515.1 Planctomycetota bacterium | reverse complement strand
TTCTTCCTGTGGGTCACAGCCGTACTCGCCATGGAAGCCAAGCACGGTTGATGACGAAGCTTAGCCCCTCGTGTAAGCGAGGGGCATGCGGCGGAAAGACGGTCGAATTCAGGAACCGTACTCAAACCGCTTCCCGTCTTGCCTGTTCAGGGTGTAGTCGACAGCGCTCCGAACCGCCTCGTCGTCCATCAGAAACGACTTGTCACCCTTGCGGATCCAAACCGTCTTGTCCGTATCGACCATGCCGCGCTCGCGAAGGCGCCGCGTCGCGTAGCTTTTGCAGTCGCGCAGCACGTACTCCGGGTTGCTGGTGCGCCGACCACTACATGTACGTGGTTGGAACGAACGTTGACTGCCAGCAAGCGCCATTTGCGGTATTCGCACACTTCCCGCACAACTTCCTCGACGATCTCGCGCATAGCCGGAGACAATAGTACGGCGTCGTGTTTGAGTTGTTTGCGTCGACGCTCCTCTAGCAACGGATCGTGTTTATGCTTCAGTACGTGGTAGTCATCTTTGCGGTCGCGCCAGCCGCGCTTGTCACCGTGTAGCCATGTGCCGTAGGTGCTCCAGGTGAGGAGGTAAGCGATGGGTTGTGGCATGCTGGCTCTCCCCCGGTTGACGTTTGGGGTTGGCATGCCCCTCGCTTACGCAAGGGGCTAACCGACGTAAGGCAGCAGGAATTCGCGGGCGCGTTGGGCTACTTCGACGGCCTTGTGCTCGAAGGTGTACAACTCGACGGTGATCCAGCCGTTGTCGTAGTCGGCCTGGCGCAACTGATTGAAGAACTCGTCGAAGTCGATCGCGCCGTCGCCCGGCACCAGGTGAAAGTGCACGCGGTCGGCGGCGATGTCTTCAATCTGGATGTGGTGAATGCGCCCTTTGAACTTGGCGGCGTTCGCGGCCGGGTCTTCGCCGACGCAGTAGAAGTGCCCGACGTCGAAGTTCAGTCCCAGCCAGTCGGCTGCATCCGCGTCGCCCTCGAAGCGTTTCATGAACTCTTCGTACTGCCCGGCCCTCTCGATCAGCAGGTCCGGCTCGGGCTCGATGCACAGGCGCACGCCGGCTTCCTTGGCGTCGGGCAGAACGCTGCGGATGCCTTCCTCGAACCAGTCTGCGGCCTGCTCGTGCGTGACGCCCTCGTCGATCGGCCCGCCCGGCTCGGTGGAAATTGTCGGCGCGCCCAGCTTGGCGGCCAGGTGCAGGCACTGGCGGGTGTGCTCGACACGAAGCTTACGGCGCTCGGGGTCCTTCTCGCACCACGACGGGCGATGGCAGCCCTCGATGCCGTACAGCATGAAGGCGTTGCAGTTGGAGACTTGCAGGTTGCGCGCCTCAAGCTTCTCGCGCCAGCGTTTCACGTCGGCGTCGGAAACGTCGGGCGGAAAGGCGTGCGGCGTATCCAGCAGGATTTCCATCCCCTGGTAGCCCGCGTCGGCAACAAGGTCGATCGCATCATCAAGCGAGTAACGCTTCATCGCGTTGGAAGCAAATGCCAGTCGAAAGCTCATGCCGTCAACTTAGGTTCCGGCACGCTGTTGGAAAAGCCTCGGAACCACGAAGGGCCACAAAGGACCACGAAGAACGGCAACGGCATTAGCCACAAAAACACAAAAGCACGAAACGAACGAACTTTGGTGCCTTCGTGTTTTCGTGGTTTTGTTTTGGCTTTCTTCGTGGTCCTTTGTGGCCCTTCGTGGTTTCAAAGCGGTTCAGCCCCTTCCCTGCGCGCGGCGTGACGGCAAACTGCGCACATGAAGATATTCATCACCGGTGCGGCAGGATTCATCGGCTCGAGACTTGCTCGTGCGCTGCTTGGGCGCGGCGACAGCGTGGTCGGCTTTGACGACTTCAACGACTTCTACGACCCGGCGATCAAGCGCCACAACGTGGCCGGGCTGGAGAAGCTGGGTGGCGACTTCCGCATGGTCGAAGGCGACATGCGCCTGGCCGACGACGTGAACGGTGCAATCGGCGACGGCGCAGACGTAATCGTGAATCTCGCAGCACGGGCCGGCGTGCGCCCGTCGCTCGAGCAGCCGGTGCTGTACACCGACACCAACGTGCGCGGCCTGGTGCACATCCTTGAGGCTATGCGCGAGCGCGGGTTGAAAAAGCTGGTGCACGCCAGCAGCAGCAGCGTCTACGGCGGGCAGGAAAAAGTCCCGTTCAGTGAGACCGACAACATCAGCAAGCCATGGTCGCCCTACGCCGCCACCAAGCTGTCCAACGAGGCGATGCTGTATACCTGGCACCACCTGTACGGGATCGAAAGCCACGCGCTGCGTTTCTTCACGGTGTATGGCCCCGGACAGCGCCCCGACCTGGCGATCATGAAATTCATCCGCCTGCTGGAAGAAGACAAGCCGCTGCCGTTCTTCGGTGACGGCACCACCGGGCGCGACTACACCTACATCGACGACATCATCCAGGGCGTGGTCGCGAGCATCGACCGCGTTGGGGGGCGGGAGATCATCAACCTCGGCGGCGACGAGCCTGTGACTCTGACCGAGATGGTCCACACCATCGAAAAGGTGATGGGCAAGCAGGCCAAACTCGACCACAAGCCGGTGCAGCCGGGCGACGTGCCCCGCACCATGGCCGACATCGGCAAGGCACGCGAGATGCTCGGCTATGAGCCGAAGACCAGTTTCGCCGAGGGCGTTGCCAAACAGGTCGAGTGGTGGAAGACAGTCAATGCATAGTCGGCGATGACGGCCGCCACATCGCAGTTGACTATCAACCGCCAACTATCAACTATTAACCGATCCAAAGGCTGGGCAGGCCTTCTTCGGAGCATTCCCTTGCGTACCTCATTTTGCCTGGGCGCGGCTTTGGTCGCGCTGCTGCTGGTGTGGCAGCCGGCGGTCGCGGACGAAAAGCCGCGCGACAGCTCATTGACTCTGCAGTCCTATGAATCCGAGCACTATCGCCTGCAGACCGACATCGACAAATCCTCGGCCGAGGAATACCTGCGCGTGCTGGAGGCCGCCTGGCCGCAATACGAAGAATTCTTCGGCGCCGCGCCCCGCCTGAAGAAAGACGAGAAGCTGGTCGTCAACTTCCTGAAGACCGGCGCTGAGTGGGAAACCAAACTGACCGAGGACGGTGTCGCGGTCCCCAAGGGCGCCGGCGGCTACTACTGGCCGGGCACGCGTGCGACCTACCTGTTTGTGCAGCCGACGCTTTACAACACGCGCCAGTTGCTGATCCACGAAGCGATGCACCAGTTTCACTACCTCGCCCGCTGCAAGAACGTCAGCCCGAAAGACACCTGGTACATCGAGGGCATCGTCGAGGACTTCTCGCGCCACTACTGGGACGGCGAGAAGCTGACCCCGGCCGTGGTCCCGTTCTGCAGCCTGGCCAACTATCCCAAGGCCGCGCTGGAGGCATTCTCGGACAAGGACTACGACCTGGCCGGCATGATCAACGGCGACCGTACCAGTTCCCGAGCCGAGCAGTGGGCGCTGGTGCGGTTCCTGCGCGAGGCCGAGGAGGGCAAGTACCTCAAGGGCTGGAAGTTGCTCGCGACGAAACTCGACGGCGGGCAGTCGGCGCGCAACGTGTTCAAGAAGATCTTCGGCGACCCGGCGAAGTTGCAGCCCGGGATTCTCGAATGGCTCAAGACCCAGCAGGAACCGTTCGTGCCGGTCTGGAACGAGTGGCAGGGGCAGAGCGCCAACGCCGTCACCGGCACCAGCAACGTCACCAGCGCCTGCCGCGCGCGCGATGACGCCACCGAGCTGTCAGCCGCCTTGCAGGTGCCACAGGGCGACTGGAAGGGCGGGCTGCTGATCGGCTTTGAGGACGCCGAGAACTACACCGTCGCCCTCCTGAACAGCGGCGGCAGTTTCAGTGTCAACCAGCGAATCAACAAGGGCTGGAACGTGCTGAAACGCGGCAACGCGCCCGCGGCCCAGGACGGCGAGTATCACCTCAAGGCCGTGCGCGAAGGCGGCAAGATCACCTTCACGGTCAACGAAACCGAGATCGGCAGCTTCGAGTTGAAGGGCAAGAAGCTGGGCGTGTGCCTCGAGAACTGCACGCTGCGCTTCACGAACATCGCTTGGAAGTAATTGTCCACGAATCTTCACTAATCCTCACGAATTGTTGGCGCCTCAACTCGATTCGTGAGGATTCGTGCTAATTCGTGGACTAAGGGCTTTTGTGTTTTGGTGCGGTTGCCGCTAAACCAGTCGCCCATGCACCTTCTTGTCGAAATCTCGCAGGGCCTCGGTAACTGCATACAGGGCACGCCGCTGTTGCGCGCGCTGTGGCTTATGGGCCACGACGTTGACCTGTACGTCAACTCACCGATCGCGGACAAGCTGAAGCCGTTGTGGAGCGACTGGGAAATCCTCGGGCGCATCTTTACGCATCACGACCAGATCAACATCAAGGACTATGACTTCGGTGTCAGCGCCTACGGGCGGCGGCAACTGGTGCGCATGTTCCCGCCGGGGGTGTGCCTGAAGGTCGAAAAGCGCCACGTGAAGCACCAGAGCGAGTCGGAAGCCAACGTCGAGCTGGCCCGCTGGCTGGGTTACGCCGGGCCGACGCCGTGCGGCTACGTGAAGCCGCATGACCCCAACCTGGAGCTGCCGCCCGAGAAGCGACACAAGCGCACGCCGCCGATCGGTGCCGTGATGGTGCACGCCGGCTGTGACCCGAACAGTGTTATCAAGCGCTGGCCGCACTGGCCCGAGCTGTGCCGCCGCATCGCCGACACCGGGCGCGATGTGATCATCGTCGGTACCCACGAAGACCGCAGCGAATCGAACTGGGAAGACGAGTTCAACGCGCAGTTCCACATGGAGCTGCCGGAGCTGGCGGCGCTGCTTAACGTTTCCAGCGCGTATCTGGGCAACGACTCCGGCGTCGGGCACCTGGCGGCCGCGGTCGGGCTGCCCGGGCTGATGTTGTACGGCCCCAGCAACCCGGTGAAGAACGCGCCGAACTCGAAGGTCATGCGTGTGCTGGCCGCGCCGGCCGAAGAGGGCGAAGGGCGCGACGTGAACCACGAGCGCCCGGTGCCCATTGAGCGGTTGACGCTGGATGAAGTCTGGGGCGAGGTCGAGAAGCTGCTTGAAGACCCGCAGCGCGACCCGGAACGCGAGCTGCCACGGCGCGTCGTGGACTCGGTCGAGAAACGCTGGGAACACTACGTCGCCATGACGCAGGCGCAGCCCGAGCCGGAAGGAATTGAGGAAGCCGCCAACCTGCCGCAGGGATTCGCGCCCAAAGTCAGCGTGGTGATCCCCAGTTACAATCGCGCCGACAACCTGGAGCGCGCGGTGAAATCGGCGCTGGAACAGACCGAGAAATCGGTCGAAGTGCTCGTGGTGGATGACGGCAGCACCGACGACACACCGCAGCGTTTCGCCAAGCCGCCCGAGCGCGTGCGTTACATCCGCAAACCTAACGGCGGGGCAAGCAGCGCGCGCAATGCTGGCTTGCGCCGGGCTAAGGGCGAGTGGGTTGCGCTACTGGATTCCGACGACGAGTGGCTGCCCGAAAAGCTGCAACTGCAACTCGCCGCCATGCGCGACGAATACGTGGCGGCTGCTTCGCGCCACGTGCACGTCAACGCCGACGGCTCGCGCGAGAACAAGCCGGAGGTCCTGCCCGGGCGCGACAACCACCTTTTCCGTGACCTGTACGAGAACCTGTCGCTGAAAACCAGCAGCCTGATCTTCAAACGCCACCTGCTGGACAAGACCGGGCTGTTCAATGAACGCTTTCCGATTTCAAACGACTGGGATTTCTTCCTGCGCCTGGCCCGCGCCGTGAACAACTCCGGCATGCGCCTGTGCGAGCCGGCCATGCTGACCGCGCACCGAAGCAAGGACAGCATCAGCAAGACCGGCCGTGCCAACGCGCTGGAAGAAGCCTACAGCCGCATCTGCATGGTGAACGCGCTGCTGCACAACCACGACCCGCACACGGTCAACCGCCACGTCAACCGCGCCGCCCGCAAGCACCTGGAGCTTTCCCGCGCCTACCGCAAAGCCGGCGACAAGCAGAAGGCGAAGTTCCACGCCAGGGAAGCCATCCGCGCCGGCCAAATGTTGAAAGGCATCTGGCGCTGGCTGCAGGCCTAGGGGGTAGTGTGGATTTACCGACTCTGGAAAAGTGGTGGGCTCTGAGCGACGCCGAACGCGAGGAAGCTGTGGCGCGATTGTCGGTTCCAGCCGCGTATCGCTATCTGGGGCTGCTTTGCACTGACTCCCTCTCGCTTCCAGAGTACATGCACGAAGCAACGGGTTCATTCTTTGTGCTGGTTCCCGGCAGTACATACAAAATGGGCCTGTCTCGCGCAGAGAGAGAAATCCTGCAAGGCATGCAAGGGTATGCGGGATTGGAATCCCCAATTCCGTTTGAAGCCATGACGCCGCAGCGGCGTTGTAAGCTTGCAGCGGTCCTCGTCATGCGATCGCCCGTCACAATTGGGCTCGCGGAAGGTTGCGGTGCTATCGAGCCAGGTGTCGTCGAGCGCGATTGCCGCGTTTGTTTCGACGACGATCGCTCCACCGCCACTGTCACTCATTTCACGCAGCCTGAGACAGACGCATTAATGCAACACTACGGATGGCGTCTGCCCGGTGACGCGGAGTGGGAGTACTTCTATCGAGCCGGCACACAAACCTTGTTCCCGTGGGGAAATGAACTGCCTGATGACAGCGAGTTGGACCGGATGCTCACGATACAATACCCGGACCGCAACCAGCTAAACGCACGCTCGAATCTCTTTGGGCTGGCCGGGTTGCAGGTTGGTGAGAGAACTAATTCCAGCTTCGAACACACTGGCGAGCCGGCAGACTCCGACAAGGACCGCGCATGCCGCGGATACAGCGCCGGGCTGTGGCCTTGGCAGTCCGTGGGTGAGTGGATTGGCTGCGTTTCTGCGATGCGCTTCCCGATGGCCGACATCCCCGATGGTTTGATGGGCGCGCGTGCGGTGGTGGACTTGGACTAGCGCTGACGCTCGCCCCTACACGGGCAACGCAATCCAACGTAGATTCCCACGCTTCATGAACGAGCCTGCAGATAAAGCCGATGAAGCATTCGCGGATGGCCCTCTAAAAGCCACGCGCCAGGCCGAGATCCGTGACGGCAAGCGCCGCGAGAAACGCCTCGACCGTTTGCGCCTGCAAGGGTTCTGGCCCCTGTACGCCGCCTTCATAGGGCTGGCATATCGTCCGCCGTTATCCGAGGCAGCTGTCGGGCATATGGTGGTGCGTTTCATCGGCATCGGCGTGACGCTACTGGGCGTATTGATGCGCATCTGGTCGATGGGCTACCTGCTTAAAAAGGAAGAACTCGCCACGGCCGGCCCCTACGGGCGCACGCGCAACCCCCTGTACGTAGGCACATGGCTGATCGGCTGCGGCCTGGCCATGAACACCGCCTACCCGTGGAATCTGGCCCTGCTGCTGATCTACAACGTGATGTTCTACTTCGTTTACCGCGCGCAGATCGGCATCGAAGAGGAAATGCTGACCAGCATCTACGGCGAGCCCTACGAAGAATACTGCCGCAACGTACCGCCCTTCTTCCCGCAACTGACGGCCTGGCACAAAGGCGCAGTCAGCGGGTTCAGCCTGCTGCGCGCCCTGAAGAACCGCGCCTGGGAGCCCATCCTCGGCGTCGCACTGTTGTGGGCCGCGCAGGTGGCAATGTGGGGCATCGCCAAGCCGTTGATCGACGGGCAAAGCTTTGCCGACGCGTGGCAGCACTTCCTGGCCGGCGGCTGGATCGGGCCGTGATTCGCTTCGCGCCGCGCTTCGCCGCAAGCTAAACTGCGGTCCCCGAGCACAACCGGAATACGAAAATGTCGGCTGAATTGAGCTGGCAGCAGCTTCCCATCGATACGCCAAGCACGGCGGCGTTTATGCTGAACGGCTCGTTCACTGGCGAGCGCATCGGCGAGTTTACGGTCAATATCGGTCGCAGCCTGCAGCCGCTGCCCAAGCGTCTGTTCCTGGACATTCGCGGCTTGAAGCAGATCGACCGTGCCGGCATCGACACGATGGCCGGCCTGGCAGGCCTGTTCAGCGAGAGTGACAGCGGCTTCCTGGCGATCATCGGCGCGCCGCAAGCGCTGCGCACCAAGCTTTCGGAAGGCGCGCCGGAAAACAGTTTCCGCTTTTACGACAGCTTCGGGCAGGCTGCGCAGAAGGTGATGGACGGCATGCTGGCAGCGCTTTCCGGCCAGTTCCGCATGCTGCCGGAAAAGCCCAGCATCACCGAGGAAATGCGCAGTTGCTGGGGCGGCATGCGCGACGCGGAGGCGCCGGATACGCAGGTGCTCAGCTTGAAGCGCGCGTTCGACAAAGTCAGCGCGCCGGCCTTCGAGCGCAAGTGGGGCGAAGAATTCCGCGACGGCACACGCAACCTGATCCTGGACGTGAGTGAGTTGCGCACGCTGGTTGACGAGGGCACGGTCTGGCTGCGGCGCATCAGCGACACGATTCGCGGGCGCGACGGCGTGCTGGTATTGGTGAATCCGCAGCCCAAGGTGCGCGTGATGCTGGAAATGCTGGAGATGGGCTCGCTGTACCGGCAGGCGCTGAGCGTCAGCGAGGCCGAGGGCTTGATCGGGGGCTAGGCCGCCTCGGATTCCTCAACCACCTGTGCGTCGGCCCATGTCTGGTCGATGGCGTAGTACTGGCGGGCGTCCTCCTGGAAGACGTGCACGATGACGTCGCCGAAATCGCCCAGCACCCACCAGCCTTCTTCGCGTCCTTCGATGCCGATCGGCGAGCGACCGGCCTGTGCCTTCATTTCGTTCCGGACTTCGTCGGCGACGGCGCGCGCCTGGGTGGCGCTGCCGACGGTGCAGATCACGAAATAATCGGCGACGATGGTAAGACCCGCGACTTCGAGCAAACGGATATCGGTAGCCTTCTTGGCTGCGCATGCCTTGTAGGCGACGCGTGCGGCATCAAGCGTGTCTATGGCGATATCTCCTCAAGCGCTGCGGGCACAATGATCGATGATCAAAGTCCAATTTTCAATGAGTTACGGAACACATTGGTCATGGAACATTGAGCATTGAAAATTGCTTTTCTAGCCCTTGTCTTCGTCGTTCCAGGTCCAGGCGTCGACGGCGCGGTTGTATTCGAGCAGCTCATTCGCCTCGAAGAACAGCCCGAGCTCGCGAGTGGCGCTTTCGGGGCTGTCGCTGCCGTGCACCAGGTTC
>JAGQRI010000299.1 GCA_020425515.1 Planctomycetota bacterium | reverse complement strand
AAACCGCGCAGGAGGCTCTCGTCGTCCTCCATGCGGATCAGGTCTTCGGTGTAGAAGCTGGGCAGCGGCGTGCTGGACCCGTACAGGCCCATGAACGTCACGTTGAGCCGGTAGCGTTCACTGCCGTCGGGCATTTCGATCGTATCGACGTGGTCTACGTCGGCGGAAGGAAAGCTCATGCTCAGCAGCGGGCGGATGCGGATGCGCTCGCGCTCGGCCGGGCCCTGGTAGCCGACCTTGGGTGCATCACGGTGGAGGCCATGCAGCAACCGGACCGCCTCGAAGAACGAGTGGTGCCTCCCGTCCTTGATCAGGTCGGTGATTAAAGGATTGCGCGTTTGCCAATCCGTGCCGGCCATTCAAACACCTCTCCACGTTTCGCGCCCTTTACGGTCAGCCTGCTGAACGAGTTCAGCGAGACGTACTGCGCGAAGAATTCATTCAGGACCGAGCCGAAGAAGAAGGTCTCGCCTTCCCCGCCAACCAGTTCCTCGTCCAGTGTCAGCTCGACGTCCAGCCCGCGAATCGGCGTGCCCTGCAGCAGGATGGAAGTCGGTTCGCCGCGCACACCCTTCACGCCCTCGAGCAGCCGGGAATGGGCCTGCTCGGTCTGGCGGTCGATGCGTGCGCGGAAGTTGTACAGCCCGATCACGCTGCGCAGCGCGTCCACGCTGAGCAGCGACATGTAGTTCAAGGAAAGGTGCGCGATCAGTCGCCAGTGCAGGTCGCCGGTAAGCGGCGGCGCCACGGTCGGCGTCGGGCGCGTGATGTTGCGGTATTTCGCGAAGATCGGCGCGTTGCCGGTCTTCACCGACACGTCGCCCACGTCCAGGCGCGAGGTGAGGGTCGAGTTGGTGCAGGTCAGGTCGACGGTGACCGTTTCCACGTTGGGGCGGGCCGTCGGGTCCTCGGGGTCGAGGAAGGTGATCTGCATTTCGCTGCCGGTGCCCGTGATGGCGGGGCGCCGGCGCGCGTGAAAAAACAGCTCGTCGCGTTTGCCGCTGCGTGTCAGGTGGAACTGCGGGCTGTATTCGCGTTCCTCGGCGCTGCCGACTTCGAGCCCGTAGACCCGGTCGATCGAGTGAATCTCGTAGTGCCGCGGGTTCTCGCCGCTGGGACGCACGGTGTACTCGGTACGCCCGCGCTCAAGGCGCACCGGGTCGGCGTCGTGCTTGAACAGGTTGACGGCCGGCACGCAGTTGAGCTGCAGGTTGACCTTGCTGACCGGCGGCATGTTTTCGGGCAGGCGGCTGAACTCGAAGTCGACGACAAACTCGGTAGCTTCTTCAAACGCCGCCGTGCCGTCCATGCGTTCGAGGTCGATGAACATGAACTTGCCCGGCGCCGTGAAGTACTCCTGCAGCAGGCGGAAGCCGGGGAAGCTGGGGCCGGGGCCGCCGAAAAGTTCCTCGTTCGCGCCGAAGCCGACCGGCTTGATGTGTTTAGCGGCAAGTTCGTACTTTGGCTGGTCGTCGGCGCCATCGCCCTTGCGCACGGTGACCCGGCGCACGTGCCGCAGCAGCGCCACATACAGGGCGCGCGTGACCGTGGGCTCGCCGGCAAGGTGAAGGCGCAGCGTGTTCAGCCCAAGCTTGTCCAGGGTCAGCTTTTCCGGCGCCTTCAGGCGCAGGCGCAGTCGGGCCGGGGCTTCGCGGCGAAGCTCGGCCTCGCTGAGTTCAAGCGGCAGCAGGTCGAAGTCGAACGCGGTGCGAAAACGGCAGCGGGTGCCGTCCACGGGGGCGGAGTCGATTTCAATACCGGCCTGCAGCGGCTTCAACTCGGCGGTGGCCTTGTTGGCGTGCTCGAACCGGATGACAGTCGTGCTCGGGATCGGGCGCAGGTAGTGCGGCCAGAACATCTCGGTCAGCGAGTGCGTGAACTCGGGCAGCTCGTCGTCGAGTTTCTGGCGCAGCTTGGCGGCCAGGAACGCGAAACCTTCCAGCATGCGCTCGACGTCCGGGTCGCTGCCCGGCTCGGCGAGGAAGCGCGCGGCCTCGGGGTTTGCGGCGCTGAATTCGCGCCCCATGTCCCGAAGGAAGACCAACTCGTCCTGGTAATACTTATTGAACATGTCGCCGCTCTGGTGCCACTTGGCCGGGCTTTGGGTCCGGGGCTTGGGGCCTGGGGTTTCCCCTGAGCCCCAGGCCCGAAACCCTGAGCCCTATGCGTTGAGGTTCACGTGTCCGGACGGGTCCATCAGCGTGTCGAAGCTGACTTGCCGTCCCTCTTTCGATGTGGCGAGGCGCGCCGTTACCTGGAAGCGCACCGCCAGCATGATGTCGTCGCTTTCGATCTGCAAAACCTGGACGTCGCGCAGCCTGGGCTCGTACTGTTCGATGCACTGGCGAATGGTCTTCTGCATGGTGGTGAGGGACTCGGGGTAGCCGGCGGCGATTTCGCTGGGTGAAGGAATGCCGAAGTCCATCTGCGCGGGCGCCTGGCCTACGCGGGCGTTCAGAATTCGCACCAGGTTCCTGAGGATCGACCGCAGTTGCGCGTTGGTGTCTTCTTCCAGGGTGCGCGCGGCGGTGCCCTCGGGGTTTTTCAGTCGCTCAAAGAGCGTGCGTTTCTGGAACATGCCCGACGCCTCCCGCTGGGGAGAGGGCGGAGAGGGTTTCCCACTCTCCGCCCCTGGCCAGCGCTAAGTTATGCGTCCGGGTTGGCGAAGTCGAAGGTGGTCGGAACCTGTCCGCCGGACAGCCAGGTCCATTCGATCTGACGGTAGGCGAAGCCGACTTCTTCCATGTGGCTCATGGCGTCTTCGGGGCCGGTGCCGCCGGTCGGCATGTAGGGACGGGCCTGGACGACGCGGCAGTCCTTCAGCTTGATGGTGAAGTACTTTTCGCTGCCGCCTTCGCTGGGGTTGTCGCGCCAGAACTCGATTTCGACGTCGTTGATCTTCTTCTTCTTGGCGAGGGCTTCGAAGATCTTGGGCGAGGCCTTGTCGATCTCCTTGGTCACGCTGCAGGCGCCGTGAACGGGCTCGCCGCGGCCCTTGTTTTCACGCATGTCGAAGGGGTATTCCATGGCGTGGTTGAAGCCGCGAACGTCGCACCAATCGCTGTGGTCTCCGTCCATGCTGCTGCCCGGCATCCCGTCAATCTTCATAAACACTTTCATGCTGGCCATGTCAGATCTCCTGGTGAAAGATTGCCCTAAATCGTACAGTTCGTTTGGTTTTGACCGTTTCTTGCGCCTCACTGGCGACACTTGAACAATACGCCATGTCAAAAATAGCGACAAGAATGAAAGAAATTTAGTTACAACGTCAAAAACGTAAAAGAATCTTACGTCTTCGGATGGTCGAGTTCGCAGGCGGCAGGCGGGAGGCGGCAGTAACTACAAGCTTTGCCGGCATTCCCGCCCTTCTGGTTTCGCCTACAGATGTCAAGTTTGCCCGGTCTGACTGTCAGGGGGGACTGTCGGCGGCCTTTACTGCCGCCTCCCGCCTGACAACTGCCGCCTACTTTTTATCCAGTTTGCCGACCAGGCCGAGCGTGAAGAATGCGCCCATGTACTTGAAGTGCGGGC
>JAGQRI010000298.1 GCA_020425515.1 Planctomycetota bacterium | reverse complement strand
AGCGAGCTGTTCGGCCACATGAAGGGCGCGTTCACGGGCGCGGTGAAAGACACTCCCGGTCTGTTCGAGGCGGCCGAGGGGGGCACGCTGTTCCTGGACGAAATCGGCGACACCCCGCCGGAAATCCAGCCCAAGCTGCTGCGCGCGCTGGAGGACGGTGTGATTCGCCGCGTCGGCGGCACGAAGGAAATCCCGGTCGACGTGCGCCTGGTATGCGCCACCAATCACGACCTGAAGCAACTGATCAGCGACGGGCGATTCCGTGAGGACCTTTACTACCGGATCAACTCGTTCGTCGTCACGCTGCCGGCGCTGCGCGAGCGCCGCGAGGACATCACCGGACTGGCCGAGTACTTCCTCGAGGAACTGGCCGAAATCAACGACGGACCGCCCGCCATTTCCATCGAGGCAAGCGAGGCGCTGAAAGCCTATGCCTGGCCGGGCAACATCCGTGAGCTTCGCTCCGCCATGGCGTACGCGATGGCACAGGCGGGCGAGCGTTCTACGGTGCTGCTGGAAGACCTGCCGGACGCCGTGCAGGCCGGGTTGAAACCTGAAACGCGTATCGACGAAAACGCCGGACACGTCGAGGCCTTCCGCGAACTGTATCGACGCGGCGCCGAAAACCCGCAGTTGTGGGCCGAGTTCCTGCTGGCGTTGAACGGGCACCTCGGCACCAACAAGTTCGCCCGCGGCGACATGCTGGACTGCCTGCGCGCCGTGCGCGGCCCTGACCCGACCAACAACTCGCTCGTCAACGAATGGCAGCGGCATATCAAACCGGTGCCGTTGCGCCTGCGCCTGATCCACGAAGAAGGCAAGAAGCTGCGGATCGACCTCGAAGCCTGCCAGCGCGCATTAAGTGAAGAACCGCCGGACGAAACGGACGAGGAGCCGATCACCGAAACAGCGGTCGAGCCCCCGCCGCCGATCAGCGAGCGCGACACACGCACCAACCTGGAGACCCCGCGCACCAGCTTCATCGGGCGGCAGGGCGAGCGGCAGCGGCTGGTCGAGTTGCTGCTTTCGAGCTCGCCAAACCTGATCACGATCACCGGCCCCGGCGGCACAGGCAAGACGCGCCTCTCGCGCGAGGTTGGGCGCGCCCTGCTGGGGTCACTCAAGGGCGGCGTATGGTTCGCGGACTTGACCGAGGCGCGAAACGAAGAAGACGCCGCCTACGCCGTCGCGCAGTCCCTGGGCGTGCCCTTGACCGGCAAACAGGCGCCCGGGGCGGCCGTCGGCTCGATCCTGCGTTCGAGGCCCGAGAGCCTGCTGATCCTCGACAACTTCGAGCAGGTGGTGGAAGTCGCCTCGGGTATGGTGGACGATTGGCTGCGGCAGGCGCCTCAGATGCGCTTCCTGGTTACAAGCCGCGCGCTGCTGGGCGTCGAGGGAGAGCGGGAGTTCGAGTTGCTGCCGCTGCCGCTGCCCGCCGAAGACGCCGCCCTGGAAGCCATCCAGAAATCGGAAGCGGTAAGGCTGTTCATTGAGCGAGCGCGGGTGCATCACGTCGGCTTCCGCCTCGACGACAAGTCCGGCCCGGCGGTCGCGCACATCTGCTCGAGACTGGAAGGCATGCCGCTGGCCATCGAGCTCGCGGCCGCGCGCACGGTGATCATGCACCCCGAGAAAATCGCCGAGCGCCTGGACCGCCTGTTCGACGTGCTGAAATCAAGCCGGCGTGACCTGGCGCCGCGCCAGCGCAGCCTGCAGGCGACCATCGACTGGAGCTTCGACCTGCTCGACGACGCCGAGCGCTGGGCGTTCGCGCAACTGTCCGTTTTCCACGGCGGGTTCTTCCTCGACGCCGCGGAAGCGGTCCTTGACCTGTCAAGATTTCCGGGCGCGCCGGAGCCGATGGACATCATCCAGAGCCTGCGCGAAAAAAGCCTGCTGCGCGCGTTCGAGACGCCCTACGAAACGCGCTTCGGCATGTACCAACTGATCCACGAATACGCGGCGGCGAAATGGAACGAACTCGCCAGCGACACCGAGCGCGAAGCAGTGCAACAGCGCTTCGCCGAATACTTCCGCAGCTACTGTGAAGACTGGAACGGGCGCACTAACAGCATCGAGGCCGTCGAAGCACTGGACCGACTGGATCTGGCACGCGGCAACCTTCAGGCCGTCCTGGAGCACGCCCGGTTGTCTGACGACGCGCCGCACCGGCAGTTGTTCATCGATATCAGCCTGAACATGTACAGCCTTCTGCGCATACGCGGACCGGCTCGCGGCCGCGTGCCGGCAATGGATGCCGCCCTGGCGATGGTACCGGAAAGCGACAAACTCATGCGCACGCGCATGAGCTGCCTGCAAAGCCAATCGCATCGCGAGGCCGGCGACCCCGCGAAAGGCGCAGAACTGGCCTGGGAAGCGATCAGGCTGGCAGAGCAATCTGGGGACGAGATGGCACTCGCAGCCGCACGGTTCAACCTTGCCGGAATCGAGTACGCCCAGGGTCACACCGAGCGCGCGCAGGAACTGCACCTCGAAGCCCTGCCGGTGTTTCGCAAACAGGGCAACCGGCTGAACGAGGCACGCGTACTCACCCGCATGGCTCTCGCCGCCGCGGACCTGGACGACTTCAAGCAGGCCATCGACTACAGCCTTCAGTCGGAAGAATTCATGAACGAGATCGGCGACCTGCCGGGACTGGGGTTCGTGCTCGTTACGCGTGGCAATGTCTATCACCGGCACGGAGAACTCGAGCCTGCGTTCGAGTACTTCACCATGGCCGAACAGATTTACCGTGACGTCAACGACCAGCGTTTGATTGCCCTGTGCGCAGGCAACCGTGCGCTGATGCTGCGGCAGTTGCGGCGCTTCGATGAGGCCGAGCCGCTTGTCCTTGAGTGCACCCGCATCGCGCGCAACATCGGCGACCGCCTGACGCTGGCGAAGAACCTGATGAACACCGGCATCATGTACGTCGAACTCGAACGCTACGACGAAGCCGAGACTGCCCTGAAGGAAGCCGCCCAGTTGTTCGTCGAGCAGGAGTTGCCGCAGTTGCAGGCCGTCTGCGTCGAGAATCTCGCACTGATCGCCGGGCGGCGCGGCGACGTCGAAGGCGCACTTGAGGGTTTCGACCGTGCGATCTCGTTGTGCGGGGAGAGTGAGAGCTCGACGCGCGTCGGCATTCGCGTCGCGCGCGCGGAGTTGTTGATCGCCAGCGACCGCAAGGACGAAGCGGCGCCGCTGGCAAAGGAAGCGCTCGACGTCTGGCGCTCGCACACGCAGCACACCCACCGCGACTACTTCCGCGCGCTGGCTGCGTACGCCATCGCAACCGGTGATCGAGCAAGCGCGGAGGAAGCGCTGGAAGTGGCGGGCAAGCTGCAATTCACGGCGACTGACCCATCGCCGGTCGTGCGCGACACGCTGGAAAATCTTCAAAAATTTAGCGACTAGTTTAGCTGTGGCGTTCTTCACAAGCTGATCGATCCTGATCGATCACGAATCATCACGAGGAGTGTCACACGCCCAGCCTGCACACGATTCATATTGACGCGTCAATATGAACGTCTTTGCAACCGCATAGGTAGCATCGAGTTGTGCCGTTTGCCGACCGATCGGTCAGCGTTGGCACGCCCTCTGCAATGGACTTCAGACACAGAGTTCCATGGCGCATTCCCAGGGCGACGCCTGCCGGAATTCGCGCATTTGGAGCTTCGTTACGTGAACAGATCGGAATCGGATTCCAGGGGTAGTTCCGGCCTGGAAATCCTCGTGGGGAAGAATGCCGGACGCAATCGTGGGGAACACATGCATTCATGCAAGCTGGCAGCTGTCCTGCTTGGTTTGAGTCTCCTGTTTTCGGCCGGTTTGGCCGCGCAGGTGACTTACACCGTCACGGACAACACCACCGCCGGGCAGAACCCGGGCGGTCTCAACACCCAGGCCGACAACACGACGACGGGCTGGACCCAGATCGTGGCCGGCCCGCAGACGACGAACAACTGGTCGGCAACCCAGACAATGCCGTTTACATTCGAATTCTACGGCAACGTCGTCGCCGGATTCCGTGCCAGCTCAAACGGGTTGGTCACCTTCGACACAGTGTCATCGGCCCTCCCCAGCGCAAACGACAACCTGCCCAGCGTCAACCTTCCGGACAACACCATCTGTGTCTTCTGGGATGATTTCACAGGTACGAGCAGCGGCGACGACGTGGACATCCAGGTGTTCGGCACCGCCGGAAGCCAACAGCTCTGGATCCGCTGGTACTCGTTCAAGTACGGCGGATGCAGCTTCGCCTACTTCGGAGTCGTGCTCGAAGAAGGCACCAACAAGATCTACGTGATGGATGAAAGCTACTACAGCGGGTCCGTCACTTCGACCGTCGGCGTCCAGCGCGACAATACTGAGGCAACCCAGTTCGGCACCAACACGCTCAACTGGGCCAACACCTCCAGCTCGAGCAACACGAACAACGGCTGGTACGAATTCACCCCCATCGTCCTCGTTGACCAGCTCGAAACCAGCGGCGGCACATCTTCCGGGCTCGCCGCATCGGGTGACACCAACGTGGTTGCCGGCGCTTTCAACCTGTTCGCACGCAACGCCGCGACGCAGGACATCAGCGACATCACCGTCAACATGAACGGCAGCGTCGCCCCCGGCGCCGTCACCGGACTTCGCCTTTGGAATGACCAGAATGCCAACGGCATCGTCGATACTGGTGAGCCCCAGATCGGCTCGACCGTCCTGGCCCTGTCCGGAACGAGTGCAACCTTCAGCGGCTCGCCCCTGTTGTCACTCAGCGCGAATTCCGGCATTGACCTGCTGCTTACCTGCGACGTTGGAAGCGGCGTCACCTCGGGCCAGACCATCTCATTCGAAATCACCGCCGGCGCCGACATCACCACCAGCCCCGGCCCCGTGGTCGGCACCTTCCCCGTCTCGCTCGGCAGCGGGCTGACGATGGTCACCTACAGCTCGTCGCTGCCTTTCCTTGAGAACTTTGACGGCACCCTGGCCGGCAACCTGAAAATCGTGAGCGCCGCGGGCGACTACCCGAATTCGACAGCCGTCGGCGCGACACCGGGTACCGGCGCACGCACCGCGGCCGGCATTGCGTTCCGCAGCAACATCCCGGTCGGCAACATTTCGCCCTACAGCGGCACCGGCTTCTTCTATGAAACCCACGCCACCGGCGGCTCCTGCGCCGGCGTGGACCTGTTCTTCGACCTGTCGGCCTACAACGCGGCAAGCGACAACCTGCAGCTTCGCTTCCACTGGATCGACGACGGCATGGACACGACCAGCACGAACACGCCGTTCAACTACGCGTTCGTGAGCGTGGACGGCGGGGCAACCTGGCTCACCACGCTGTACAACCTCGACACCAGCGGCACGACGCCCGTCTGGAACCAGGCGGTCATCGACCTGTCCGCGGCCGTGAACGCCGCAAGCAGCAACTTCACCAACCGCGTCGTAATCCGCATCCAGGCTTCTGACGATTCCAGCGCCGACGCCCTGGGCATGGACGACATCATCCTGCGCGAAGTGCAGGATTCGCTCGAAGTCGGCACCCGCCCCATCCCGGGCGCGAACAACGGCTTCGCCGTCTCCCCCACCGGCGACGTCGTCGTGCTGGCCGCACGCCTTGCGGCACAGAACGTGAACCAGACCGTCAGCGACATCACCGTCCAAAACAATGGCAGCGTCGCGGACGCCGACATCACGGCCATCAAGCTGTGGCTCGACAACAACAGCGACGGCACGCTCGACGCCGGCGACACGCAGCTCGGCACGACACAGACTTATGCCGGCGGCAGCGCCACTTTCAGCGGGCTTACCCTGGGCGTCAACGTCGGCACGCCGGTGGACATCCTCGTCACCAACGCTTTTGCCAGCAGTGCTACCGGCACCGCGGGCGCAGCCATCAACTCGGCAGGCAGCATCACTGCCACGCCGGGGCCGGTGCTCGCGCAGTTCCCGTCCACCTTCCCGGTTGCCGACAACATCGGCACGCTGGTGAACTACTACTCCTCGCTGCCGTACAGTGAAAACTTCGACAGCACCCTGAACACCAACATCACCACCCAGACGGCCGCGGGCAACTACCCGACGGCGAGCGCGGTCGGCTCGACCACAGCGACCGGCACCACGGGCAATGAAGGCATCGTTTCTCTCGAGGGTTCGTTCCTGGGCACCACGCCGTACAGCGGCTCGACGCAGGCGACTTTCCACTTCGACAACGGCCAGGCCGCCGCAGCGATGGATTTCTTCTTTGATCTGTCGTCGTACAACGCGACCAGCGACCAGCTTGAATTCAGCTTCGCCTGGAATGATGACGGCCTTGACGCGTCCACCACGCTCAACGACCCGTTCGACTACGTTTTCATCAGCACGGACGGCGGGGCAACCTGGGTGACGGCCATCTATTACCTGGACCCGAATATCACTACTTCCACAACGACCAACGCCTACGCCAGCGTTACCTTGAATATCTCCCAGTTGCTCAGCGCAGTTTCGGCCAACTTCACCAGCCAGACTGTCATCCGTATCCAGGCGGCGGACAACCTCAGCAGCGACTGCCTGCTGATCGACGACGTCGCACTGGTCTACATCCCGCCCACCGCGCCTGTCCTCGGCGACCCGACTGCGGTGGCCAGCAGTGCCCCCATCAAGATCACCGAGTTCGACATCGGCGCCACCGACGCGATCGAAATCCAGAACGTCGGGGCCGCGCAGTTCGACGCGACCGGCTGGCAACTGATCGTTTCCGACAGCTACAGCGTCATCGACACCGCCAACTCCATCACCCAGCCGCTTGGCGTGATGACCGCAGGCCAGATCCTGACCTGGGACGACTCGTCAAGCTCGGCCAACTACTGGGGCAACAACCTGTACTGGAACCCGGGCTCTTACCCGACCTACTCAGGCTGGGCCATGATCGTGGACCCGCAGGGCAACGTGCGTGACTTCGCCGCCCTGAACTGGCTCGCTGCGGACATCGCCGGCATGAGCGTTACCGCAGGCGGCTTTACCGGGCTCAACCCCGGTAGCGGCTGGAGCGGCGACGGCATCAACCAGTCCGTCGGCGACTGGTACCAGCGCAACGGCACCGCCGACAACAATGACGCCACGGATTGGATCATCGCCGGCTCCAGCAGCATCGGCTCAACCAACCCCGGTCTTACCATCCCGTTCCCCAGCAATGCCCCGATCCTGCAGATCAGCGGTACGTCGCCCAGCTTCACCGCTACCGTTGAACTCGGCGGCAACCTGAACTTCAACGTCGGCGCGACCGACGTGAACACAGGCGATACCCTGACCTTCACGGTTAACGCCACAGGCGGCTCACTGACCCCCGCCCAGGCCGGCTTCGACCAGGCCTTCACGGCCGGTGTCTACAACGACCCCAACCCGAACCAGGCGGCTCCGCACTCAATCGACATGACGGGCATCGCGCAGGCAATCGGCAACATCCAGTTGCAGATTGACGTCAGCGACGGGACCTTCACCAGCAGCATCACCCTCGACATCAGCATCGTCGCGGGCTCGCCCCTGATCCGCACGCGAAACATCGGCAACATGGACTTCTTCACGTACGCGGCCAGCACGCCTTCCGTGTTTGAGGAGACGTTCGAGGTTGCCGGCTTCAACCTCACCGCCGACCTGGTCGTCAACGCGCCGACCGACTTCGAGGTTTCCACCACGAGCGGCAGCGGCTTCGGCGCCAGCGTCAACCTGACGCCGAACGGCACCATCGTCCCGTTCACCACCATCTACGTCCGCTACAACCCCACCAACGCCGGACCGCACAATGAGACCATCAGCCTCGACAGCACCGGCGCCAACAGCGAATTGATCCCGCTTACCGGCCAGATCATCCCGGCCACCGCCCCTGTACTCGCGGCTCCGAGGGCCCCGGTCGCGGACGGATCGGTTCTGTTCACTGAGCTGGCGCAGGACCCGGGTCCGACTGCCGACGAGTACATCGAAATCACCAACGTCAGCAGCGGCCCGGTTGATATTGCCGGCTGGACCATCCACATCTACACGGGCACCACGCCGCTGGTCTCCTACACCATGACCGGTACTGTCCTCCAGCCCGGCGCCACCCATTGCTTCGTGGACGTTACCACCAACACTTACGTTCCCTCGGCTGAGTACCTGGGGGTCAACATCGGAAGCTGGACCAACTACGGGCTCGTGCTCGTGGACACCAACAACAGTATCCAGGACGTCGTCGCCACCGGCACTTTCGACCCCTCCACCATCACCAGCCCCTTCGCCATCCCCGCGGCGGCCTGGAGCGGCGCCGGCGCGGCCAGCCCGCCCTACACCGATTCGGTGCGTCGCAGCGGCACGCAGGACAACAACGACGCGACGGACTGGACGCTGGGCACCGGTGACAGCCTGGGAACCACGAACAGCGGCCTGGCACTGCCGTTCAACATCGCACGCTTCATCGTGATCACCGGGACGAGCCCGAATTTCAGCGGCACGGCTTTCGTCGGCGACGACCTGGCGCTGAACTTTGACGCGACCGATGTGAACACGCTGGAGACGCTGACCTTCACCGTCACCGTCACCGGCGGCAACCTGACGGCGGCCTCTGCCGGCTTCAACGAGACGTTCACCACCGGCGTCTACAACGACCCGGCCCCGGGGCAAAGCCCGCACAGCCTCTCGCTGACCGGTGCCGCGGCCCAGGCCGGCACCCTCGACCTGATGGTTGAGGTAACCGACGGCATGTTCACCGAGTCGTTCACCCTCTCGCTGACCATCAGCGACGTACCGACCATCACCAACACGGGCACGCCGCTTCTGCCGTTCTTCGCACCGGCTACAGGGACACCCTCACCGGAACAGAGCTACACGGTGGCAGGCAGCGCCCTGCTTTCGGACGTGACGATCAACGCCCCCGCGGAGTTTGAAATCTCCCTGACGACCGGTACCGGCTTCGGCAGCCAGCTGGTGCTGACCCCGACGGCCGGGACGCTCGCACCCACGACCGTCTTCGTGCGCTACAACCCCAGCGGCGCCGGGCCCGACAGCGGCACGCTTTCACACACGGCGGCGTATGCCGCAGCGGTCGACGAAACCCTGGACGGGTACGTCGGACCGGTTCCCGTGCTGAGCCTCGCAGGGACCCCACTGACGCAATTCAACACGCCGTCGGCCGGCACACCTTCGACCGAGCAGGTGTTCAACGTAACGGGCACCGGAGTGGTTGCCCCGGTAACCGTGACCGCTCCCGCCGGATTCGAAGTATCGCGGACCTCTATCAGCGGGTTTGGGTCGAGCGTTGTGCTGCCGCTGGTTGGTGGCAACTTCCCTACGACCACCGTGTTCGTTCGGTACAACCCGACAGCGGGCACCGGCACGAGCCACAGCGGCAGCATCTCGATCTCTACCCCTGGCGCAACGTCTCTGACGGTCGCAGTTGACGGTGTCATCGCCGCATCGAGCGGCTCCAGCGGCGGAGGCAGCAGCGACAGCGGTGGCGGCTGCGTAGCAAACGGTAGTAGCAGCAGTGTTCTGTGGGGCGTGCTCCTGGGTGCACTGGCCCTGCTGATGATGGTGTCGCGGAAACGCGCGGCACGAGACTGATCCCACCTGATTCGATCCCTCCAATCCCAAGCGCAAACCCAGAGGGGGAGGCCGAAAGGCCTCCCCTCCTTCCTTTTTTCGAAAAGCGGGATTTCCGTCAGCGTGCGGCGTGTTCAGAGCGTACCTGTTTTTTTGCTTGACGTATTCATACGAACGTTTGATTATCACGCGCATGAGCACACGGGACACACGCGAAAGACTTCTCGACGCCGCCGAAGAACTGTTCGCAAAGCGCGGCTTCGACGCCGCCAGCATGCGCGACATCACCTCGCTCGCCGACGCCAACCTGGCCTCCGTCAACTACCACTTCGGAAGCAAGGAAGCGCTGCTCGGCGAAGTCATCCGGCGCCGCGCGGAAGGCATCGTTGAGGACCGCGAGCGCATGTTGAACCTCGCCGTTGAGGCCGCCGGCAAACACCCGCCGCGCGCCCGCGCGGTGATCGAGGCGTTCGTCTACCCGATGATTTCCACCGCGCGCGAACACCCCCACTTCGCCGCGCTGATGTCCCGCGTTCACTACGAGGGACTATTCCACGCGGTAGGAAAAGTGTTCGAACGAACGTTTCAGAATTCCATGGTCGCCTTCGTCACACAGCTGTCGAAGGCACTGCCCGGCATACCCGCCGAAGAAATGCGCATGCGCCTGGTTTTCACCGTCGGCGCGTTCGCACTGATCGTGAAGCAGAACCCGATGGTGAATACGCTCGCCAAGCGCAAGACCGACGTCTGCATGGAAGAGGTTGCCGGATACCTGGTGGACTTCTGCGCCGCCGGCATGGAAGCGCCGCCCAACAAGAAACGAAAAGGAGGCCGCCAGTGAAGCGCCTCGCCCTGTTGATTCTTCCCGCGTTGGCGCTGGCCGCCTGCGCGACTCCCCCACCGCCCCAGTCGCCTGAGGTCGGCGTCACCGTGCCGCAGAACTGGACCGAAACACCCCTCAGCGCAGGTGAGGTACCCGACGCATGGTGGATCGGCTTCGGTGACCCGCGCCTCGATGCACTGATCGCGGAAGCCCTGCAAAACAACCCGACGCTCCGCCAGGCCGAGTCACGCATCGCCGTGGCCGCCGCCACAACACGCACTGTACAGGCCGGAGCCATGCCGAACGTGACCGGCAGCGTCGACGGCAGCCGCACGCATACGGTGCAGTCATTCGGCGGGCCGAGCCTGACGGAACTCGAAACACAACGCGTCGGCGTAAGCCTGAACCTGCAGTGGGAGATCGACCTGTGGGGGCGCGTGCGCGCCGCCCAGAGCGCCGCCATCGCCGACCGCCAGGCCGCCGAGGCCGCCTACCAGGGCGCGCGCTTGTCAATGATCGCCCAGGTCGCCAAGGCGTACTTCTCCGCGTCGGAGGCGTGGCAGCAGTTGAAGCTCGCCGAGAAGAACCTCGACAGCGCCAACGAGCTGGCCGATCGCGTCGACGAGCGTTTCAAGGCAGGGCTGCGGACGGCGCTGGACGTGAGGCTCGCGCTGGCCGACGTCGCGGCCACGAAATCGCGCCTCGAAACCCGCAAGCGCCTCTACAAACTCAGCCGCCGCCAGCTTGAGGTGCTGCTGGGTCGCTACCCGGCCGCGTTGATCGAGACGCCGTCCACGCTTCCGCGCCAACTGCCCGCGGCGCCCGGCGGTTTGCCGGCGCAGTTGCTGATGCGTCGTCCCGATATCGTCGAGGCGGAGCGCAAGGTCGCCGCCGCGGACTCCCGCGTTCGTTCGGCGTACCTCGACCTGCTGCCGCGCATTTCACTGACAACCTCGACGGGGCTCGCTTCCGACCAGGTCGGCGACATCCTCGACGGCAAGTTCTTCGTCTGGAACCTGCTGGGCAACCTGCTCGCGCCGCTGTTCGACGGCGGACGCCGCTGGGCCGAGATCGACCGCACCCGCGCGCTTGAGGAAGGCGCGCTCGCCTACTACGCGGTCGTCGCGCTGAACGCGTTCGCCGAAGTCGAGGGCGCGCTCAGCAACGAATACCACCTGCGCATCGAATTGAACGCATTGCAGGAGTCGGCCGACCAGTCCGCCGCGGCCGTCGAGATTTCAACCGATCGCTACTACCAGGGCGCGCTGGACATCACGCAGGTGCTCCAGGCGCGCCGCCAGTACTACAGCTCTGAAAGCGCACGCCTGACCGCGCAGCTCGCCCTCGTGAACACGCGGGTGGATTTGTTTGCCGCCCTCGGCGGTGGGTTTGACGCGTCAAGTGTGCTGGAAAACGGGGATCACCATGAAGGCTCTTAAGTTCATCCTGCCGGCTGTCGCCGTGTTGGCCGGGATCGCCGGGCTGGTCGCGCTGAAAGCGGCGCAGGTCCAGGTACAAACCCAGACGCCCGAGAAGCCGCTGCAGAAAGTCGCCGTCGTCGCCGTCAAGGCGCAGGACTACCGCTACCACGTGATGACCAACGGGAGCGTCGCACCGCGCACCGAGACCGCCCTGACCACCGAGACCGCCGGGCGCGTCGTAAGCGTGCACCCGAACTTCCACGACGGCGGCTTTTTCAAGGCGAAAGAGCTGCTGGTACAGATCGACGACACCACGCAGAAAGCGCTGCTCGCCCAGGCCGAGGCCGCACTTGCCGGCGCCAGGGCGGCGTTGCAACGCGAGGAAGCCGAGGCCGCCCTCGCAAAGAAGGAATGGGAAAAGTACGGCAAGGGCGAACCCGATGCACTGGTGCTGCACGAACCGCAACTGGCCGAGCGCAAGGCCGCCGTGTTGAGCGCACAGGCCTCGGTCGACAAGGCCGCCAATGACCTGGAACGCACGAAGCTGATCGCCCCCTACGACGGGCGCATCCGGGCCAAGCTCGTTGAGGAAGGACAGTACGTCGGCCCGGGCACACCCGTCGCGCGCATCTACGCGACCGACTTTGCCGAGGTGCGCCTGCCCGTCAGCGCCGACGAGATCGGCTATCTCCACCTGCCGCTCGGGCGTGACCTCGACTTCGACGACGAATCCGCGCCGGAAGTCACCCTGAGCGCGCAACTCGGCGGCGAGCGCATCGAGTGGCCGGCGCGCATCACCCGCACGGAGGCGCAGGTCGACCCGCAGACGCGCATGTACTACGCCGTCGCCCGCGTGAAGAACCCCTACGACGCCGGGCGCGCCACGCCGCTGCTGCCGAACACCTTCGTTGACGCGAAAATCACGGGGCGCGAGGCGCAGCAGGTGTTCGTGCTGCCGCGCCGCGCACTGCGCCCCGACGGCAAGCTGATGCTGGTGGACAAGCAGAACCGTCTGAAGTTCCGCGAAGTGAAAGTCGTCCGCACCACACCGGAGACAGTAGTGGTCGGCACGGGGCTTGAAGACGGCGAGCGCGTGATCACCAGCGAGCCGCAGGTGATCATTGAAGACATGCCGGTGCAGGTCGAAGGCGGGAGGAAGTCATGACCGCATTCGTAGCCTGGTTCACGCGCAACCACGTCGCGGCGAACCTGCTGATGGCGATGCTGGTGATCGGCGGGCTGCTGACCATGCCGTTCATCCGCCGCACGCAATTCCCGGACCTCGACCCGGAAACCATCAGCGTTTCCGTCGTGTACCCCGGCGCGACGCCCGAGGAAGTCGAGGAATCGATCATCATCAAGATCGAAGAGGCCGTGCAGGGCGTCGACGGCGTCAAGCGCATCACCAGCCAAGCGAACGAAAACGTCGGGTCCGTGGTCATCGAGATCCAGGACGGCGAGAACATCAAGGACGTCACCGACGACATCAAGGCCGAGGTAGACGCCATCACCACTTTCCCCGAGGAGGCCGAGGAACCGGTCATCCGCGAGGGCAAGGTGCAGGAAATCGTCGAGTCGCTGATCGTGACCGGCAACGTCGACGAGCATCAACTGAAGGCCCTGACCGACAAACTGCGCGACGAAGTCGTGGCACTGCCGCAGGTAACCAAGGCGGAAGTCAGCGAAGCGCGCGAATACGAAATCTCGATCGATGTGCGCGAGGACGTTCTGCGCCGGCACGGGCTCACGTTCGACGACATCGCCGGGGCCGTGCGCCGCTATTCGCTGAACCTGCCCGCGGGCTCGGTGAAGACCACCGGCGGGGAAATCCTGCTGCGCTCGGACAGCCAGGCCTACAACCGCGAAGAGTTCGACAAGATCGCCGTGGTCAGCCGCACCGACGGCTCGGAACTCAAGATCGCCGACCTCGCCGACGTGCGCGAGACCTTCGAGGAAACCGACCTTGCCAGCCGCCTCGACGGACGTCCCGCGATGGCGATCAACGTCTATCGCGTCGGCGCGCAGGACACGCTTTCGATCGCAAACGCGATCAAGGAATGGCGCGAGAAAGCCCAAGCCGACCTGCCGCCGGGCGTCGAGATCATCACCAGCTCGGACCAGTCGCAGAACCTCAACGAGCGCTTGAACCTGCTGTTCGTCAACGGGCTGCAGGGGCTGCTCGCCGTGGTGCTGGTGCTGGCGCTGTTCCTGCGCGCGCGGCTGGCGTTCTGGGTCGCGGCCGGGCTGGTGACCGCGGTGCTGGGCACGGTGTGGCTGATGCCCTTCCTGGGCATGACGGTCAACTTCCTGTCGAGCTTCGGCTTCGTGCTGGTGCTTGGCATCCTGGTGGACGACGCGATCGTGGTCGCGGAAAACGTCGATACACACCAGAAGGAAGGCAAGTCGCCCCTGCGCGGCGCCATCGACGGCACGCGCGAGGTGATCATGCCGGTCGGGCTCGCGGTCGGCACGACGGCCATCGCCTTCAGCCCGATGCTGCAACTGCCCGGGCGCACGGGCGCATTCGCGTCGGCGATCGCGGCGGTGGTGATCCTTTCCCTGTCCGTTTCGCTGATCGAATCTTTGCTGATCCTGCCGTCGCACCTTTCCCACAAGGGGCGCGAGATGAACTGGTTCCTGCCCAACGCCTGGCGCAAGGTGCAGGGCGCGTTCGCCGCGATGCTGCAGTGGTTCATCGACAAGACCTATCGCCCCGTGCTGAAGCGCGTGATTGTCTGGCGCTGGACGGTGCTGGCAACAGGGCTCGCCTTCCTGCTGATCACGGCCGGGCTGTTCGTGGGCGGCTGGATGAAGGTCGCGTTCTTCCCGCCGATCGAGGGCAACGACGTCAGCGCCAACGTGACGCTGCAGGAAGGCGTCAGCATCGAGAAGACGCGCGAGGCGTTGAAGATCCTTGAAGACAGCGCCGAGGAAATCCGCAAGGAGGTCGAGGGCAACAAGCCCGGCAGCGTCGTGAAAAGCATCCGCGCCACGCTGGGCGCGCATCCGTTCAAGGACCACAGCGGCCCGCCCATCGCCAGCGGCGGCGGTGCCGGGCAAGGCAACATCGCCGAGGTGCACATCGAACTGGTCAGCGCCGAGCAGCGCGAGATTGCGGCCAGCGAAATCCGCGACATGTGGCGCAAGAAGGTCGGCGAGCGAATCCTGAACCCCGTCGAGCTGACGTTCACCTCGGACCAGATCAACGTCGGTGCGCCCATCAACGTCGAGCTTTCCGGCAACGATATGAATGAGCTCGAGGCCGCGGCCGACGACCTGAAATCGCATATCGCCGAATACCCCGGCACCTACGACATCGCAGACGACTTCCGCGAGGGCAAACTGGAAATCGTCCCGACCGTGACCGAGTCGGGGCGCGCGCTCGGGCTGACCCAGGCCTCGCTGATGCAACAGGTGCGCGGCGCGTTCTACGGCAACGAGGCGCAGCGCGTGCAGATCGGCAAGGACGAGGTAAAGGTGTTCGTGCGCTACCCGCGTGACGAGCGGGAGTCGATCCAGAACCTCGAAAACATGCGGGTCAAGCTGCCCACCGGGCGCGAGGCCGCGTTCTCGGAAGTCGCGGACTACGAAATCACGCGCGGCGTTTCGAGCATCAAGCGGCTCGACCGCCGGCGCACCATCGTCGTCACCAGCAGCCTGAACCGCAGCGTCGCCAACGCGAACGAGATCGCCGACAGCCTCGCGGAGGGCTACCTGCCGGAGCTCGCGCAGAAGTACCCAGGCGTCACCTGGAACTACGGCGGCGAGCAGAAACGCCAGGCGGAAAGTTTCGCCGGCTTGCGCGTCGGTTTGGCGCTGTCGCTGTTCCTGATGTTCGGGCTGCTGGCGGTCGCGTTCAAGTCGTACTTCCAGCCGGCCATCGTGATGATCGCGATCCCGTTCGGCGTGGCGGGCGCGATCTGGGCGCACCTGTTCCTGGGCATGGACCTGACGTTCCTCAGCATCGTCGGGCTGCTGGCGCTTTCCGGCGTGGTCGTCAACGACAGCCTGGTGATGATCGACTTCATCAACCGCTACCGGCGCGAGCACGGGCACACGGTGCAGGAAGCCGTGCGCGAGGCCGGTCCGCGGCGCTTCCGGGCGATCCTGCTGACGTCTATGACGACGTTCGCGGGGCTGACGCCGATCATGCTGGAGAAGTCGCTGCAGGCCGCGTTCCTGATCCCGATGGCGGTCAGCCTGGCATTCGGCATCGCGTTCGCGACGGTTGTGATCCTGGTGATCGTGCCGGCCGCGTACCTCGCCGTGGAGGACGTGCTGATCGTCTTCCGTCGCCTGCTGAAGCGCGACCTCGACCCCCACCGGGGCGAAACGCAGGGCCCCGAGGTCGTGATCGAGGAAGAGCACGAAGGCGAAATCAGCCTCGAACCGGTGCACTAGCCATGCGGCGGATGTCTCGGTTTTCGAGCACCGGCGCGTCGTGCCCGGGTGTGCCGTGCAGCGCGGCGTTAAGCATCGCGTGCGCGAGCGCATCCGAGTTGATGCCGCCGTTCGGGTACACCAGCCGCGCCACAGGCCAGAGCGCGCGCATCAGCCGGTAGCCGAAGTTGGGCTCGCGGCGCTTGACCACCGGGTAGATGTAGGCCGGGCGGAAGATGTGCACGCGCGGGAAGCC
>JAGQRI010000297.1:433-12727 GCA_020425515.1 Planctomycetota bacterium | reverse complement strand
GAGACGATCAAGGACGACAAGGCCAAGATCGTCATGGACTCGATGTCCGAGTTCAAGCGCCTGTTCGCCGAGCAGAAGAAGGAACAGGAGCAGGCGAACAAGATGCAGGAAGAGCTCGCGGCCATGCGCGAGGCTCTCGCCAAACAGGGCGAGTCAAGCTCTTCCGCCACCAACGTCCAGATGCAGGGCGTCAGCGACGAGATCGCCGAGCTCAAGGCCTTCATCATCAGCCAGGCCAGCAAGTCACAGGGCCAGGAAATGACCCGCCAGGCGATGATGGAGCAGCAGCAGGAACTGCTGGAAGATCACTTCAACGACCTCAAGGCCGCGCTGGCGACCTCCGGCAACGCCGAGGCCGCGGCGGTGGTCAGCGAAGACAACACCAAGAAGGCGCTCGAGGAGACGGTCGACAGGATGACCAAACTGCTCGAAGAGCAGGAATCGAAGCGCAACGGCGCCACCACCGACGCCATCATGAAGGTGCTGAACGAGCTGAAGGACGACCTCGCGAAGCGCTTCGACGACCTGACGGGCGCCATCAAGAGCTCAAACACCGACGCCCTGAAGACCGAGTTGGGCGCCCTGCGCGACGACATCAAGAAGGCCAACGCCGAGGAGCTCAAGGCCGAGATCAGCGCCCTGCGCGACGACCTGGCCGAGAAGACGGTCGCCGCGGGCGCCGCGAACACCGAGGCCCTGCAGGCCCAGATGGCCCAGATGCAGGAGCTGCTCGAAAAGGGCGGCGGAGGCGGCGGCGCGAACATCGACATGTCCAGCCTGGTCGACAAGCTGGAAGGTTCGCTCAGCAAGAAGCTGGCGGCCGCAGGCATCGGCAAGGAGGAGGTTTCCATGGACGATTCCATGGCCGCCTCAAGCGTCATGCTGGGTGCCGCGTTCAAGAACATGGACAACATCGAGTCGAACATCGGCAGCATGGACGCCAACAAGGTTGTCGACAAGAAGGGCGCCAAGAAGGCCAAGGGCGCGCTGGATGCCCTCAAGAAGCTCAAAGGCAAGGGCTAGCCGGATTCAGAACTCGCAAAGGGCCCGCCACTCGGCGGGCCTTTTCGTTGGATGGGCCTAGCGGTTCTCGTAGAGCAGGTTGAAGTTCTGGTCGTAGACCGCGGCGATGGTCTTGGCGGGGTTGTGGCGGTAGTACTCGACGATCGCGGCCAGGATGCGCTCGGGGTCGCGGTCGCTGCGGTCGATGCTGGGCGGGCGGTGGAACTCGACGAAGCCGGCGCGCGATGACCCGAGAATACGTGTCACGCGGCTTTTGCGGCTGGCGTAGCTTTCCAGCATCTCCAGGCTGACCGTCGCCCGGAAGAACGCCTCGATCGTGCTGACCGGCGCCGACCAGTCGTGGATGCGCGTGACCGTCTCGATCGTGTCCAGCATGCACAGCTCGGGGCCGGCGCCGATGTCGCTGCCCAGCACCCATGGGATGTCCATGGCGCGCACCTTTTCCAGCTTCATGCGCCCGCTGCCCAGCGCTTCGTTACTGGTCGGGCAGTGCACCACGATGCTGCCGCGCTGCTTGATGGTGCGCCAGTCGAAGTCGTCCAGCCACACGCAGTGCGCCAGCAGCGTGCGCGGACTCAGCAGCCCGGCCTGGTCGTATACGTCGAGGTACGATTTCGCGTCGGGGAACATGCGGGCGACGGCCGCGCATTCGTCTTCGTTCTCGGCCAGGTGAGTCTGGACCCAGAGGGTGTAGTCGAACGCGAATTCGTGCAGTTCCTTCAGCGTCTTCGCGTCGCACGACAACGCGAAGCGCGGCGTGACGGCGAGCTGTTCCTCGAACTCGATTTGCAGCGCCTTCATCTGCTCGATCACTTGCTCGATCGGCTTGATCAGTTCGGGCGGCTCGCCGGTGGTCATCACGGCCGGGCCGATCAGGCTGTAGCGAATCCCGGCGTTCTTCGCGGCGCGTACGCTTTGCGGATGGGGGCTGCACCAGCACGCGCCGGCCAGCGTGCCCGCGGCGAGTTGCTTGCGCACGAAGCCCTCGGCGGCGACGTCGGCGAAGTTCTGGTCGCCGAAGCGGGCTTCCTCAGGCCAGACGTCCTCGGCCAGCCAGCCCAGCAGCGACTTGCCTTCGATGCCCGTGATGCGGTGCTGCACCCAGTGAAAGTGCCAGTCGCAGAAGGCCGGTGTGATGATGCCGTCCACGGGGATCGGCTCGTACTCGACGTGCGGCAGCCCCAGGTAGCCGGATTCCGGGCGGTGGAACGGGTCGTCGTAGGAAGTGTAGAGAATCGAGTTGCCCTCAACCCGGGCCTGGTTAGGGCTGATAGGCCAGACACACTGGCCCTGCAGGACGCGACGTTTTACCGGTTCGGTGTGCATCGTGCCTAGTCTTCGCTTGTAGGCCCAACGTCATGCTTGGACGCGTCAGCCTTCCCGTGCTCATAGGCTTCGCGAAACAGTTTGTCGCGCTCGAGTTCGTTAATGCGTTTGTTTTGCTCGTCGATCCGTTCGTTCAAACGCTGTTCGAGTCGGTCGTATCTGTCTTCGTACCTGGACTCCTGCATGTCCAAAACAAACCAAGCGGCGGCGAGTATGAGCAGGAAGTAGAAGTTCGCGGCGACATGTCCACGCCACGTGCTTTTGGTTTCGCCAGACGAGTTTTTGATCATGTCGAAGCCTCCTTGCAGGAGGCACAATCTGCGCTTCCTGCAATCGCCAGCGTAAGCCTGCGGCGTTGGTTTGGCCACACTTAGCCCCTTGCGTAAGCGAGGGGCATCAGACGTGAGGCCGTCGGGCCGGCTTCAGTACGCATCGAAACGTTTGGCGTGGCCGGACGCTTGCGATGCCGCGAACGCTGGTCGGTGACATGCCCCTCGCTTACGCAAGGGGCTAAACGGGCGTGCTGGCGTTCAGGACACTACGCTATCAACTTCACCATCGGCGAGTTTCGTCTTGATCGTGTCGCCTGCCTTCACTTCGCTCGCCTTCTTGATGACTTTGCCCCTGGCGTTGCGGGTGATGCTGTAGCCGCGTTCCAGAACCTTCAGCGGGCTGAGGGCTTCGAGGTGCCCGCCCAGTGAGTTCAGCTTTTCCCTGTGGTCCTTCAGCCTGTGGTGCATGTTCCACTTCAGGCCCTCGAGCAGGTAATCCAGCCGCTGCTGCTCGCGCCTTAGCTGGTTCAGCGGGCCCAGTGCGGCGATGCGCTCCTGCATGGTTTCGAGGCGCCCGCGCCACAACTCCAGCGTGTGCCGCAATCCTCGGCTGAGCTTTAACTGGTAGTCGGTCACCAGCTCGACCATGCCGGCCAGCTCGGGTACGAGAATCTCGGCGGCCGCGGTCGGTGTGGGCGCGCGGTAGTCGGCGACGAGGTCGGCGATGGTCGTGTCCACTTCATGGCCAACGGCGCTGACGACCGGGATCTCGCTTTCAAAGATGGCCCGCGCGACCGGCTCCTCGTTGAAGGCCCACAGGTCTTCGAGGCTGCCGCCGCCGCGCCCGACGATCATCGCGTCGATGTGCAGGCTCGCGTTCAGGGCGTTCAATTTGCGGATTGCGCGCGCCACTTGCTCGGCCGAGCCCTCGCCCTGCACCTTGGCGGGATACACAAGAATCTCCACGAGCCGGTTGCGGCGGCGCGCGGTCGTGATGATGTCGCGGATGGCGGCGCCGGTGGGCGACGTGATCACGGCGATGCGCTGCGGGTAATCAGGCAAAGGCTGCTTGTGCTGCGGGTCGAACAGGCCCTCATTCTCAAGGCGTTCGTACATCTGCTGGAAGGCAAGCTGCAACCCGCCCACGCCCTTCGGCTGCACGGACGTCGCCACCAGCGAGTACTCACCGCGCCGGGCGTAGACGTCGATCTTGCCGACGATCGTAACCTCGAGCCCGTCGCTCAGCTTGAACCTCAGGCGCTCAAACGTGCCGCGCCAGATGATCAGCCGCACCTGCGCCCCGGCGTCTTTCAGGTTGCAGTAGACGTGGCCGGAGTGGTGCGGCCCGCGATAGTTGCCGAGTTCGCCGGTGACGGCGACGTTGCTGAACGCCGGCTCAAGCGTGCGCTTGATCTGGTTGGACAGATCGGTGACGGAAATCGGCTCCATCACTTGTCCTCGATGAAGCGGTCGCCCTCAAGCCGATAGCCCAGCGCCTTCAAGGCTGCCTCGTTGTGCGGGTCGAACACCAGCACGCGGGCGCAGAGCATGCCGGCTTCCTTGGCCATACCCCATGCCGCGCATTTCTTGGCCAGTTCGAGGTTGCCCTGCGTGTCGTCGAACGGCGTGGAAGTGATCCCGCGCGCGTACTGCATCTGCGGCGTGTCCGGGCCGAGGTCGCTGGCCATGACCTCATCCTCGTCGTACACGCTGAGTTTGGCGTCGGGCGTCAGCAGGAACAGCTTGCCGTTGTTGTGCGAGCCGTAACCCTCGACGGTTTCGTTCTTCGGCGTGACAACCCGGACCCAGCTTGCCAGGTACTTCGGCTTCCAGTAGCGCCCGGCGTAGGGGACCTCTTTGCGTTTCAGCGCGCCCAGCTCGGTTTCGTAGGTCCGGTCCTGGTGCTCGTTCAGCATCAGGTAGCGCCCGTTCCAGTCGCGCGCCCGCAGCCCGCGCTTCTCGGCCTGGGCCTGGAAGGCGGCCCACGCCTTGTTGTCGATCAGCTTCAGGTCTTCGTGGTCGACGACGCCGTTCTGGTCGCGGTCCCAGCGTTTGAAGGCTTGCTCCGCGCTGAGTGCGGGGCCGCCGTTCTCTTCATGGAAGATCAGCGGGCCCTTGCCGTAGCGCTCCTTGAATTCGTCGAAGGTGACCTGCAGGTCTTCATTGATGTCGAAGGTGGGCAGGAAGTCGGCCGCGACGAAATCGAGGTTTTCCATCTCCGGCTCGGTGTTGCCCGGGTTGTCGACCGGTTTTTCGCGGAACGCCCACCAGATCAGCAGCCCGAGCCCGGTGCCCAGCACGGCGAGGATGACGAATGGAACGACCTTCTTCATGGGTTGCTTCAGGGGCCTTGCCAAGGGAGCGCCAGTGTAGCATTGCGAAACCGCACTGGCATCGTCCGGTTGCTGCTGCCAAACTGGTGGGCATGAAGACGGTACTGGCAATCATCCTGCTCGTTTTCGGCGGGCTCGCGTTGCAGGCGCCGGCCCAGGCCCAGCAGGACGCGCCGAAGGGCATGGGCGCGCTCGACATCCTTGACGCGCTGAATTCGCACGACGCGGCCCAGCGTGACAACGCCGCTTCCGAACTCAAGCGCATGGACAAGAAGGTCGCCGAAGACCTCGGGCGTGAAATCCAGCGCGCCGGCGTGCGCGAGGCCGAGACAGCCCTGATGGCGCTCGGTGTGGCCGACTGTGCCAACTCAGCGCTGGCGGCGTGCGTCGCGCTCGAGGCCGAGGAAAAGACGATTCGCATCGCGGCCATGGACGCGTTGATCACGATTTCGCCGATCAAGGTTTCCGAGGGCGGCGCCAAGCACCTGAACGCCCGGCGGCTGGAGATCATCCGCAAGCTGGTGGTCGACTCGGACTATGTGAAGCAGCTTTGCGAAAGCGTCACCGACGACGACAAGGGCGGGCTGGTACCGCCGCTGCGGCGGCTGCTGAGCCTGACGATCCTGCTGGACCGCTTCTACGGCGTCAAAGGCACGCCGATGCTGCTGAAGCGGATCTCAGGGTACATGCTGGGCGACGAGCCGGACGACGAGAAAGAGCGCACCACGACCCAGCGCGCCACGGACGAGCGCCTGCGCCGCGAGGCCGAGGCGTGCTGCAAGGCGGTCTGGATTTCCGACCCGGCGATCCAGTTCAATTACTCCGCGACCGCGCCTTACAAGGAGCGGCAGAAGGCGATCGCCAGGCTGATTGCCGCGACCGAGAAGATGCAGGAAACCGAGGTCGAACTCGACCGCGGCAATGTGAAGTACGCCGGCCAGCGCTACGGCGACCACTTGCGTGAGTTGTATTCGGGCTCCGACGTCAACGAGGTGAAGGCGGCCGCGTACCTGCGCTTCCAGTGGTGGATGGGCGAGGACGTGCCGATTTCCGGTGAGGGATACGCCGAGGCGGTGGACAATGTGAACTCGCTGAATCGCCGAGCCCGCAGTGAATTGCGCCGCAAGATCGGCGAGTGGTGGCAGGCGTATCGCGCCAAGACTGAATTGAAGTAATCAGCCGATTCGGAAACTCACACTCTGCCCGCCTGCGCTTCCGTGCACGCGGGTTTTCTCGTCGCCGAGCAGCAGCGGCTCAAGTGCGTCCACGAATGTCGTCCCGTACTTCAACCCGCCCGGTTCCAGAATGCGCGCTTCGCCCGGCTCGGTGTTGAATCGCACGTCCGCCAGTTCGCGCCCGTTGCCCTCACCCGACAACAGGTAGGCCGCGGCGGCGGATTGTGCCGTGTAGTCCGGTCCGAGTTGCGCGGCGGCCGGCCCGGCGGCGTCGCCCACAACTACCAGCACGTGTTTCGCGCGCCCCTTTTCGATCCAGCGGATACCGGTACCGAGCGCGGTCAGGGCCGACAGCTCGCCCGTGCTGAGCAGGGTGCAGCGCCCGCGCAGGTGAAATTTGATCGCGATCTCGCCCTGGAACATGCTGGGCAGGGTGTAGACGAAAAGCGCCGGCGAGGGCGCGCCCGCGCGGCGAGTATCGTCAAACTGGGCGTCAACTTCGAGGCAGCCGAGCATCGTGCCGCCGACCTGGGCGACCTCGTCGCGGTCCAGCCCGATCAGGTCGCCGCTTGCCTTGACCGCGAGTTGTGCCGCGCCGACGGCGACCTTGCACAGCGGGTCCATGCGCCCGTACTTGGTGAACGGCTCGTCGAAGAAGTATTTCGCCCGCAGCTTCGGCGTGCCGAACTCGGCCACCGCCCCGGCGTCGAGCTCAACCCACGAGGTACGCCGCACGCCACCCGGCGCCCACGAGAGCAGCCCGGCAGGGGAGACGCGGCCGTAAGCAATCAGGCGAGCCATGGCGCCTCGCTGATTCTGGATTTTGGATTCTGGAGTTTGGATTCAACCGGACTACGCCCGCCGCACGGCAGTTCAATCCGAAATCCAGAATCCCCAATCCAAAATGGCTTCATAGCGTCCCCGGGCCGACCACGATGGCCGTGTTCATGCCGCCGAAGCCGGAGTTTGTAGTGAGAATGTAACCCGGCTCGATCTTGCGCGGCTCGCCATGGACGACGTCGAGCGGGTAATTTACCTCGCCCTGCTCGAAGCCGACGGTTGGCGGAATCAGACCTTCGGTCGCGACTGTCGCGCTGACGATCACCTCGATCAAACCGGCCGCGCCCAGCGTGTGCCCGATAGCGCCCTTGATTCCGAATACCGGCGGCGGCGCGCCTTCGAACACGGTGTGGAAGGCGCGCGCCTCCATGGCGTCGTTGTAAACGGTGGCCGTGCCGTGCGCGCAGATGGCGCGGATCTCGGATTTGTCGATGCCGTCCAAAGCCCGCTCAATCGCCAGCGCCAGCCCGGAGCCGTCCTGCGAAGGCCCGCTGATGTGGTTGGCATCGTTGGAGCAGCCGTAGGAGACCAGTCGCGGGAAGCGAGGGTCGTTGCTGCGCTTCAACAGCACGGCGGCACAGGCCTCGCCGAGTGACAGCCCGTCGCGAGTGTGATCGAAAGGCCTGGCCGGGTGGGACGAGCGCGCGTTCAGGCTGCTGAAACCCTGGCTGATGAATTCGGTGATGTGGTCTGAGCCCACCACGACCGCAGTGTCGCAGTCGCCGTCGAGCAGTGCTTCGGCGGCCTCGATCACCCCCTGGGCGCCCGACACGCAAGCGTTGCTGACGGTGCGGAAGCCTTCGTAGTGGAGCTTTTGCACGGCGAGCGTTTCGGCGACTTCGCTGAACAGCCCGTACTTCGCCTGTTTGCCTGCGTTGCGCTCGGCCAGCCACCAGTCGAAGCGCCCCTTGGTGGTGCAGTAGACCAGCAGGCGGCGGCCGTCGGGGCGTCCCTCGATGTCGGCCCAGGTGGCGACGTCCATGGCCAGCGCGTCGGTGATCGGCCCGTCACGCTCGCGCCGGGGCATCAGGGCGACGGGCGCACCGTAACGTTCGCTGGGCTGGATGGCGCATTGGCCGGCGATCAACACTTGAAGCAATTCGTCCTGCATGTTGTCGAAGGGCGTTAGCGCACCCGCAAGGGCGATTCGCATGTCGGACGGAAGATGCATGGCGGAAGGTTAGTCGCTGCGCGGGCCTGCGCCAAGGTGTGATAGCCCGGCCAGCCATGGCCGGGGATTGAATGAGATAGGATAGCGGCGCTTCCTGGGTTGGGAGACGAGTCCCGTCTGGCGTTGCATTCCCGGCCATGGCTGGCCGGGTTATGCCCACGACGTTTGCGGGTCCTGGGGCGGGTTGATTTCGCCGGCCTGCCACTTCTCGCGGATGGCTTCGAGGAAAGGCGGGAAGTTCAAGGCCAGCTCGCCGGTGGGGTGCAGCAGAACCTGGGTGGTTTCGGCCGTGGTCAGCAGCTCGTTGTCGCCGGCGCGGCGGATTTCGTATTGGTGCACCAGCTTGGGCACCGGCTGCCAGATCAGGCTGGCCCTTACGTCCAGCTTGTCGCCGTACTTCGCGGGGCGCTTGTACTTCAACTTCAGGTCCACGATCGGCGCGGCGAACTTCACCTTGATCAGGTCCTCGTAGCCCAGCCCGATCGCCGTGCCGAGGCTCTGGCGCGCGTCCTCAAGCCATTGCACGTAGTGCCCGTGCCACGCGATGGCCAGCAGGTCGGAGTGGCCGAAACGCACGGTGACGCGGATGGTGTGGCTTAATGGCGCGGGAGTCTCGCTCATGGCGCGGAAGGATAGAGTGGCATGGGCGTCCCGGCCATGGCCCGGTTGATAGGGGGACAGTCTCCAACTGCCGGGGCAGTCCCCTAAAACTCCGCGGCGATCCGCAGCATGTAGAAGGTGTTCGGGATGTCGTTGGGCACGTTGCGCGTCTGGTTGAAGTCTTCCTCGTTGAAGACGATTTCGAAGCCGAGGGTCACGTTGCGTGCGAGCGTGAAGTTTACACCCAGCATGAACTCGCGCCGGTTGGCCGCGAAGCCTGCCGCGTCCGCCAGTGTGAAGCCCGAGACCGCGCCGCTGGAAACCCGCAACGGCCCGCCGAAGGGGTCGGTCACGTCCAGCGGGTTGTCGTTGTTGTTGGTGACCAGTTCGGAGTAGCGGAACATCGGCGTGATGCGCAGGAAGAACGGGATGCGCGGCAGCTCGAAGGTGTAGCGCACTTCCATGCCCCAGGCGTTGCGGACGAAGCGCCCGTCCTCGGCGTGGATGAAGTGCCCCTGCACGAACATGTCGCCGCCGGCGATCCGCAGCGCGAAGTCCAGGTTCGCGCCCATGCGCCACTTGGCCTTGCGGACGCGCTTGCCGGGTGTGTCCTGCGTGCCGCCGTAGAAAGGAATGCGCTGCATACCCTCGATCAGCGCGACTTCGTTATGGCTGAGCTGGTCGATCGAGCCCCAGGCCAGCACGTTGAAGTAGTTGGTGTTTTCGCGGGTCCAGGCCTCGGGGCTGAAATGCGCCGTGCTGCTGAGGAAACTGTTGGTGTTGAAATCGAAGATGAACCCGCCGCCGAACTCGACCTGGAGATAGCGGCTGACTTCGCGGGTGTCGCCGAGCCCGCGGATGTAGCGGGTCTTGTCGTCCTGCATGATCGGGTAGTTGTTGCTGTCGTCGACCTGCCCTTTGCCCAGCAGCGTCCCGTCGGACAGCGCCCCTATAAGGTAGAAGTTTTCCATGAAGCGCACGGTGTACCGGAATTGCGCGACTTCATCCTCGTGGAAGGCCCGCTGGCCCAGCGCCATGGTTTCACTGGCGTGGGATTGCCGCCAGAAGTGCCCGTCGATGCCGAACTCAAAGCTGTCGGCGAAAATCCCCGGCGGGACGAACTGGCTGAAAGGCCGGTTGTAGATGACCACGGCGCGGGGGATTTCGATGATTTCCTCATTCAGCAGCGTGTAGTCGCCGTTGAAGCGGATCTGCAGCTCGCTTTCGACCACGTCGCTGTAACCGGCGAAGATCGAGAACCACGCCCGGTCGAGCGCGATGCCGCTGGGGGCCCGCTGCCCGCCGTCCGGCTGATCGCCCTTGGGCGATTTCTGGGCCTGGCGGTACTTGACCATCAGCCCGCCGGAAAACTCGACGAACAGCTCGCGCCGTGAGCGGATGGGGGCAAAATCTTCAAATCGCCGGCGCACGGCCTGGTCTACCCGGTCCTCGATATAGCCTTCGAGCCCGGCCCGCTGCTTGTCGAGCATGGCCTGGACGTCGTCGCGGGACAGCCCCGGGTCCTTGGGCTCGCCGTTATCGGTTTCGTGGCCGTTGCCGTTTTCGGGCACGATGGGGGGCTGGGCGTACAGGGGCGCAGCCGCCATCAGGGCGAAAGTCACAAGCAGGATAGCACGGAGACAAGGCATGGGGCTCCTGGAAGGGCGCGATTGTGGAGGTTGGAAATGTTACCGTCAACGGCGGGTTGATCCCTGTGCATTTCAGAAGATAATGATGTGACTCCTCGGGCAAGCAGGTTGATTGACACCCGCCAAGTGGCTGGTACTTTGGATGGATTGTCCGAGAATTTTCGATCCCGGCTTGATCGGGGGGTCAGACGTCTATGCCCCATACAGATGCCGGTTTTAAGGGCGGCGTCATGGTCGTGCAGATGGTCACGGCTACAGATGTCGGATTGCAGCGCAAGAACAACGAAGACGCCTGTGCGTTAGTCGAAGAGGCGGGTTTGTGCGTTGTAGCCGATGGCATGGGCGGACACCTTGGGGGTGAGATCGCCTCCAATATCGCTATAGACACCGTCACAGAGGCCTTCAAAGGGCGCCCCCGCAACGGGCAGGACGAACGCAAAGACGCCGAGCTTCTCACCAAGTGCGTCAAGACCGCCAACAAGGAAATCTACCGCCGGGGCAACGCGGACGCCGCGCTCAAGAACATGGGCACGACGATCGTGGCCGTGGTGCTTTCCGGCGACTACCTGGTCACGGCCAACGTCGGCGACAGCCGCATCTACCGGCTCCGGGACGGCAAGCTGCAGCAGATCACCGAGGATCACTCCTGGGTCGGTGAGCTGCGCAAGAAGAACCTGATCAGCGAGGAAGACGCCCGCAGCCACCCGCTCAAGAACATCATCACTCGCGCGCTGGGCATGGAACCCACGGTTGAGGTGGACGTGAAGTGGGAAAAGGCCAAGTCCGGCGATATCTATCTGCTGTGCAGTGACGGGCTGACGGACCTGATTCCCGACTCCGAGATCACCGAGAAAATGGTGGGCAGCGGCGACAAGCTGGACGTGATGTCCAAGGCCCTGATCGACGCCGCCAACGCCGCGGGCGGCACTGACAACATCACAGTGGGGCTCTGCCGGGTCGAATAGCAAAGCAATGCAACATGGCAGGCGGGAGGCGGCGAAAGAGCCGCCTTTTTTGTTTCCCGGGCTTCCAACCGGCTCTTCCGCCTTTTTGTAGGGAAAAACCCGGAAAAATGCAGAATGCCTTGAGGTATTGGAGCTGATTACGCGTCAGAAGAGTGGTGGAACTGGAGACAACGCAGCTATCGGACGACGCCCTCGTCTCCCGGTTTCGCCGGGGCGACGTTGAAGCATTTGGCGCCCTGTACAAGCGTCACCGGCGCGGGCTGTTCGGCTACGCGCTGAGCTTGACCCGGGACGAATCCAAGGCGGCCGACGCCGTGCAGGAACTCTGGCTCGGGCTGATCGAAAACGTCGAGCGCCTGGCCAGTGTGGTCAACGTGCAGGGTTACCTGTACCGCAGCCTGCGCAACCGGGTGATGGACGAGTACCGGCGCCGCCAGCGCGAGCAGAAGGCCCTGGGTGACACGGACCCGGCCATGACGCTGGTCAGGCCGAAAGACACGGTGGTCTCGAAGGAAGAGGCCGCGAAGCTGAACGAGGCTTTGAAGAGACTCCCGCAGGAGCAGCAGGAAGTGGTGCTGTTGCGGATTTACGCTGAGATGAAGTTTGCCGATATTGCCGACGTGCTCCAGACCAACACCAAGACGGTGGAAAGCCGCCACCGCCTGGCGCTGGAGAAATTGCGCGACTGGCTGCAGACAACGGACACATGAGCAACACAGACCCGATAGGAAATCGATTCCGGGGCCCGACCCCGCCGCCTGCCCTGGACCGGAAGGTGCTGGGTGCCGCGGCGGAAAAGGCCTCTGTCCTCTCGAATGAGGATGAGCCGCGCCTTTCAGGCAACGCCCAAAAGTCATACAGTAACAAGTCGACAAAAACGCAAGAAAGCAGGGAGCAAACCGCGATGTCCGACAACATCGTCTTTCCATGTCCCGCCTGT
>JAGQRI010000297.1:0-364 GCA_020425515.1 Planctomycetota bacterium | reverse complement strand
GCAAGAAGTGCGGCGCGCCGATCACCGTGCCTACGCCCCAGGTCGCGAATCCGACTATCGTGGGCGGCACACGCACCATCCGCCGTGCCGATATCGACCCCGGTGAATCCGCGCGGGAGGAACCCGTGGCCGCCCCCGTGGGCGGCGAAGTCGATATGTCCGGCGGCGCGTCCGTGCTTCGTAAGGAAGAAACTGTCTTCGGCAACCAGGTCGTCGCCGCCCCGCCCGGCACACGCGGGCCGGCACGGCGCCCCGGCACTGCCGGCCCTCGCCCCACTGGCGGCCGCCCGGCGCACGGGCGACCGATGCCCCCGGGCATGGGCGGCCCGCCCAAGAAGAACAACACGCCCCTGATCATCGGCGC
>JAGQRI010000296.1 GCA_020425515.1 Planctomycetota bacterium | reverse complement strand
TCCGGGAAGCCGTATTCGCCGAAGCCTGAGATCTGTTGGAAAATCCGCTCGGCGTAGTCGGCCGAGATGCCCCGCGCGATCATTCCTTCCGCCAGGCGCGCGCGGTGCTTTTCCATGCTGCCGGTGCGGCGCCAGCTTCCCATGTCACGCCGCAACTGGTCGGCCTCGCCGGGTGTGTAGCCGCCGGCGACCACGGCGATCTGCATGGCCTGTTCCTGAAACAATGGCACGCCATAGGTCTTCTCGAGGACCGGGCGCAGCGGCTCGTACGGGTACTCGACCGGCTCTTCGCCATTGCGCCGGCGCAAGTACGGATGGACCATGCCGCCCTGAATCGGCCCGGGGCGCACAATCGCAACTTCGATGACGAGGTCGTAGAACTCGCAGGGTTTCAGCCTTGGCAGCATCGACAACTGCGCGCGTGACTCCACCTGGAACGTGCCGATTGCGTCGGCCTTGTGCAGCATGCCGTAGATCGCCTTGGCCTCGTCGGTTTCGCCCTTCCCGCCAGGGTCCGAGCCGAACACGCTGACGAAATCCATGGCCGCGCCGCCGGCCTTGTCGATCAGGTCGAAGGCCTTGTGGCACGCGGTCAGCATGCCGAGGCTGAGGCAATCGATTTTGAGAATGCCCAGCGCGTCGATGTCGTCCTTGTTCCACTCGATAACGGTGCGGTCTTCCATCGCCGCGTTTTCGATCGGCACCAGTTCGTCCAGCCGGCCCTTGGTAATGACGAAGCCCCCCACGTGTTGCGAAAGGTGCCGCGGATAACCCGCAAGGTAACCCATCGCTTCCATGGTGCGGCGTACGCGCGCGTCGGCGGGATCGAGGCCGGCGTCGGCCAACAACTTCCCGAGCTGCTTTTCGTCGTCCCACCACTGAATGTTCTTCGACAGTCGATCCACCTGGTCGAGCGACAGGCCCATCGCCTTGCCAATGTCGCGCACCAGGCTGCGCGAGCGGTAGGTGATCGTCGTGGCGGTAATGCCGGTGCGCTCGCGACCGTACTTTTTGTAGATGTATTGAAGAACCTCTTCGCGACGCTCGTGCTCGAAGTCGATGTCGATGTCCGGCGGCTCGTTGCGCTCCCGGCTGATGAAGCGCTCGAACACCAGGTTGACCTTCATGGGGTCTACTGAGGTGACGCCCAGGCAGAAACAGACGCAACTGTTGGCCGCGCTGCCGCGACCCTGGCAGAGAATGTCCTCCTGCCTAGCCTTCTTCACGATGTCGTAAACCGTCAGGAAGTATGCCGCGTAGTCGAGGTCCTGGATGAGCTCCAGTTCCTGTTTCAACACGTCACGCACTTTGTCTGGAACACCGTGCGGGTAGCGCCGCTCCGCACCGGCCCAGGTTTCCTGTTCGAGATAGACCTGCATGGACATGCCGGGCGGGACTACCTCGTCGGGGTATTCGTAGCGCAACTCATCGAGACTGAAGGTACACGAATCCGCAATCTGAACACTGCGTTGCAGCAGCTCGGGGCGATCAGGGAATAGCGCCGCCATTTCGCTCGCGCGTTTCAGGCGGCGCTCGCCGTTCTGAAACAACGCCCCGGCCGCTTCGTCGATGGTGACGCCTTCGCGAATGCAGGTCTGGATGTCCTGCAGAAACTTCTGTTCCTCTTCATGCCAGTGCACATCGTTGACCGCGGTGGCGCGCACACCGTGTTGTTCACACAGTTCCAGCACGGCCTGCGCGTTCTGGTCGTCAAAGGCTTCGAAGTGGCGGCTGACGGCGAAGGATAACCGCTCGGCGTAGATTTCCTTCAACACTTCCAGCGTGCCGGGTGGCGCAGCCTCGGCGTGTAAGATCACGGCCTGCACGTCAGCGCTGAACTCGGTGAGGTCGCGCAGATACAGCTCGCACTTGCCTTTCTCGGTGCGGCGTTTGCCGAGTGTGAGCAGGCGGCACAGGTGGCCGTAGCCTTTGCGTGTCATGGCATAGAGACAGACATCGGGACCGTCCACCAGCGGGATGCGCGTGCCGACCAGCAGCTTCAGGCCGTGCTGCTTTGCCATCACGTGCGCACGGACGATGCCGGCGAAAGTGTGCAAGTCAGTGATCGCGAGTGCATGCAGCCCGATCTCGGCGGCGGTCTTGAATAGCTGTTCGGCTGTGCTGGCGCCGCGCAGGAAGCTGAAGTTGCTAACGCAGACCAGTTCGGCGTAGGCAGGTGCGTCTTCGATTACGGCAGCCTGGGCATGTGTGACGCCGCGTTCGGCCAGCGCGCGAAACTCGTTGCGGTATTCCGCCAATGGTCTCGGCACCCACCACTGGCCGGGCGTGAAGCTGACCCAGTGGCGAGAGCCGTCGGGAGCTTCGACGGTGAACAGGTCGGTGGGTTCATCGATCGTCAATCGTTCGGGGCCGGCGACGACCTGAAGGGACTGTCCCGGAAGTTCGGGACTGTCCTTGTCTTTGAGACTGTGGTGACTTGCGACCGCGGGGTGCAGCTTCGACGGCTGCTCAATTCCGGATTCCTCGTCTTGCGTGTTTCGGCTACGGGGACAGTCCCCAACTGCGGGGACAGTCCCCCACCAGGCCGGCAACTCGTTCAAATCGCACGGGATGGCAACGTATTGGCTGCGGTCGATGTGTGGCGGTCGGCCGGGGATGGGTTGGCGTTCGTCTTCGGTTTCAGGTGACTGGAACGGCACGTATCTGAAGCTGTGGCGCGGGTGCGGGTTGTCGGTCAGCACCGCGCGGGCGACGGCCTGCTTGCCGAGCCGGCCTGTGAGTTCGTCGAGCAACCCCAGGAAATCCGACGAAGTTACGCCGCCTTCTGGTGCAAACAGGTCACGCTGCTGGGTCTGCATCGGCTCGTGCGACGGCGCAATCAACTCGAACGCTTCGAACCAGCGCTCGCCGGTGTCGAGTTTCTCGAAGCGCGAGGTCAGCAGCGTGGCCAACCCCTTCGCGTCGGCGGTCGGTCTTGCCGTGTCAAGGGCAAACACCAGGTCGTCGCCGTCGGTACATACGAAACGCGCTTCCAGGCGGCGCGCGCCGGATGCGGCCGCGTCCAGTCGCTCGGCCAGGAAGTTCGCACCCTGCCGGATCATGAACAGCAACGAGGTAAAGCGGTTGGTCGGCCCGGTGAAGTCCAGCCGCTCGCGGATGTGCTGCACGGGCTTCCACGCTTCGAAGTCTTCCACCAGTTCGCCGCGCAACTGGCGGATACGGGTGACCACGTCGTCGCCGAAACGGTGCGGCAGGGTGTTCGAGGGCAGCGCCAGCAACTGGCCGATGCGCGTGACGCCGAGGTCGCCCAGTTCGCGCTCGGTGCGGTCTTCGAGGCGCAGCGCCTGCAGCGGGATGTCGTTAAAGACTTCGTCGCCGTGACCCGGCAATGTAACCGCGGCCTCGCTGACCATGGCCAGCGTCAGCGCGGCGGTGGCATTGTCGGCGATAGCGAGGTGGCTGGAAAACCCCAGGCGCTGCAGGCCTGTGGCCACCTTGCCCATCAACGCTTCCTCGCTGCCGTGCAGTCTTTCACAGCCGGTGATATCGAGCAGCAGCACGTTCGGACGCCACATGCGCACGTCGGGCGTGAACGAGTAGGCGAACGCCGCCAGCGATTCCAGCGTCGCGCCTTCGCGCTCGTCATCCTGGTAGGCGACTTCCAGTTTCGGGAACAGCGCGCGTCCCTGGGCGAGCGTCATGCCGTCGCGGACGCCGGCGCGCCACGCAGGTTTGTTCACGCCGGTGATGATCAGCGTGTTGCTGTGGCGCAAAACTACGGCTAGTTCAGGCTCCTGCGGCGCGTCGAGGCTCCGCGTCAAGCGCTCGGTGCGGAACCACGGCAGCGCCACGCACAGCACCCGTGCCATGCTCGACCTCGATTCTCACGGGACGCGGCATGCCGCCGCGCGCGCGCAGGGTGGTGACTTCCAGTTGCCCGCCCGGCAGGCTCTGCACCTTCAGGCGCAAGGCGCCCCAGCTTGAGCGGCCTGCCTCTTCACTGTTTCGCAGCAGCAACACCGTCTGGCGCGAGCGCTCGGCCGCGAGTTGCAGGCGGCGGATTTCGACGTCGCGCAGGTCCGGAAGCCAGCTGAGTGTGGCGCTGAGGCTGGCATTCTTGGCCATGCGCTCAAGCGCCCACAGTGCGTCCTTGTGGTTGTTCACGCGCACGACCAGCAACCTTGACAGGTCAACGCCGAGCAGCGCCGCCCCGGGCGGGTGGAATGAGTCGTCGTGGTTGAGCAGCCCGACGCGTCCCGTTGTTTGCGCCAGCGCTCGCATCGCGAGCCACCAGCCGCCGTGGCCGGGCTCGGAGACGATCTCGCTGACAGCGCCCAGCGGCAGCCCGCCGCCGAGCTGCTCATCAAGCGCGTCAACGCCGAGCGCCAGCCGCTGTTGCGGGCGATTCTCAAGCGTACGCGCGACCTTGACGAGACGGCTGTCCAGCACGGGCAATCCCCAACTTGTTCACACAGTTTCCACGAAAGAACGCCGTGCGCAAGCGGGATTGTACGGATGGACGCGACATGGAACTGCTTTGGAACCACGAAGGGCCACAAAGGACCACGAAGAACTGCGAGTTGTCAGGATGAGAATGGATGGGAATGGACACGGTTTTCAGGTGGAGCGTGCCACCGCCAGTTCGTGTCCACTTTCTTCCTGTCTGTCCTGACAAATGCTTTTAACTGCCGCGCAAAGAGGCTGTGCAGTTCTTCGCGCCTTCGCGCCTTTGCGTGGTCAAATGGAAGCGCGCGGCCCGGGTGTATGCTTCGGGTACAGAGGCTTTCTCTGTGAACTCTTCGGTCTCTGTGCGAGACCTGCATTTCAGGTGCGGAAGTCTTTGAGTTCGAGTTCGACTTCGGGGTGGCCGCGGAAGGTTGAGATCTTGGGCGTGAAGGCGATGCGGAGCTTGCTGCCACGCTGCACTTCATCGACCCTTGCGCCCATGCCGAAGCCGATCGCCTTGAAGGTACCACTGGGCTCCAGCTTCGGGGCGGGCTCGTCGAACAGGTTCTTCGGCCCGATCGATTCATAGCGCCCGCTGCCGAGCTGCCGCACCATCAGGCTGAGGTGTCCCGTGCCGCGCCCCACGACACGCGGCGGCGCGACCACCTCGATCTCGTCCGCCATGAACACCGGCTCGGGGTTGCCCTGGCCGAAGGGCTCCATCGCTTCCAGCACGCGCACGCCGCCGAGGTCGATGTCGGAAAGGCGCACGTGCGCGTCAATGTCGAGCGTCGGCGTGGCATAGTCGGCCTGGATGATGTGCTTGTCGGCGCACTCGTTCACGGCACGGCGCAGCACACCGAGTTTCTCGCGCGTGATCTCCAGCCCGGCCGCCTGGGCGTGGCCGCCGAAACGCTCCATCAGGTCGGAGCACTCGTTCAGCGCGTTATACAGATGAAAGCCCGGGATGCTGCGCCCGGAGCCGCGCCCGGTTTCGCCGCGCATGGCGACCAGCACGGCCGGCTTGTTGAAGCGTCGTGTGAGGCGCGCAGCCACGATGCCGACGACGCCGGGGTGGAACTCGTCGTGGCCGAGCACCAGCACGCGGTCATCCTCGTAGGTGATGTCCTCGGTTACCATCTGCTCGGCGAGCTTGGTCAGCGCACGGTCGACGCTCTGGCGTTCACGGTTGAGGCTGTCCATGCTGCGGGCGATGTCCATGGCCTCGCCGTAGCTGCGCGCGGTCAGCAACTCCAGCGCCAAGGTTTCGCGGCCGAGGCGCCCGCCGGCGTTCAGGCGCGGGGCGAGTTTGAAACCCACATCGGTCCCGGTCGGCACGCGGTCGAGCCCTGCGAGTTCCATCAGCGCGCGGATGCCGGGGTTGGGGCTGTCGGGCATCAGCTTCAGCCCGAAGGTGGTCAGCACGCGGTTTTCACCGACCAGGGGCACGACGTCGGCGATGCTTGCCAACGCGACCAGGCTCTGCGCGCCGGCCAGAAAGTCCTTGTAGTTGTCGTCGAGCCCGCTGCCGTTGCTGGATTTCTGCAGCACCGCCCAGGCCAGTTTGAACGCGACGCCGGCGCCGCACAGGTCGCGGAAGGCGACGGTTTCGTCCTCGATGTGCGGGTTCATGAGGGCGAAGGCCTCGGGCAGGGTTTCGCCCACGGTGTGGTGGTCGGTGACGATGGTGTCGATGCCCAGCTCATTGGCGAGCGCGATTTCGTTGTTCGCGGTCGTCCCGTTATCGCAGGTGATCAGCAGCTTGACGCCCGATTTGGCGGCGTCGCGGATGATGCGCGCATTCAGCCCATAGCCTTCCTCGGCGCGCGAGGGGATGCTGACTTCGGCGTCCACGTTCAGCAGGCGGAACAGCCGGACCAGCAAGGCCGCGCTGGCCGAGCCGTCGACGTCATAGTCACCCTGGATCAGGATTTTCTCGCCCTGCTTGACGGCGTGCAGGACGCGCTCGACCGCGCGCTCCATGTGCCGGAAGACGAACGGATCTTCAAGCTGCGTGCTGCTGGGTTTCAGGAAGTTGACGGCGGATTCCGGGTCACGGACGCCACGATTGATCAGCGTGCGGGCGGCGAACTCGGGGATTCGCATGCCGGCTGCGAGCTCCCTGACGTGGCTGCTGCGCTGGCTGGCAACGCACCATGCGGATTCAATATTGGCGGCCGGCAAAACGCTCCCCTGCATACTGCCGGAATCATTAGTACCCGGTGAGCGCGACACAAGCAAGCGAAGACGCGTCATGCCCTTGTCGTAAATGCTGTTTCCCACAAGGCTTCCACAAACTGGCTGAAAATCGTGGGTCCGATAATTGTTACAAAATCGTACAGTTCATCACATGCCGGTCATCAAATGCGAATTTGAACTCGACGAATTCGGCATTCCGAGACGCAAATCCCTGTGATATTGGAACTTGTGCTATATGTGCGTTTCATGCACTTATTTGACTTTCCGGACACTTTGCACCATACTTTTAGGACTGTTTCGAGAGGCAGGACGACAGCATCACCGGCTCAACAAATCCCGGAGCGCCACCAGTGCGGTGGTGGCGCTTCGGTGCTTCACGGGGAATGCATGCGCGCAATCTGGTTCCTTCTTCTATTAACGCTCGCCGCCTCGGCACTGTCCGCGCAGGTCCCGGACATTCTCTACTACAAGTTTGACGAGACCTCCGGCGCGCTCGCACGTAATCACGCCGATCCGGGCCAGGGCTGGACCAACGGCGCACTCAGCGCGCCGCCGGTCTGGAACACCACCGACCCGATCATCGGCCCTGCCTCGCTGGACAACACCGGGCAGGGACGCCGCATGAACACCGGCTACTCGATGAGCGAGCGGAACGGCCAGGCGTTCACGATCGAGCTCTGGTTCCGCACCAACAGCAACGGCTACCAGGATTTCTGCAACGACAGCAACACCTTCGGTGTCTGGATGTACAACGGCACCGTCCAGGTCTACATGAACGGCGGCATCCGCCTGCAGACCGGCGCCGGGCTCAACGACGGCCAGTGGCACTACATGGCCCTCACCCGCAACGGCGGCAACACGCTTACGCTTTACTGGGGCAATGCGACAGGCACACTCAACAGCACCACCGCCAACTACAACATGACCTTCAGCAGCAACGCGCTGGGCGTGCTGTACTGGCAGGGCACGGTCCCCGCCACCTACAACGGCGAAATGGACGAGTTCCGCCTGTGGGGCAGCCAACGCAGCGGCGCGGAACTGCAGGCCGACCGCTTCACCAGCTACAACACCGGCGACATGGACGTGTTCGATTCGTCGAACCTGTACATCAAGCACCAGGGCACGGCGGCCGTCACCAACGTGCCCGCGGCCTCAGCCTCAAGCCACACGTTCACGATCCAGAACACACGCAGCAGCGGCAACATCACGTTCACGCCGGTAACGCTGTCGTCACCCACCGGCTGCTCGGCCGTAGTGACCGCCAACCCCTCGACGGTCACGCCCGGGTCGACGACCACCTTCACCATCCAGATCACGCCATCGCAGACGGAGTGGAGCGTCGACGTCGACATCAATAACGACCGCTCGCCCAACCCCTACCAGTTCACGTTCACCGGCATGGTAAATACTGGCCGGCCGGAAATGCTGTACTACCGCTTCAACGAAGGCACCGGCAACCAGACAGTCAACGATGCGGCGCCTTCGCGGGGCAACAACCCCGCGACGTTCAGCGCCGGGCCGAACTGGTTCACGCCGGCGCAGCTCGGCCCGTACGCGGCAGGCAGTACCGCGAACCTCCCCACGGGTTTCAGTTGCATCAATCTGCCGCGCCCTGAGTTCACCCTCGAATTCTGGGTGCGCCGCACCAGCAACAGCACCAACACCATTTGCGGCGACAACTCGGCCTTTCGGATTTACCACCAGGGTCAGGACTTGCACATCCAGGCCGGACCGACAAACGGCGACCAGGATATCGACACCGGCATCAACCTGGGCAATGGCACCTGGACGCACCTGGCGTTCGTTTCGGACCCGGGCAACTACGGCTTGCGCATTTACGTCAACGGGACCCAGCAGTTCCAGCAGGTCAACTACACCTTCCCGTTCACGAACGCCGAGTTGTACGTCTTTTCCAATGGCGGCACCGACCAGTTCGCGGGCCAGATTGACGAATTCCGTTTCTGGGCTCACGTGCGCTCGCAATCTCAGATTGCCGCAGACATGAACGTCGAGTTGATCGGCAGCCTCGAAGTGCAGCGCCCAGCGGCCAATGCCATCGCCAACGGCGGCAATGACCCGGTCGGCAACGTCAACGTCGGCGCGACGCAAGGCCTGACCTACACGCTTGCCAACGCTGCCGCAGCCGGTTTGCTGCTGGGCAGTCCTGCCGTGATCGTCAACTCGACCTCCAACTGCACGGTAAACATCACCAGCAATCCATCGAACACGCTGGTGACGGCGGGCAGCAGCACGACCGCGCAAGTTGAAGTGACGCCGACGGGTACAGGCCCGTTCACATTCCAGTTGCAGTTCGACAGCAACGACCCCGACAATCCCTCCTACCTCGTGAACGGCTCCGGCACCGGCATCGGCGTTCCGCAGATCCAGCTGGAGCGCCCATCGGGCAGCGCCATCGCTTCCGGCGGCAGCGACAACGAACCGGGAACCGTGGCAGGCGCGACAACCAGCCTGTTCTACACGATCAGGAACACCGGCTCCGCCACGCTCAATATCACGGGGCAGGGGTTCGGCTCGAACGTCAATTGCGGCGTTGTGGTGAATGCGCCGGGCTCGGCCTCGCTGGCCCCGGGCGCAACCACGACCATGCAAGTGGACGTCACACCGGCAACCGCCGGCGCGTTCAGCTTCGTCCTGAGCGTCAGCAGCAACGACGCGGGAACGCCGACTTACACGGTCAACTTCTCGGACACGGCAGCGCCCGGCGGCGAGATCGACGTCGAGCGCCCTGTCAGCACGGCTCTGGCGGATGGATCGACTGACAACCTGGGCTCGGGCCACGTCGCCGGCGTCGGCACCGTGCTCACCTACCGCGTCTTCAACAACGGCAGCGCGGTTCTCAACATTGGCGGTGCGGCTACCAGCGCACCTTCCAACTGCGTCGTCAATGTCACCGGCGCACTGCCTGCCTCGATCCCGACCGGGAACTTTGCCGACCTCGAAATCACGGTCACGCCGGGCGCGGCTGGCAACTTCTTCTTCGATATCACAATCACCAGCGACGACGTTGACGAGGGCACCTACAACATCCACGCCGACGGCACATCGGCGCCAGGCGGCGAAATCGGCGTCGAGCGCCCGGTGGGTACGCCCATCGCGGACGGCGCAAACGACGGCCTGGGGTCGAGCCACGTCGCGGGTGTGGGCACCGTGCTTACTTACCGCGTCTTCAACACCGGCACGTCCGACCTCAACATCAGCGGCACGGTCACCAGCGCGCCTTCGAACTGCGTCGCCAACGTGACCGGCGCATTGCCTTCGGCGATCAGCGCCGGCAACTTCGCCGACCTGGAAATCACCGTCACCCCGTCCGCGTCGGGCAACTTCTTCTTCGACATCACCATCACCAGCGACGACGTTGACGAAGGCGCCTACAACATCCACGCGCTGGGCACCTCGGCTCCGGGTGGTGAGATCAACGTACAGCGCCCGATCGCCACAAACCTGCCGGATGGCAGCACCGACAACCTCAGCGGCAGCTACATCGCCGGCATCACCGACACGCTGACCTACCGCGTATTCAACAACGGCACGGCCGACCTGACGATCAGCGGCAACAGCATCAGCGGCGCGATCAACTGCGTCGCCGGCGTCCTGACCGGGTTACCGGCTACGATCGCTTCGGGCAGCTTCGCCGACCTGCAGATCAACGTGACGCCGGCCGCGAACGGCAACTTCTCGTTCGACATCGACATCGTCAGCGACGACGTGGACGAGGCCAACTACGACATCCACGTGCAGGGCGTGGCTTCGCCGGGCGGCGAGATCGACATCGAGCGCCCGGTGGGGACTCCTGTTTCCGACGGCTCCAACGATAACCTGGGCTCGAGCCACGTCGCCGGCGTCGGCAGCGTGCTGACCTACCGCGTCTTCAACAACGGCAGCGCGACGCTCAACATCGCCTCGACCGGGCTGACCGGCGCGAGCAACTGCACGCCGGTGGTGACGGGCGGCCTGCCTTCCACGATTGCGGCGGGCAACTTCGCCGACCTGGAAATCACTGTCACGCCGGGCGCGTCGGGCAACTTCTTCTTCGATATCACGGTCACCAGCGACGACGTTGACGAGGGCACTTACAACATCCACGCACAGGGCACCTCGGCCCCGGGCGGCGAGATCAACGTGCAGCGCCCGGTCGGCACCAACCTGCCCGACGCGAGCACGGACGACATAGGCAGCAGCCACGTCGCCGGCGTAGCTTCCGTGCTGACCTACCGCGTGTTCAACACCGGTACCGCCGACCTCTCGGTCAGCGGGGCAAGCACGAGCAACGCCGTCAACTGCGCGGCCGGCGTAACCACGTCGCTGCCCGCGACCATCACCGCCGGCACGTTCGCCGACATGGTGATCACGGTGACACCGTCCGCCGGCGGCAACTTCCACTTCGACATCGACATCACCAGCGACGACGTCGACGAAGCCAACTACGACATCCTCGCCGACGGCAACGCGGACTACCGGGACATTGAAGTCGACCAGGGCGGCACACCCGTCCCCACGACCACGACCTACCCGCAGACCGGCTCGGTCGTCGGCGTACAGGTGAACCTGCCGTTCAACATCAGCAACGGCGGCACGGCCGACCTGACGCTCAACCCGCCGCGCGTGTCCGTGGTTTCCAGCAGCGGCGTCACGATCAACACGATTACGCCGCCGGGCGGAAGCGGCGTCCTGCCGGGCGGCACCAACGCCGGCTTCAGCATCGACTACACGCCGACCAGCACCACCAACTGGAACTTTGTCGTCGAGGTTTACAGCGACGACCCGGTCGACCCGACCTACACCTTCACTGTCGAAGACCTGGCGCCCACGTTCCGCCAGATTGAGGTCGACCAGGGCGGCAGCCCGATCAGCAACGGCGGCACGTACTCGCTGTCCGGGACCGTGGTCGGCGTCGCGATCAATCTGCCCTTCAATATTCATAATGCCGGCACGGCGGACATCACGCTGACAGGCGGGCCGTTCGTCGCGGTCGCCCCGGTCAGCGGCGTCAGCATCAACAGTGTCGGGCAGCCCGGCGGCGCGACGGTCGTGGCCGGGGGCAACTCCGGTTTCGGCGTCGATTTCACACCGACCAGCAGCGCCAACTGGAGCTACACCGTCAGCATCGACAGCAACGACCCGGCCGTGCCGACGTTCAGTTTCACGGTCGAGGACACCAACCCGACCTACCGTGACATCGAAGTGGACCAAGGCGGCACGCCGGTACCCACCGCCGGCACCTTCCTGCAGAACGGTTCGGTGGTCGGCGTTGCGGCCAACCTCGCGTTCAACATCGCGAACCTGGGCACCGGCGTGCTGACTCTCAACCCGCCGCGCGTCGCGGTGGTCTCAAGCACGGGCGTAACGATCAACACGCTGACTCCGCCGGGCGGATCGGGCGTGCTGGCGCCGGCCGGCAACGTCGGCTTCAGTGTGGATTACACGCCGACCAGCACCGTGAGCTGGAACTTCGTCGTCGAGGTTTACAGCGACGACCCGGTCGACCCGACCTACAGCTTCACCGTACAGGACAACGGCCCGATCTACCGCGATATCGAGATCGACCAGGGCGGCACACCCGTCGGCACGGGCACGATTTTCCCGTGGAACGGCAGCATTGTCGGTGTGGGTGCCAACCTCGGCTTCAACATTGCAAACATCGGCACGGCCGACGCCACCCTGCAGGCCCCGCTGGTTGCGGTCGTCTCCAGCAGCGGCGTGACGATCAACAGCGTGAACCTGCCCGGCAGCAGCTCGGTGGTAGCGGGCGGCAACGTCGGCTTCAGTATCGACTTCACGCCGACCAGCACGGTTTCGTGGAATTTCGTCGTTGAGGTCTACAGCGACGACCCCGCAACGCCCGTCTACACATTCGCCGTGCAGGACAACGCGCCGATTTACCGCGACATCGAAATCGACCAGGGCGGCACGCCGGTTCCCGATGCAGGCACGCACCCCCAGACCGGCTCAATTGTCGGCGTACCGGTCAACCTGCCGTTCAACATCGCGAACGTCGGCACCGCCGGCCTGACCCTGACCGGCGCGCCGAACGTGCAGGTCGCGCCGGTCAGCGGCGTGACGATTAACAGCGTGACGCAGCCCGGCAGCAGCAGTGTCGCAGGCGGCGGCAACGTAGGGTTCAGCATCAGTTACACGCCCACCAGCGCCACGAACTGGAGTTTCACCGTCAGCATCGACAGTGACGATCCCGCCACGCCGACCTACAACTTCACGGTGCAGGACAATGCACCGGTCTACCGCGACATCGAAGTGGACCAGGGCGGCACGCCCGTGCCCGACACCAGCAGCTATCCGCAGACCGGCTCGATCGTCGGAGTTCCGGTCAGCCTGCCGTTCAACATTGCGAACGTCGGCACCGCCGGCCTGACGTTGACAGGTGCGCCCAACGTACAGGTTACCCCTGTGAGCGGCGTGACGATCAACGGCGTGACGCAGCCGGGCAGCAGTTCGGTTGCAGGCGGCGGCAATGTCGGGTTCAGCATCGACTACACCCCGACCAGCACCACGAACTGGAGTTTCACGGTCAGCATCGACAGCGACGACCCCGCCACGCCTGCCTACACCTTTACCGTCCAGGACAGCGCGCCAATCTACCGCGACATTGAAGTTGACCAGGGCGGCACGCCGGTTCCCGACACCACAACGTATCCGCAGACGGGCACGACTGTCGGCGTACCGGTCAACCTGCCGTTCAACATCGCAAACGTCGGCACCGCCGGGCTGACGCTGACGGGCGCGCCGAACGTTCAGATTTCGTCGGCGAGCGGCGTGACGATCAACTCGGTCACCCAACCTGGCGGCAGTGCGGTCGCGGGCGGCGGCAACGTCGGTTTCAGCATCGACTACACGCCGACCAGTAACACCAACTGGAGCTTTACCGTCAGTATCGACAGCGACGACCCGGCCACGCCCACCTACACCTTCACCGTGCAGGACAACGCGCCGGTCTACCGCGACATTGAAGTGGACCAGGGCGGCACCCCCGTGCCCGACACAACCACCTACCCGCAAACCGGCTCAGTGGTGGGTGTACCGGCCAGCCTGCCGTTCAACATCGCCAACGCCGGTACTACCGGCCTGACGCTGACGGGCGCGCCGAACGTGCAGGTTTCACCGGTCAGCGGCGTGACGATCAACGGCGTGACTCAGCCCGGCAGCAGCAGTGTGGCGGGCGGCGGCAGCGTCGGGTTCAGCATCGATTACACTCCGACCAGCACCGGCAACTGGAGCTTCACCGTCAGCATCGACAGCGACGATCCGGCCACGCCCACTTACAGCTTCACCGTCGAGGATACCGCGCCGACCTTCCGGCTGATCCAGCTCGACCAGGGCGGCTCGCCCATCGGCAACACCGCAACCTACCCGCAGACCGGTTCGGTCATCAACGCCGCCGTCAACCTGCCCTTCAACATCACCAACGGCGGTACGGCCGACCTGACCCTGCAGGCCCCGCGCGTTTCGGTAGTCGCCAGTTCGGGTGTCTCCGGCATCAGCGTAACCCCGCCGGGCGGCACGGGCGTACTGCCGAACGGGGCAAGCGTCGGCTTCAGTATCGACTACACGCCGACGAACATCAGCGGGTGGGAGTTCGACGTCGAGGTCTACAGCGACGACCCGGCCACCCCGACCTTTACGTTCAAGGTCCAGGACACCGCGCCGGTCTACCCGGTCATCGCCGTGGACCAGGGCGGCAGCCCGACCAGCAACGGCGGCTTCGTGGACCAGACGGGCTCGATCGTCGGCGTGCCGGTGAACCTGCCGTTCAACATCGCTAACGCGGGCACGTCCGACCTGACGCTGACCGGCTCGCCGCGCGTGCAACTGGTTTCGAGCAGCGGCGTAACAGTCGCCGTCAACCAGCCCGGCGGTACGGGCGTGCTGGGCGTCGGCGGCAACGTCGGCTTCAGCGTGGACTACACGCCAACTAGCACGGCCAACTGGAACTTCGTGCTGCAAGTCGCCAGCGACGACCCGGTCATTCCGTCCTGGAGTTTCACGGTCCGCGACACAGCTCCGGTCTATCGTGACATCGAAGTAGATCAGGGCGGTACGCCGGTACCGGACACCACGACCTACCTCCAGAACGGCACGCTCGT
>JAGQRI010000031.1 GCA_020425515.1 Planctomycetota bacterium | reverse complement strand
GGCGGCACGCTGTTCCTGGACGAAATCGGCGACATGACGCCTGTGGCGCAGGCCAAGGTGCTGCGCGCCTTTGAGTACAAGCAGTTCGAGCGCGTCGGCGGCGAGCAGACCCTGCACACCGACGTGCGCATCATCGCGGCCACCAACCGACCGCTTGACCAGTTGCTGGCCGACGGTCGCTTCCGCGAGGATCTGTTCTATCGGATGAACGAGTTCACGGTCGAAGTGCCGCCCCTGCGCAACCGCAAGCCGGAGATCGAGCCGCTGGCAGCGCGCTTCATCAGGGAATGCAACGAGCGTTTCGGCACGCACATCAAGGGCATCGAGCCCGCCGCCATGAAGAAGATGCAGGCGCACAGCTGGCCGGGCAACGTGCGGGAGTTGCGCGCGGTCATCAAACGCGCCAGTGTCGCCGCGCCCGCCGACCAGATTCGCGCGGACGATCTGCGGCTCGCGGTAGGCCCGACGCCGACGGACCAGATCTCGCCCAACGGCGACCTGAGCATCGCCGCGATGGAAGCGCGCCACATCGAGCAGGTGCTGAAGAAGACGAGTTGGAACAAGAAGGAAACCAGCAGCCTGCTCGGCATCAGCCGCCCGACACTCGACCGCAAGATCACCGAGTACAACCTAAAAAAGCCGGAGTAAGCGTGGCACGGGCGCCCTCGCCCGTGTGCGGACATGAACGAGGGCGTCCATGCCACGTCAAAGCAGGCGCTTGAGGCGCGGGCCGATGCGCTCGAAGCCTTCGCGCTCGTAGAACACCAGCGCGCGTTCGGCGAGACCTGACTGTGCGGTGGTCGTGAGTTCGAACCTGCGCCAACCGCGGTCCTTGGCGATGTCTGCGAGTTCTTCCAGCAGCGCCTTGCCGACGCCCTTCGAGCGCATCTCCGGCACCACGTAAAACTCGTCAATGACCGCGTAGCGTCCGCCCGCGTGCAGCGCCGAGGTCTCGGCCGCGGTGATGAACCCGATCGGCTTGTCGCTCTCGGCCAGCAGCACCACGTGCTGGTCGCCGGCAAGCAGGTCGGTCGCCAGCGCGACTTCTGAGTCGACGTCGAGCCCGGTGTCGGAGCCGTCAAGCTCGGCCAGGAACGCGCGCATGGCCTCGCACAACGCCTCGGCGTCCTCGGTGGTGGCGATGCGGATGCGCACTTTGGCTTCCATGTCCTGGCTCCGTGTTGCGGCCGTCTTGGTCGGACTTCCTCCGCGCAATATGCACGGAGGTTTGCAGGCGAGACGCCCACAACACCTTTAGAAACCGGTCGGGCTGCTGAAACGCCATTTCGCGAGCTTCATGGCCGGCACGACAAAATTGCCGCCGAACAGCGCGCCGCCGCCGGCATGGGCTTCCTTGCCCAATGCATCGACATGGGCGAAGGCCGACAAAAGCGACTGCGTGAAACGCATGTTCTTGACCGGGTGGGTGATCTTGCCGTCCTCGATCATGAACGTCCCGGCGCGCGTCATGCCGGTGATGCTGACCTCCTGCTGGTTCACCACGTTGGTGTAGTGCAGCTTCGTGACCAGCAGCCCGCGTTCGGTGTTGGCGATCATGTCGTCCACGCTCTGGTTGCCGGTGCTGACCACCAGGCTGCCCGGGCCGGGGCCGCCGGCGCTGGGCTGCATGCCGGCGTGGCCGGTGTTTTCCTGCCCGCACAGGGCGGCGCTGCGGCGGTCATGGACGACGGCGCGGATGGTCCCGCCGTCAACCAGCGTGACCTCCTGCGTCGGGAAACCTTCCATGTCGAACGGCGTGCCGCCAAGCTCGGGGTGGTACGGGTTCTCGACGATGGTGAGTTTCTTGTCGAGGATCTCCTGCCCCAGCTCGCCGCGATGGAAGCTGCGCCCCTCGGCGAACGCAAGACCGTTGCCGGTGAGCCAGCCCCAGAACAGCATCATCTCGGCGACGGCCGCGGGCTCGAAAATCACCGGGTACTCGCCGGGGTCGATGGCCTGCGGCTTCACGCCCTTCTCGGCTTTCTCGGCGGCGCGCTGGCCGGCGGCCCAGGTGTCGGTCTTCTCGACGTCCAGCGCGAACGACTCGGCCCAGCCTTCGACGTTCCCGTTCTCGAGGAACGCGCTGACGCTGAACTCGGCCTTGCTGCCGTCCTTGTAGGCAAAGACTCCCTTGTTGTTGGCATAGGCGATAGCGCCTTCATCGGTGTCGAAAATGCCGGCGCCTTCCAGCCCGCGCTTGTCGTAGTCGGCCAGCACCTTGCCCACCTGCTCGGCGCGCTGTGCGGGCGTGAATCTGGCGGTGCTTTCGTGCCACGCGTTCACGGGCTCGTACTCGGGCTGCTTGTCGAGCAGCGGCAGCAGCTTGTCGTCCTCGGCGGCGACGCGCGCGACGGCCAGCGCGCTCTGCACGCAGCGCTTGATCGATTCGTCGTCGAACTGGTTTACGCTGGCAACACCCTGCCGCTTGCCGTTGATGACGCGCAGGCGCAGGGTCTGGTCGGTCAGCCCGACGTTCTGGGTGATGACGTTGCCCGAAAAGCGCGTGCTGTTGGTGCTGCTTGAAAACAGGATCGCTTCCACCTGTTCGGCGTCGGCCAGTTTCAGCACTTTGTCGGTCAGCTCTTTGGATTGTTCGCGTGTCAGCATCGTGGACTCCTTGGGTCCGGATTGTAGTCCCGCGATCAAGGAAGGTCGAAGGGGAAACGGGAGAGAGGGGCTCAGGGCATAGGGCCTGGGGAACTGCGTCTACGTTCTCGCCAAGCCCCACGCCCTTCGTCCCATTTTTCTTTGAACCCTTTGGCGTCTCGCCCGGTATTACCTGTAGGCGCCGACAAACTTTTCCCCGGGGACGGCGCCCAAACTGGGTCGGCCGTGTCACACGCTGTCACAGACGCAGTTGACAAAGCGCACGCGAACAAGGCAGTTTCCCATCCTATGGCCTACGACAAGGATGCGGAACTGGCCCTGATCGCCAAGGCGCGCAATGGCGACGGGGACGCCTATGGCCGACTGGTCGAGGCCAACCAGGACCGCATCTATGCCAGCGTGCTGCGGCAGGTCCGCGACGAGCACAAGGCCCTCGACATCACCCAGGAAGCCTTCATCCAGGCCTATCGCGCGATCGACACGTACGAAGACCGCGCGCGATTCAGCACCTGGATGTACCGCATCGCGATGAACCTCATCACGAGCCATTACCGGCACGAACGCGCCCAGAAGCGGGGCGGCAGCAAAAAGGAAACCAGCCTCCAGATCGAGGGCATGCCGGAACCCGGCGCCGACCAGCGTACACCGGACGACCAGGTCGCCGCGGAGGACATCGGCGTGCAGGTGCGCGGCGCGATCGACGAGCTGGAAGAAGAATACCGCGACGTCGTCGTAATGCGCGACCTGCAGGGGCTCAGCTACGAGGAAATCGCCGAGACCCTCGATATAGCGCCCGGCACGGTGCGTTCCCGCCTGCACCGCGGGCGCGAGAAGCTGAAGGAAAAGCTGAAGCACCTAATTTGATCGCAGTCAGCACACGGTGGCACGGAGACCTGCTTTTCTTCGTGGCTTTGTGTGCGTTTGCCGGCTGATCGAAAAGCTGAGACTTGATTCCTGTCGTGTGAATCACGAATCTCTTGCCACAACACAGGAGACCGATCATGGGACGCTTCGAATACGCGACGATGGAATGGCTTTGGGACTCAGGCGGCATCCGCGTCGACCTGCCCGGCGGCGAGGTGAAGAACGCCCAGGGTAACTACACGGCCGTCGTGGCGACGCTAAACGAACTCGGCAAGGACGGCTGGCAGGTCGCGAACTGCGTAGCCAGCGCTAACTGGCTGTTCTGGACGCTGCAGCGCGGCGCATAGCCATGGAAAAAGTCAACCTGGCCGAGAAGCTGGCGCAGATCACAAAGACCTGGTCGCCTACAGTTGTCGGCGAGCTGAACAGCCAGTACGTGAAGCTGGTGAAGTTTGAGGGCGAGTACGTCTGGCACAAGCACGACGTCGAGGACGAGTTGTTTTTCCTCGTGGATGGTCGCCTCAACATTGAGCTGCGCGACAGAGTGATTGAGTTGCATCCGGGCGAGTTTCTTGTCGTCCCCCACGGCATCGAGCATCGTTCGGTGGCGTTGCCGACCGCCAGCGTATTGCTGTTCGAGGCCGCCACGACGATCAACACCGGCGACGCTGAAGCCAACCAGTGGACGCGCAAACCGGAAGAGCTGGACCGGCTGTAGTGCCCGACCCGTTCGAAAACTGGATCGAAAAGCTGTTCGAGCGCTGGCTGGGCGAATTGACCCACCAGGAAATTGCGCGTGCCCTGAAAGCGCTCACGCGCGATTACGTGCAGCGCCGTACGCGCCTGCGCGGCAAGGCGCTCGACGGGCGCGGCAAGCAGGCCGCCTTTGCGCTGTACTACGCGCCGCGGCATTTCGTGATCGTGCGCGAAGTGCTGAAGGCACTTGGGGACTGTCCCGGAAGGGGACTGTCCCCGTTTTCGAACGCTGATGCTGACTCGACTACGGGGACAGCGCCGGCAGTACGGTGTACTGCCCAGGCGCGCGTTCGCTTCGCGAACCCCAAAAGCGGGGACGGTCCCCTTCAGATTATCGACCTCGGTTGCGGCAGCGGCGTGGCAGGCGCGGCCTGGGCTTTGCATTGCGGCGGAAACGTGGTCGGCGTCGAGCTGGACCAGGATGTCTTGCGCGAGGCCGCATTCACGTTCCGTGATCTCGGCGTGCGCGGCGGCGGCATTCGCTGCCATCTCGCGAAGTATCGCTGGCCCAAACCGCCGGTGGGAATCGTCGCCGCGTTCACGGTCAACGAGTTGGACGAGCGCGACCGCGAGCGACTCTGGCGTGACCTGGAAAAGCAGGTCAAAGGCGGCAGCCGCGTACTGATCGTCGAGCCGCTGGCCACACGCATCACGCCGTGGTGGCAGGAATGGTCAAAACGCGTGATCGAGCTGGGCGGGCGCGCCGACGAATGGCACTTCGACGTCGAGTTGCATGAGCGAGTACACCTGATGGGCAAATCCGCCGGGCTGAAACCGGAGCGGCTGGGCGCAAGAACCCTGTGGCTGTAGGGGTCGCCCCGTGCGGCGACCCGGGCGTACCTGCCGGCCTGATCACTCTGATACGCACGAGGGGCGGCCACTTGGGGCCGCCCCTACGATGCTCATGTAATTCTCACTTACTTTTGCAGGGCCGCGGCGCCGCCGACGATTTCGGCGATTTCCTGCGTGATCTGGGCCTGGCGGGCGCGGTTCAGTGTGCGCGTCAGGTGCGTGATCATTTCCTGGGCGTTGTCCGTGGCGCTCTTCATGGCGGTGCGGCGCGCGACCTGTTCGCCCGCGTGGCTCATGACCAGCATCGTGTACATGGTCTGCGTCACGTAGCGCGGCAGCAGGTCGGCCAGGATGTCTTCCGAGCGCGGGCTGAAAATGAAGTCGAGCACGAAGCCGGATTTCTCTTCACCCTCGGCTTTGGCCGGCGGCTCGATCGGCAGCAGCTTTTTCACGGTCGGCGGCTGGCTGCCGAGGCTTTCCCAGCGCGGGTACACGACCAGCACCTCGTCCACCTCGCCCTTGAGGAAATCCTCCACCAGCGGGTCGATCGCGCGGTGCGCGTCGGCGAAGGTCGGCTTGTCGGGCATGTCGACGATCGAGCGGTGAATCGGGTACTCCTGGAAGCGCAGGGTGCTCATGCCCTTCTTGCCGATGCACGTAAGCTGCACCTCGCGGCCTTTTTCCTTCTCGGCGGCGTAGGTGCGCTTGGCCATCTTGATCAGGTTCGCGTTGAAACCGCCGCACAGACCACGGTTGGCGGTCAGCAGCACCAGCCCGACCTTCTTGACCTCGCTGCGCTTCTGCAGCAGCGGCAGGTTGAGCGCCGCCCCACCCTCGGCGATCGCCGCGATGATTTCGTTCAGCTTGTCGGTGTACGGGCCGGCCGAGGCGACGCGGTCCTGGGCGCGCTTCATCTTGCTGGTGGCGACGAGCTCCATGGTCTTGGTGATCTTCTTGGTCGAAGTCACGGAGCGAATGCGCTTGCGAATTTCTTTGGGCTGCTCGGCCATTGAATCGTCCTGCTGTAAGGGCTGGGGAGTCTGTAAAGGATGGGGCGTGCGGTCAACCCCTGTCGATTTGCGATTTTGGATTTCGGATTTTGGATTCAGTCACAGCCGGGTTAATGCGATGTAGAGCATTCCAATCCAAAGTCGAAAATCCAGAATCCAAAATCCATATGACCGACGCACTGTTCCGACCCAAAGGCCACGACCAGGTCCGCAGCTGGCTGAAGCACGTCATCGCCGCCGACAAGGCCAACGGCGGTTACCTGTTCATCGGCCCGGCCGGCATCGGTAAGTCGGCGCTGGCGCTGGAGTTTGCGGCGGCCCTGCGCTGTGAAGCGCCCGTTGACGGCTGGTCCTGCGGCAAGTGCAACGAATGCGTGCGTATCGCGCGCGGCGTGCACCCCAGCGTGCGCGGTTTCGCCAAGCCCGCGGACAAGTCGGCTTTTCCCGTTGAGCTGGTGCGCGACATCGTCGATGAGGCAAGCAAGAAGCGACTCGAGCCCGGGCGGCGCACGTTCATTGTCGCCGACGCAGACCGTTTCAACGACAGCTCCGCCAACGCTTTTCTCAAGACGCTCGAAGAGCCGCCTGCCGACCTGGTTTTCGTGCTGCTGGCTGAAAACCTGGCGCAGGTGATCCCGACCATCCTGTCGCGCTGCCAGACGGTACGCTTTTCGCCGCTGAAGAATGAGCTGGTTTCCGAAATCGCCCGCGACTGGGAAGGGCTGCCGGTCAACCCGGATTCCCGCGCCGTGCTGGTGCGCGCCGCGCAGGGCAGCCCCGGGCGCCTGCGCGCGATGGCCGACGCGAGCGTGCTTGACACCGTCCGCGAGTTCCTGAAATCGGTCGAGCGCGACCCGTTTCACGCCTCCGACGCGCTGATCGCATCGGTGCAGAGCGGGGCCGACAACGAAAGCAAACGCGCCCAGTTACGCGAAGTGATCGCCCTGCTGAGCGCCGCGCTGCGCGACCGCATGCTGGCCGCCATGGGCAGCAACGACCTGAAACCGCTCACGCGCACCGTCGAGTCCGAGTCGCAGTCAACGGACCGGCTGGTCGCGTCGTTACACAGGCTTGATGACCTACGTTCCAGCCTTGACGGCAACGTCAACCTCAAGCTGTGCTGCGATGCGATCGCACTGGCATGGCCTGCATGACGCCCGCGCCCTCCCGTCAGACTTGCCGCCGGGCGTGAGTCGGTTACTGTGGCCCCTTGTTTCCCCGCTTGGGCGTGGATGACCTCAACACGCGCATTCCTGCTTTGCCTGCTGTTGCCCGCGTTGCTGGGCGCGTGTCTGCACGCCCAGGACAAAGGCAAGAAAACGCCCAAACCGGTCAACAAGGGCGAAATCAACATCAGCTTCGTCGTCGAGGACGACCAGGAAACCGGCTGGGAGGCCTGGCGCGAGGAATACCAAGACGGCACCCAGGGCCCGATGGTGCTGGCCCTGCCGTACGCCATCAAAATGAAGTACAGCGACGGCGTGGACCAGCGCAGCCTTACGCTGCTGGCCGACCGCGCGCTGATCTGGTTTGAGCCGGAAGAAGGCAAGGACGAAACCGACATCCAGAACGACCCGTTCCTCGCGATGTCGCAGGGTATCAAGAACCTGCAGTTCTACGGCGAGGGCCACATCTGGATGAAGTTCGTCGGCAAGATCCCCGTCACCGTGCGCGCCGACCGCATCTTCCTCGATTTCTCGCGCAACCGCGTGGTCACCTACGACGCCAACGGCAAGGAAACCGTTTTCAATGAGCTCAACCTCAAGGGCACGGCTGACAACGTCAAGGCGCACTCCAGCGCCGAAGGCGCGGTCGATTCGCCGGGCGGCGTGCCCCTCAGGGCGGGCGTGGGCGCCGGCCCGGCGGCCAGCGAAGCCGCCGGTTCCGGGCGAGAAGAACGCGTCGGCGCGGCGCCGAACGACGACGCCATCCCCACCCCCGCCGGGCGGCAGAAGTCGCTTCCACAGGAACAGGGGCTGCGGCTGTTCCTGCGCGCGCAACAGTTGCGGATCGTCAGCCTGAACAAGGACCTGCAGGAAATCGAACTGGAGGAAGGCAGCATTTCATCCAGTTCGCTGGCGATCGCTTCCTATTCATTGTTCGCCGAGGAAATCACCATCCGCCTGACGAACTCGCGCAAGACGGTCTATATGACACGCCCGGCCGTGCGGGTGCTGGATTACCCGCTGCTGACGCTGCCCGTCGATGACTACGCCTACGACATCGGCAGCCAGCCGCCGATCCGCCAGTTCGATGTATTCCTGACTGACAAGCGCTTCGGCTACGGTTTGCGCACCTACATCGACGCGATTGCCACATACGACTTTTTCGCCGACCCGGAACCGCCCTTCAACCCGCTGCACCTCGGCCCGCAGATCGACTGGTACAGCCGGCGCGGGCTGGGGCTTGGCGTAAATCTCGACTGGGGGGGCGTCCGCCCGTTCAACAGCTACGGCGCGTCGATGTTCCGGAGCCTGTACATCAACGACCCCGGCGACAAGCGCCAGCGCGCCCGCGACCTCGGCTGGTTCCCCGTCGAGAAAAACAGCCGCGGGCGCATGTGGGGCGCCTACAGCCAGAACTTCGGCGACGGCTGGCAGATCGACCACCTGCTGAACTATTCCAGCGACGCCAACTTCCGCCGCGAGTTCTACGAATCCGAGTACGACAACAACGAGCTGGAAGACAGCTTCGTGCGCCTGACCAAGCGCTACGAGAACCTGAACTTCTTCCTGAACTTCGAACCGCGCGTACACCCCTGGCAGAACAAGACCGAGTACCTGCCGACCATCGGGTTTGACACGTCAAGGGTCGTGCTGGGCGACTTCGGCTTGCAGTTTTCCAGCCACACCGAAGCCAGCGTGCTGCGCTATACGCCGGGCGACGGCGACGACCGCCCCGAAGCCAGCACCTTGCGCGCCGACAGCACGGTCTGGTTCAACATGCCCATCGAGCTCGGCCCGTTCGCGCTGGACCCCTACGCCGGCACGCGCATGACCGTGGCGACCAACCACATCAAGTTCAATGAAGACAACTCGCGCCCCGGGCTGAGCAGCGACGGGACGTTCCCCGGCTACGCCGCCGGCGAGCAGAACCAGGCCGGGCTGCTGTACCGGTTTCTTCCTTTTGTAGGCGTCAACCTGCAGACGTTCTTCACGGGCACCTGGGGCAACGTGCAGATACCGTGGCTGGGGATCGACGGCGTGCGCCACGTTTTCGCGCCGTTCGTGCGCTACACCAACGTGCTGTACAACAGCCTCGACGACATCCCCGGGCGCGCGTTCATCCCGTTCGACAGCGTGGACGTACTGGACGAGTTCCACGAAATCCGGGTCGGCTTCCGCAACCGCATCCAGACGCGGCAGGGCTGGGGCGACAACCGCCGCACCGTCGACTACTTCGAAATCATGGCGGAACTGCCGATCTACCCGCAACGCAAGCGCGACAACCGCGGCAACGTACTGGGCGACCTCGAAATTGCCGGCGTGTGGCGCCCGGCGCCCGGCTTCGCGATCGCCGGCAACATGTTCATCGACCCGCTGACCGGCAACTTCAACCGCGCTTCGGCCAGCTTCCGCGTGGACATCCTCGACTTCGGCCAGACCAGCATCTACTACCGCCTGCTGAAGGGGCAGCACCAGGTGGTGGGCATCCAGGCCGACCTGCACCTGAGCGAGCTGTACCGCATCGGCTTCAAGCAGGAGTACGACCTGCAGGCCGGCAAGTTCCGCAACACACGCATCGAGCTGACCCGCCGGGTGCTCGAGGCATTCGACCTGGGCGCGGTGTTCGTGCGCGACGCGGTGGACGGCGACGTCGGCGTCTACCTCAGTCTCAGTGCCGCCTTCCGCGTGCCGAGCAGCAGCGCCGGGCTGCTGCGCTGATTTCCACAGGCAATACGCCCCTTCCTTTGGACACCGACCAAAATAGTCTGCCGCGCAGGAGACCACGATGAAGATCAGCGTTATCGGCTCGGGACACGTAGGGCTCGTCAGCGGCGTCTGCTTCGCGGAGAAGGGGCACGAAGTCCTGTGCGTCGACCACGACACGGAAAAACTGGCGGCGCTCAAGAAGGGCGATGTGCCGTTCTATGAACCCGGGCTGCCGGAGCTGCTGCAGAAGCACGTCGCAAGCAAGAAGCTGACTTTCAGCGACCGCACCGAGGACGCCGTCGAGTTCGGCCAGGCGATTTTCATCTGCGTCGGCACGCCCAGCACCGAGCGCGGCAAGGCCGACATGATGTACGTGGAAAAGGTCGCGCGCACGATTGCCGAAAACCTGAAGGACTACCGCCTGGTGATCGAGAAAAGCACCGTCCCGATCAAGACCAGCGAGCGCATCCGCCGCACCATCCAGCGTTACGTACGGGGCGACGTGCACTTCGACGTCGCCAGCAACCCCGAATTCCTGCGCGAAGGCAGCGCCATTGAGGATACGCTGAAGCCGGACCGCGTCGTGGTCGGCGTAGACAGCGCCAAGGGCGAATCACTGCTGCGCGAAATCTACAGCGACTTCGAGTGCCCGATTGTCGTAACCAGCGTCGGCTCGGCGGAACTGATCAAGCACGCCAGCAACACCTTCCTCGCGCTCAAGATCACCTACGCCAACTGGCTCGCCCGGTTGTGCGAAGCGACCGGCGCGGATGTTGAGGAAGTGGTCAACGGCATGGGGCTCGACCATCGCATCGGCCACCACTTCTTCGGTGCGGGCATCGGCTACGGTGGAAGCTGCTTCCCAAAGGACGTCGACGCGCTCGCGCATATCAGCGAGGAACTGGGCGTGGACGCGCCGCTCGTGCGCCTGATCAGCGACACCAACAAGTCGCAGCTCGAGGCGTTCTACAAGCGCATCGAAAGCGAGCTATGGGTGCTGCGCGACAAGACCCTCGCCATCTGGGGGCTCGCCTTCAAGCCGAACACCGACGACCTGCGCGAAGCGCCGGCGCTGCGCCTGATCGACAAACTGAAGGCGGCCGGCGCGAAGCTGCGCGTGCACGACCCCGTCGCCATGCCGGTCACCCGCAAGCGCCACCCGGACCTGTACTATGCGAAGGACCCGATCGACGCCACGGACGGCGCCGACGCACTGATCGTGTGCACGGAATGGCCGCAGTACATTGAGGCGGACCTCGCCAAGGTCAAGGCCAGCATCCGGGTGCCGATGGTTTTCGACGGTCGCAACTGCCTGGATCGCAAGAAGATCGCCGAGCTCGGCATGACGTTGTTCGGCATCGGCAAGGAACCGGTCAAACCCGCAGAGTAGGGCAATTGCGAATTTCGAATTACGAATTTCGAATTTCTGCCGCCCGCTCTGCGTTACGATTCGCAATTCGTAATTCGTAATTCAGAATTGTAGTCATGCTCGTACTCGGCATTGAATCTTCCTGCGACGACACGGCCGTGGCCCTGGTGGACAACGGCCAGAAAATCGTCGCGGGCGCGCGCGCCAGCCAGGAAAAGATCCACGCGCAATACGGCGGCATCGTGCCCGAGGTCGCCTGCCGCGTTCACTACGAGACGATGCTGCCGCTGCTGGACAAGGTCTGCAAAGACGCGGGCATCGCGCTCAAGGACGTCGACGCCATCGCCGCCACCAACCAGCCCGGGCTCGTCGGCAGCCTGTACGTCGGGCTCAGCACGGCCAAGGCGCTGGCGTGGTCTTTGAACAAGCCGCTGGTGACGGTCGATCACATCGAGGCGCACATCTACGCGGCGCACCTCGACGACCCCGAGCTGGATTTCCCCCACGTGTCCGTCGTGGTTTCCGGCGGACACACCGACATCTTCCTCAGTACTGGCCCGACCGAGCACCAGTTGATCACCCGCACGCTCGATGACGCCGCCGGCGAATGCTTCGACAAGGTCGCGGCTTTGCTCGGCGTCGGCTATCCCGGCGGCCCGGCCATCCAGATGACCAGCCTCGGCGGCGACCGCGACGCCATCAATTTCCCGCGCGGCGAGGGCGGCCCCGAGGGGCTGCAGATCAGCTTCAGCGGGCTCAAGACCGCCGTGCTGAACGACCTGCGCAAGCGCGGCTTCGTGGTCGAGGCCGCGAAGAACGCCGGGCGCCTGCTGACCGCCCACACGCCGGAAACCCCGGTGCCGAAAAGCGACACGCGTACGCTGAGCGTGAAACTGCCGCTGGCCGACATCGCCGCCAGCTTCCAGGAAGCGGCCGTGGATATCCTGATTCGCGCGACGCTGGCATCCACACGCAAGGCCCGCTGCAAGAGCGTCGTCGTCACCGGCGGCGTCGCGGCCAACAAGCGCCTGCGCGAGAAACTTGCCGCCGCGTGCAAGGCACAGAAGAACACGCGCTTCAGCGCGCCGCCATTGAACCTGTGCACCGACAACGCGGAGATGATTGCCGGGCTCGGCTTTCACAAGCTGGTGGTCGGGCAGGTGGCCGGGCTGGACGCCGACGTGCTGCCCAACAAGGACGAAAAGCGCCAGAAGGCGGAGAAGAGCTAGGTGTGGCCGTCCGTCGTTACAACCCGGGCTACATGCCCCGCGCAACACTGGCCCTGGTGGTAGTCAACGTTGCCATCGCCCTGGTGGACCTGTTCATCAAGGGCTATCTCAAACGACTCATGTGGGCCCGCGGCATCGACATCGAATACGGTGAGTGGTGGCGCGTCGTCACGGCCGGCTTCGCGCACGGCGACCTGATGCACGTCGGCTTCAACGCCTACGGCATCTACATACTCGGGACCATCATCGAGCGCCTGCACGGCTGGAAGCCGATGCTGGTCATCTACTTCACGGCGATGTTCGGCGGCACGGCGCTGGCGATGACGTTCATGGACCCGGCGACGCCGCTGCTGGGGGCATCCGGCGCCGCGTACGGATTGTTCGGCGCGGTGCTCGGCTTTTATTACGTCCGCACCGGCAGCCTGCGCGACCTGGTACGAATCCCGTTTGCGCGCATGCTGCTGATCTGGCTGGCGTTCGGGGTCTACATGAGCCTGCAACCCGGCGTCAGCCTGCTGGGCCACGTCGGCGGTTTCGTGCCCGGGGTAATCCTGGGGATGTTCTTCGAGCATCGTTACAAGCGTGAGTTGGACATCTACCACATGCTCGCGGCGGGAATGGTGGTGGTTGCGATCGTCGGGCTGACGGCATTCTCGATCTTCCCTTTCACGCGCGGCACCTGGTATGCGACGCGCGCGATGAAGGCCTACGAAAGCGGCGACCTCGACGCCGGCGACGAGTTGTTGTCCGAAGCGCGCAATCACAAGCACGGCCACCCCGGCGCCAAGATGCTGCTCACGCACCTGGAAATCTGGCGGCGCTACCAGGGCATCGACGACAAGTACGACAAGGACGTGCTGCGCTACCCGCTGACCCACCCCGACGGCATCGACGTCCCCGGCGGCGAAAACCTGCCCTACACGTTCGTAAAAGACCCGGAGGCCGGCGACGCCGAGTCGCTTGAATCCACCGGCGACCAACCCTAGAGTTCAACCCCATGGCAACCAACCGCGAGGCGTTTGACGAAGCGCGCCGCTATGTGGCAGGCGGCGTGAACAGCCCCGTCCGCGCCTTCAAGGCCGTGGGCGAGACGCCGCTGTTTTTCGCCTCGGGCTACGGCAGCAAGATCACCGACATCGAAGGCCACGAATACGTCGACTACGTCGGCTCGTGGGGCCCGCACATCCTGGGGCACGCGCCGGAGTCGGTCATCACCGCGATCACCCGTGCCGCACGCGCCTCAACCAGTTTCGGCGCGCCGACCGTCACCGAGACCGCACTGGCACGCGTCATCTGCGAAGCGATCCCCGGTTGCGACCGCATCCGGCTGACCAACAGCGGTACCGAAGCGAGCATGAGCGCGCTGCGACTTGCCCGCGGCGCGACGGGGCGCAACAAGATCGTCAAGTTCGCCGGCTGCTATCACGGGCACGTTGACAGCCTGCTCGTCAGTGCGGGCAGCGGTGCACTTACATTTGGCAGCCCGGACAGCGCCGGCGTACCGACCGGCGTCGCGGAAGACACCATCGTGCTTCCCTACAACGACGTGGACCACGTCGAGCGCGCCTTCGCCGAATGGGGCGACCAGATCGCGGCGACGATCCTGGAGCCGATCTGCGGCAACATGGGCGTCGTGATGCCCGTGCGCGGCTACCTCGAATCCGTCGCGGCCATCACCCGCGAATCCGGCGCGCTCTTCATCATGGATGAGGTGATGACCGGCTTCCGCGTGGCGTGGGGCGGGGCGCAGAAACTTCTCAACGTGCAGCCGGATTTGACGGTGCTCGGCAAAGTTATCGGCGGCGGCATGCCGCTGGCGGCCTTCGGCGGGCGCGCCGACATCATGGACCAACTTTCGCCCGACGGCCCCGTCTACCAGGCCGGCACGCTGTCCGGAAACCCTGTCGCTGTGTCCGCCGGTCTGGCGGCCCTGACCCAGCTGCGCAACAACCCCGCGATCTACCGCCGGCTCGAAGTGCTGGCAACGCGGCTCGAATTCGGGCTGCGCACGGCCGCGGAACGCGCGGGATTGCAGGTGTATATCGCGCGCTGCGGGAGCATGCTGACGGTCTTCTTCCAGCCGGGGCCGGTGCATAACCTGGAGGACGCGCGCCGCAGCAACACCGGGCAGTTCGCCACCTTCCACGGGCTGATGCGCAGCCAGGGGCACTACCTGCCGCCGAGCCAGTTCGAGGCCTGGTTCATCAGCAACGCGCACACCTTCCGCGACATCGACAACACCGTCGCCGCGGCAGAGAGGGCATTTGCTGAAATGACCACGCCGGCCGCTTACAACTGACAAAAAGCCCGGCAGTTGGTTCAATGGATGCATGGCAAACGCGGTAGACACTGACCAGCTGCTCAAACTAAGCCCCGAAAAGCGGCTGGAGTTGATTTCGTTGCTCTGGAACAGCCTGGTGACCGAGGACGCCCCCGTGGACCTCGACGAAGAAACCTGGGCCGAAGCCGCGCGTCGCGCCGAAGAGTTGAAGGCTAACCCGGAAATCGGCATTTCCCTTGAAGAACTGCGCAAGAAACGCGGCTGGAACGCATGAGCCTTCGCGCCGTCGTTCATCCCCTGTTCGACAGAGACGTAAATGCCGCCACAGCCTGGTACCGCGAGCGGCAGGCGGGGTTGGCCGAGCGATTTGAAAGGCGACTCAACGCCTGCCTGAGCGAAATCGAAGAACGTCCCGAGTCGTTCCAGCTCGCCCGGGGACAATTGCGCCAGGCCCGCTTGCATGACTTCCCCTACGGCGTCGTGTTCGAGTTGGTCGGAGATTTCCTGCTCATCTACGGCGTCTTCCACACCGCCCGTGATCGCGAGGTCTGGGACTCGCGAACCTGAGTTCGAGTGTCCCAACGCCGTATGAAGCGTGGCATAATACGGACGATGTCTGCAATCGCCTTGATTCCGTTTTCGACCCGCATTACCGACGAGATGGCGGGCCACGCCGCGCGCGGGCTGAGCCTGGAATTGTCCGAGTGGCTGGGCGCGCAGGACGCGGAACCGATGGTGCTGACCAGCGCCCAGACCGAAGAAGACGGCGCCTGGCGCAAACTGGTCAGCTTCTCTGAGGAACTCTCGGCCGAAAACGTATCCGAGTTCATCCACGGCATTCATCCCGACGGCGAACCCGGCGAGCCTGAGTTCTCTCGCGTCGTCAGCGGCATCGTCGACCAGATCGGCGACACGAAATACGACCAGGCGCTGCAGGTCGCACTAAGCGTCACGGACGTCACCGGCGGCTACTCAAGGGGGCGCTTCACGGCCGACCTGATGCCGGTCAGCTTCGGCGAGGCGATCACCAGGCTGTTCAGCGAAATCGCCGAAGCCCTGGAAGTGAAAGTTAAAACCGAGTACCAGCCCGGCACGCGCGTCTACCAGGCCTGGCTCAACATGCTGATCACCCGCGCGCTCAAGCTGGCGGCGCAGGTAGGGGCGGTGGCCCGCGACGCCGAGGGTGTGTACAGCCCGGCGCTGGAGGCCCTGCGTCTCGACCCGCAGTTCACCGTGGCGCGCGACCAGCTTGCGGAACTCGCCCACGTGCTGGTGATGGAGCGCGGGTTTGAGCCGGACGAGGCCGTCAAGGCGCTCGAAGCGGCGGTTTCCCGCAGCGGCACCGACTGGCTGACTTTGCGCACGCGCGGCCACCTGATGCTGGCGTCGAACAAACCGTCGCCGGCTGCCAAGGCGTTCTGCCAGGTGCTGAGCGGGAAATTCGAGGCGCCCGACAAGAACGAGCGCATGGCCGCCGCGCTGATGGCCGGCAAGGCGTTCAACATGGCCGAGCGCCACGTCGAGGCCCAGCGCGTGCTGAGTGTAGCCATGCAGGCCGAGAACCTGCGCGTGGAAGCCATCGTCGAGTCGGCGACGTCGAGCGCCGCCATGGGCGAGCCGATCGTCGCGGAACGCCTCTGGCAGCGCGCCCTTGAGCTGGAACCGCAGAGCATTTCCGCACGCCTGTATCTCGCGCGGCTGTACCGCTCGCGCGGTGAACTCGAAAAGGCTGCGGGGCAATACAATCAACTCGTGCACTCGCCCGGCCTGCCGCGCGAAGTGTTCGGCGACGCGGCCGAGTTTTTTGTCGTCAACCAGATGCATGAAAAGGCGCTGGGGGCAGCCGAGAAATACGCCGGCGAGTACCCCGGCGACGCCATCGCCCACGTGCTGATGGCAAGTTCGCTGAACGCACTGAACCGCCACAAACGCGCGCTGCAGGCGCTGGAAAAGGCCGAGGTGTGCGTCGGCGTCGACGACATCCGCGACCTGGTTACCCGCCAGCGCCGCTTTGCCGAACACCCGGAAGCCGAGCACAGGTTCCGCAAATGGGCCGACGCCTGCATGCACGGCGACGCCGACAAGGGCGAACTCGGCATGGGCGAAATCATCGAAGCGTTCCCGGATTTCTGGGAGGCGCACCTGTTCAAGGCCATCGCGCTGCGCCGCAACGAGAAGTGGGAAGAAGCCCGCGATACGCTGCTGCACCTGCGCGCGCACCAGGAATTGCCGGGCATCGACAAGGAACTCACCGGCATCTACTCGCAACTCGGCGAGCCGGAAAAAGCGCTGGAGTGCGCGAAGTCAGCCTTCGAGGCCGCGCCCGAGGACCCCACGCTGCTTACGAACTACGCGGCGGCGCTGCTCGAAAACGGCAAGGTCGACGAAGCCAACAAGTACGCCATGCGCGCCAACATGCTGATGCCGGATGACCCGGCCACGGCCAAGTTGCTTGAGCTGATCAAGCTGCGCATGACCAAACGGGGCATCTTCCGCAATTTCGCCGCCACGTTCCGCGAGGCCGGAAGCTGGTGGCGGTTCGCCCGCCGCAAGAAGCACGACAAAGAGTAATCCCGGGCTTTCCACATGCTTCCCTCCCCCACTCTGTGTCGCAGGTCGTGGTAGACTCGCGGCATGAGTTTCGTGGACACCATCCTTGGCCCGGACGGGCTGATCGCGAAGAAGCTGCCGGGCTATGAAGACCGCCCGCAGCAGCTCGCGATGGGGCAAGCCGTCGAAATGGCGCTGGAGCACGACCGGCATCTTGTCGTGGAAGCCGGCACCGGCGTGGGCAAGTCGTTCGCCTACCTGGTGCCCGCCATCCGCAAAGCCGTCGAAGGCAAACCGGACGACCGCCCCGTGGTGATCAGCACCGGCACGATCGCCTTGCAGGAGCAGTTGTACAGCAAGGACATCCCGTTCCTGCGCAGCGTGTGGGAGCAGGAATTCACGGCCGTGCTGGCGAAGGGACGCAGCAACTACGTCAGCCTGCGGCGCCTCGACAACGCGGTGCGCCAGGAAACCAGGCAGGGAAACGGCGACCTCCAGCGTGAACTCAGCCGCCTCGAGCGCTGGGCCGAGAGCACCGGCGACGGCAGCCGCAGCAGCATGGACTTCACGCCCAGCGGGGAAGCCTGGGAGCGCGTGGTCAGCAGCAGCGACAACTGCCTCGGGCGCGGCTGCCCGAACTATGAAACGAAGTGTTTCTACCAGCGCGCCAAGAAGCGCATCTACAACGCCAACATCCTGGTGGTGAACCACGCGCTGCTGTGCGCCGACCTGGCGTTGAAGGCGCAGGGCGTGAACTACCTGCCGGACTACCGCTACCTGATCATCGACGAGGCCCACGACCTGGAACGCTACGCCAGCGACAACCTCGGCATCCACGTCACCCGCGACGGCGTGCGCTACGCGCTCAGCATGGTCTACAACGCGCGCAGCAACAAAGGGTTGCTCAGCCGCTTCGACTTCCTGCGCGGCGCCCAGGACGCCCTGCGCAAGGCCCGCGACGCCGTCGAGCGCCTGTTCGTCGAAGTCGAAAGCTACGCCCGCAGCCGCGGCCCCAGCCCCGTGCGCACCGGCGACGCGGACCTGTTCTCGCTGGACGCTTCCGGCGCGCTGGTCGAACTCGGGCTGCTGTTAAAGGAAGGCAGCCTCAAGACACAGAACGAGGAAGAACGCCTCGACATCGAATCCGTCATGAAGCGCGTGAACAACGCGGCCGCCGGGATTCAGGCCTTCGTCAGCCAGGCGCTGGAGGGGCAGGTCTACTGGATCGAAACCAACGTCGGGCGCTCCGAGCAGAACGTCGAGCTTCACGCCGCGCCGGTCCATGTCGGCAGCCTGCTGCGCAAGCATTTGTTTGAGCGCTGCAAGAGCGTGATCCTGACCAGCGCGACGCTCGCCACCGGGCCGGATAACTTCGATTACGTCCGCGGGCGCCTCGGCGTGCCGGACGACAACGCCGGACAGTTGCAGGTGGGCAGCCCGTTCGATTTCAAGAAAAACGCGCAGATCGTGATCCCGTCCGATATGCCTGAACCCCCCAAGGGCGGCGGGCGCAACGACGAATACGACAAGCGCATGAACGAAGAAATCGAGGCCGCCATCAAGCGCAGCCGCGGCGGCACGTTCGTGCTGTTCACCAGCTACGGCCAGATGCGCCGGGCCTACGACGCGCTGCACGCGAAGCTGGAATTTCTCGGCTACACCGCGCTGCGGCAGGGTGAGGGGCTTTCGCGCCAGCGCATGCTCGAGCGGTTCAAGCAGGGCGGCAAGATGGTGCTGTTCGGCGTCGAGAGTTTCTGGCAGGGCGTGGACGTGCCGGGCGAGGCGCTGACGACGGTGGTGCTCGCGCGCATACCGTTCCCCGTGCCGAGCGACCCGCTGGTGGCCGCACGCATGGAAGAAGTCCGCAAGACCGGCGGCAGCGACTTCAACGACTACATGGTGCCGGAAGCGACGATCAAGCTGCGGCAGGGTTTCGGGCGATTGATCCGGCGCAAGGACGACTTCGGCAGCGTGGTGATCCTGGACTCGCGCGTGATCCGCAAGGGCTATGGCAAGAAGATCCTGCGGGCACTGCCCGAGTGCGAAATCACCGACGGCAGCGGGCGCGACCCGCGCGCGAAAAAGCCGGTCTCCGCCAACCCCTTCGACCTCTGATGGCGAAACGCTCACCGCATTACCGCAGTTTCGCCGTGGCCTTCGAGGACGACCACCTGATCGTGGTATCCAAACCGGGCGGGCTGCTGACCAACATGGCCGAAAGCGGCGAGCAAACCCTGCAGGACCAGGTGCGCCGCCACGCGAAGAAGTCCGCCGAGCCGGACGCCGTGGCCCCCAGCGCCGTGCACCGGCTGGATCGATTCACTTCCGGGCTGGTCGTGTTCGGCAAGACCCAGCGGGCGCTCGAAGCCATGGGCGAGTTGTTGCGTGACGGCAAACTGGAGAAACGCTACTGGGTGCTGGTGTGCGGTGCGGACCTGCCGAAGACAGGCCGCATCGAAGCCGCGCTCGAACGGACCGAAAGCGGCAAGCGCAAGATGCAGGTCAGTGAGGCCGAACACGCGCAGCCCGCACAAACCGAGTACGAAACCGAAGAAACGATCGGCGACTTTGCCCTGCTTTCGGTGCGCATTCATACCGGACGCACGCACCAGATCCGCGTGCACTGCGCCCACATCGGGCACCCCGTGGCCGGCGACAACATTTACGGCGACAGGAAGGTCAACGCGGAGCTTCGCCGGCAACACGGCCTGCAGCGGCAGTTCATCCATGCGCGCGAACTGGCGTTCGCGCACCCGATAACGGGCGAAACTCTGCGCTTGCAGGCGAAATTGCCCAAGGACCTCAGCCGCGTCCTGAAGTCCCTGCGCGCCAAATGAAAACCGGGCGGGTTTCCCCGCCCGGTTTGGATTGTGCTCCCGGTTATCCCATATCGTCGTCGTCGTCCTCGCCGTCGTCCTTTTCTTCCTTCTTCGGCTCGGGCGGCTCGCTGGGTTCCGAGTCCGCTTCCTCTTCGAAGAGGGCGGCCGAAAGCTCCTTCTTGTCGAGCTTGCCGTCGCCGTCCTTGTCGAGCTTCTTCCACTCATCGTCGTCCATCTTCTCGCCGGCGTCCTCGATCTCCTTGCGGGAAACCAGCCCGTCCTTGTCGGCGTCGAACACCATCAGCACTTCGTCGAGCATCTCGGCCTTGAAAACCTCGAGGTTCTTGCCCGTGGGCTGGTAGTTCTCGATCTCGCCGGTGTAGTACTTCTTCGCATAGGTGCGGTACTCTTCACGCGTCAGGACGCCGTCGCCGTCCAGGTCCGCGACAAGCTGCTCGCGCAGCACGCCGCCGACCGAGTAGGCCTTGATGGCGTTGCGGCGCTTCTTCTGGTCGTCGCCGGCTTTCTTGACGGCCTCGTCGCGCATCTTTTTGGCGCTGGCGACCAGCTCGTCACGGCCGATCTTGCCGTCCTTGTCGGTGTCGTGTTCCGCGGCAATCTCGTCAAAGTTGACGTCGCCCAGCGTGGTGTAGTCCTTGTCCGACATCTCGGCTTCGCTCTCGCCGTTCCAGCCGGCGTCATACTCCTTGCGGGTGAGCGTGAGATCATCGTCGCCGTCCCACATCAGGAACGTGTCCGCGCTGATCTTGTTGCCGTGCTTCTCCCACACCTCTTCTATTGCCTTGTCGTAGTCGTCGGCTTCGGCCGCGGCCCGCTGGGCTTTGGTGAACTCCGCACGTGCTTTCTTGACCTCGTCCAGCGTGACCTTGCCGTCTCCGTCACTGTCCGTGTTCTTGAACATGTCAGTTGCGTCTTCGCTGCCGCCGTCNNCCGCCGTCTTCGCCGCCCATCTGGGCATAGACCGGCATGGCAAATACCGCGGCCATCGCCGCGGCCAACCACCAATTTGCTCTCATATACTGCTCTCCTTGGGAAAAGACCCCTTGCAGGATAGAGACGGTTCAGACCGGCGGCACCACCCCCGCAATCCGCCCAAACAACATTTTTTTGACTTCGGTTACGCCCGGGGACGCGTTATGATTGCAGGCCGAAGGGGCCCCTTGAATGGCAAGCGATTGCCGCCGGGGTCTTTTTCTTTGCCCCTGGCCGGCCTACGGACGGAGGTCTTGATGCTTACCCCCAGGAAGATCATTTTCAGCCTGTTTGCCGTGCTGGCGCTGGTGCTGTTTGCCGCGCCGGTGAACCACGTCGACGCCCAGCGGGTAACCCGCGGCAGCGGCACATCCCGCGCCTCGGGTTCGAGCGGCCGGGTCAGCGGCAGTTCGGGCGGCTCCAGCTCCGGCATTTCACGCGGAAGCAGTTCCCGGGTCACGCGCGGGTCGAGTTCCGGTTCCAGTTCGCGAATCACGGGCGGCTCCAGTTCCGGCAGCAGTTCACGGATCACGCGTGGTTCCAGTTCCGGCAGCAGCTCAAGGGTGACGCGCGGGTCCAGCAGTTCCGGCACCTCGCGTGGGTCCAGCAGTTCAGGGATTTCCCGTTCGTCAGGCATTTCGCGCGGGTCCAGCAGCTCCGGCATTTCCCGTTCATCGGGGATCTCGCGCGGCAGCAGCAGTTCCGGCATCTCGCGCGGCTCCAGTTCGGGCAGCACCACGAGCGGCGCTTCGCGCTACAGCAGCGGCAGCTCGACGCGCGGCGTTTCGTCGATCACGCGCACGACCTACCGCCCGTCGCCCAGCCGGACGACCTCAAGCGGCGTGCCGACGATTTCCAGGGCGAGCGGCAGTTCGTCACGGGTGGCGACCAATTCCGCGTCGCGCACGGCGATCACGCCGTCCCGGACAACCTCGACGCGCACCACAAGCACTCCGTCGCTGCTTTCGCGCGGCGCAACCAGCTCAAACTCCAGCAGCAGCTACAGCACCCGCACGGTCAGCAGCCGCTCGACGGGGACCATCTCCGAGCGCAGCACGCTCAGTTCGTTCCGCGGGACCTCGCCTTCTTTCCGGGGCAACAGCACCCAGCCAAATGAGTCGCTGCCGACCTACACCACGCGCTCGACCTACACGCCGACCAGCTACTACTACGGCACCTACTACCCGACCTACTATCCCACCTACACGCCCTACTATTACGGCGGCTACTCGATCGGTTTCAGTTTCTCGACCGGCAGCTTCTACTTCGGTACCGGCTATCATTACCCGTACTGGGGCTACACCGGCTTCGGCTGGTACAACCCGTGGGTCCACTACGGCACGCATTCCGTGGCCGTGCTGGTCGGGACCGCCTGGCACATCTACGCCTACAACACCGGCTGGCTGGGCTACAACTTCGGCTACCGCAGTTATTACTGGCCCTGGGGCACCTGGCGCCGCTGCCATCGCTACAGCTACCACGGCACCTACTGCCGGGTCCGCCGCCCGTACTGGTACGGCTACTCGCGCTGGTACGACTACAGCCCCTACGGCTACGGCTACACCAGCCTGACCTACGATTCCCTTTACGATGACGGCTACGACGACGGTTACGACCGCGGCTACAACCGGGGTTACGAAAACGGCGCCGAGGACGCCTCGGCCTACCGCGACGACCGCCGCCGCGACCAGATCGGCACCAAGCCGCGTCCGCGCGTGCCGGATTCCAGCATCGACCGCGCCAAGACCGACGCCGCCGAGGAATACCGCTACGAAATGAACCGCGGCACGGAATCGTTCACCAACGGCGACTTCAAGACCGCCACCCGCGCTTACAAGGAAGCGCTGATCCTCAACCCGGACAGCGCCGACGCCCGCTACAGCCTCGCGATCAGCGCCTTCGCCGAGGGCAAGTACGCGTTCTCCGCCTTCGCCCTGCGCCGCGGCATCGCGCTGGAGCCGAAATCGAGCAACATCGACCTGCAGAAGGTCTTCGGCGACCCGGTCAAGTTCCAGGAGTTCAATGAGCGACTCGACAAGGAACTCACCGAAAACCCGGAAGACCCCGACCTGCTGCTGCTGTCAGGCTACGTCGCGCTTCGTACCGGCGACGCCTCCGCGGCGGCCCAGAAGCTCGACCACGCGCTTGAGGTTGCCCCGCAGGACAACGCCGCCAAGGTGCTGCACCGCGAAGCCCTCGACGCGCTCGAAGACAAGTAGACAGGCAAGCCGGACGCCCTCGCGGACACGCGGGGGCGTTCGTCATTTGCAAGCGCTACACATTCGCACATCTTATTGCACACCCCGTGGCCAATGGCACACTGCGCGCCATGGCCCGGATTGAATCACCTGACGCCGACAGCTACTTCGAGCTCACGCCCGTGCACGTGACGCGCGCGCGCGGCGACAGCGGCGATGCGGACGGCATCGTTTGCGAGGTCCGGTTCGAGGCCTACGGCGAGCCCATTGAGGGCGAAGCGAACCTCACGCGCGGCGGGCTGACCCGCATGATCGGCAAGCTGCTGAGTTTCGCCGAGAAGCAATCCGGCATGATGCAGCTGCGCAGTGAAACGCAGGATCTCGAGTTCAGCCTCGCCTCCAAGCGCAGCAAATGGACCGAGAAAATCCGCGTGACCGGCCTCGCCGGCGTGCCCCAGGAAAAGCAGGACGAGCCCGAAGTCGCCGCCGAGACGCGCGTCAGTTTCGGGATCACCTTCCGCCAGAGCAGCGCCACGGGCGGCAACATCGAGCATCGCAGCGGCATGGTTTGCACCTTCGACGCGCTCAAGGCCTTCGCCGAAACCCTGAAGTCCGAATTCGACGCGGCCCCCACGCGCCGCAGTACCGGCAAGGTCGACCCGCCGGGAGCCTGACCATGGCAGGCGACGAAGACACCGACATCAAGTGGGTCGAGCGCGACTCGCGTGAGTGGGTCCTGTTCGCCCATCAGCCCGACCAGCTCACGGCGCGCATGACCTGCACCTACCTCGAAACTGGCGGCGTCGAGGCCCGCGTCGGCAGCCAGGGTGGGCACTACTGTGTCGAAGTCCCGGCCACGCAACTCGATCGCGCTTTCAGCGTCTACCAGCCCGCCGACAGCAACATCACCCCGCCGATGGCCGAGCAGTCACGCAAAACCGGCATCCACACAGGCCAGCACCTGCGCGAGCAGATCCTGAAAAAGGCGGCGAAACCGAAGCCGCAAAAACGCAACCCGGCGCTGATGTGGCTGCTGCGGATCATCGTGATCGGCGCGCTGGTCGCGCTGCTGCTGCTGATTTTCCAGGGCTGAACGCTGAACCGGAACAGCTCTCCATCCGTTAACGCAGGTTCACGTTTGGCACCCGAAACAGATTCCTGACGCCGCACCCCTTGGCGCATCAGGCTTATATTGACAAGGCATCAGGGCACGGCGATACTTCCCGGCTACGGTGCGTTTTGATGATTTTTGTGAATTAGTCGTTCCACCAACGGCTATTCAACGTCGCCCGCCGCCCCCCGGCACCGGCGCGGACCACAGGGATTTTCAGGTCTCCGGAGCATCGCCGTGCTGCGCCATTTGGTTCTGTTTCTCGTACTGTGCGGCTTCTGGGCCCTATTGTCAGGCCAGCTCGACTGGAGCGAGCCCGGCCAGCGCTACCTGATGGGCTGCGGCGTCGTGAGTTGCGCGCTGACCACGCTGCTGATGTGGCGCGTCGGCTTCCTTGAGAAAGAAGGCAACTTCATCATGATCGCGCTGAAGCAGCCGCCGTACCTGCTGTGGCTGCTGTGGCAGATCATCGTCTCGAACTGGGACGTCGCCATGCGCGTCTGGAAGCCCGGGCTCGATATCGACCCGTCGATCGTCAAGGCGCCCTACAAGCTGAAAAGCGAGCTGGCCGTCGCCATCTACGCCAACAGCATCACGCTGACGCCCGGTACGGTCACCGTCGACATCAACGCCGAGAAGAAGGAATTCCTGGTGCACCAGCTCACGCCCGGCGGTGAAGGCGGGCTCGCGCCGATGCACGACCGCGTGGCGAAACTCGAAGGCGGCGAGCCGGAAACGCTGACGCCCAAGAAAGCGCCGGAGGCCGGGGCATGATGCTCGCGCAGGCCGAGTCCATGCTTCACACCGACATCCCCACGCTGGTCGGCGGGCTGGCGCTGCTGTTCGGCATCATGCTGCTGCTGGTGCGCGCGATCGCCGGGCCGACCAACTACGACCGCATCCTCGCCATGAACGCCATCGGCACCAAGACCGCACTCTTTGTCGCCTTGCTCGGTTTCATCACCGAGCGCCCGGCCTTCCTCGATATCGCGCTGGCGTACGCGATTCTGAACTTCGTCGGCACCATCGCGATCCTCAAGTTCATCCGGCACCGGAGGCTCGGCTGATGCAGCTCTTCCGCGAAATCGTGGTCTGGGTGCTGCTGATGGCCGGCGCGTTTTTCTCGTTGACCGCGGCCGTCGGCGTGCTGCGCTTCCCGGATTTCTACACGCGCCTGCACCCGGCCGGCAAGAACGACACGCTGGGCGTGCTGCTGTTCTGCAGCGCGATGCTGATCGAGTGCTTCCGCTATCCCGAGTACGGCTACCTGGTCGCCGGGCGGCTGGTGCTGATGGTGCTGTTCATGCTGATGGCAAGCCCTATCGCCTGCCACGCGATCACCCAGGCCGCCTACGTTGACGGGCTGCGCCCCTGGAAGAAGGGGGACCCGCGGCGATGAGCGGCATCCTGATCATCGACCTGGTACTGCTGGCGCTCGTGCTGATCACGGCCGTGGCGACCGTTGAATCGCGCAACCTGTTCGCGGCGGCGGTCATCTCGTCGATCTACAGCCTGCTGATGGCGTGCTTCTGGACCAGCATGGACGCCGTGGACGTGGCCTACACCGAGGCGGCGGTCGGCGCGGGCATCTCGACGATCCTGCTGATCGGGACGCTGGTGTTGACCGGCACGCGGGAAACCGTGCGCCGGATCGTGCACTGGCCGGCGCTGCTGTTGTGCATGGCCGTCGGCGGCGTGCTGATTTACGGCACGCTGGACATGCCGGCCTTCGGCGACCCGCACGCCCCCGCCCATGAACACCCGCTGTACGCCGGCTACACCAAGCAGGACATCAGGAAGGCGCCCGGCAGCAAAGGCGCCGAGGCGTACGAAGCATCCCTGACGGCGGCCAGGGACGGCGAACACGAGGCACACGGCGAAGACACCGAGCATAGCGAACACGGCGAACACAACGGCAACGCCCACCAGGATTACTTCCACGGGCACGTGCCCAACCAGGTCACCAGCATCATCGTCGCCTACCGCGGCTTCGACACGATGTTCGAGACCTGCGTGATCTTCTGCGCGGGCGTCGGGATGATCGTGCTGCTGCGGGGGCGCAGGGGCAACCCGATGAAGGGGGGCCTGCTATGAAGGACAACGTGCTGATGCGCGTCGCGGCCCGCTGGAACATGCCGTTCCTGATCATCTTCGCGCTGTACACGCAGACTCACGGCGAACTCGGGCCGGGCGGCGGTTTCCAGGCCGGCGTGATGATCGCGGCCGCGTTCATCGTTTACGGCATGGTGTTCGGCGCCGCGGACATGCAGCGCATCGTGCCGCGTTGGCTGACCGACATCCTGGCGGCGCTGGGCGTGCTGATTTACGCCGGCACCGGCATCTACTGCCTGACGCAGGGTTACGCGTTCCTTGATTACACGGCGATCATCCCGTCCAACCCCGGCGGCGCGGAACCCTGGGGCATGGTGTCGGTCGAATGGGGCGTCGGCATCACCGTCGCGTCGGTCATGATGACCATCTTCAACGAGATCACCGAGGGCACGCTCCCCGGCCAGGAACACGAAAGCCACGACACCGAAATGGTGGGGAAGGCGTAGCCGGCGATGCAGATCGTGCTGGATTACTACAACTACTGGATCTGCATCATCCTGATGATGGTGGGCTTCTACGGCGTCATCGCCAAGACCAACCTGATCAAGAAAGCCCTGTCGCTGAGCCTGTTCCAGACCGGCGTGCTGGTTTTCTACATCTCGATCGGCAAGGTCGACGGCGGCACCGGCCCCGTGCTGGACGAAGCCAACGCCGACGCCGTCTACAGCAACCCGCTGCCGCACGCGCTGATGCTGACCGCCATTGTGGTCGGCGTCGCGACGCTGGCGGTGGCCATGGCCATCATCGTCAACATCCGCGAGCGTTACGGCACCATCGACGAACGCGACATCGAGGACATCGAGCACCAGACCGAGGAATAAGTGGAACTGATCCACAAAAACCTGCCCGCGCTGATCGTCGTGCTGCCCCTGTGCATGGGGCTGCTGACGTCGATCATCGGGCGCCGCGGGCTGGGCTGGTGGATGGCCATGGCAACCACCGGCGCGGTGTTCGCGATGTCGGGCCAGTTGCTCTGGAACGTCATGCACGACGGCGCGTACCAGATCACCTACCAGATGGGGAGCTGGCCCGCGCCCTTCGGCATCGTCTACATCGTGGACCCGCTGAACGCCTCGGTGTTGATGGTGGTGTCGACTATCGCGGCCGTGCTGACGCTGTACGCCCGCAAGAGCGTCGCATCCGAGATCCAGAAGAACCGGCTGCACTTCTTCTATGCGCTGTGGCTGTTCTGCACGACCGGGCTGCTCGGCATCACCATCACGGGCGACGCCTTCAACCTGTACGTGCTGCTCGAAATCAGCTCGCTCAGCACCTACACGCTGGTGGCGCTGGGGCGGGCGCGCAACCGCCGGGCGCTGACGGCCGCGATCAACTACCTCGTGCTGGGCAGCATCGGCGCGAACTTCTACCTGCTGGGGATCGCCTACCTGTACCAGGTCACCGGCAGCCTCAATATGGCGGATATCCACCACATTCTGGTCAACCAGGTGTTCCCGACCTGGGGCGGCGATGCACCGCAATACCGCACCACAGTGATCGTAGGATTTGCCTTCATGGCGGTCGGGCTGAGCCTGAAGCTCGCGCTGTTCCCGCTGCACGGCTGGCTGCCGAACGCTTACACCTATTCGCCGTCGGCCGTTTCCGGCTTGCTGGCCAGCACGGCCACCAAGGTCGGCGCCTACGCGTTCATCCGCGTGATCTTCACCATTGTCGGCGTGGACTTCGCGTTCGGGCTGCTGCACACGGACACCGCGCTGATGGTCTCGGCGGGCGCCGCAATCATCATCGGCGCGTGGCTCGCACTGAAGCAGACCAACCTGAAGAAGATGCTGGCGTACTCGAGCATCGGCCAGATCGGCTACATCACACTCGGCTTCTCGCTGAACAACGTGAACGGGCTCACGGCCTCGATCATCCACCTTTTCAACCACGCGCTCACCAAGGGCAGCATGTTCATGGCGTTGGGCGTGGTGGTGTACCGGCTCGGCAACGCGCGCATCACGGATGTACGCGGGCTGGGGCGCCAGTTGCCCGTGACCATGGGCGTGTTCGTCGTCGGCGGGCTCGGGCTGATCGGCGTGCCGCTGACGGCGGGGTTCATCAGCAAGTGGTACCTGGTGACGGGCGCGATCCAGGCCGGGCGCTATGAGATGGCGGCCGTGGTCCTGGTGGGCTCGATCCTGGCGCTGATGTACGTCTGGCGTGTCGTTGAGCAGATCTACTTCGGCAAGCGCGATGAGAACGCGCCGAAACTGCGCGAAGCCCCGCTGACCATGCTGGTGCCGATGGTGCTGCTGGCCGCCGCGAGCATCTACTTCGGCATCGACGCCCGCGCGACGTCATGGGTTTCGCAAACCGCGGCCGAGTTGCTGCTGGGGGTGAAGCTGTGATTCGTTGTTCGTGGATCGTGGTTCGTGGTTCGAATGCCCGCGCCAGCGCGCAGGGTATCGCCGTATACGGACCACGGACCACGAATCACGAAACACGAAAGGGGGTCGCATGACCCCCGAAATGACCATCGCGCTCGCGCTCGGCACGCCGCTGGTCGGCGCCATGCTGATCGCCATGGCCGGCAAGGTGCCGAACCTGCGGGAAGCGTTCACGCTGCTGACGGCGCTCGCAACGTTCGGGCTTGTCGCGAGCCTTTACCCACTGGTGATTGCGGGCAACCAGCCCGGGTTGTTCCTGCTCGAAATCGTCCCGGGCGTGCCGCTGAGTTTCAAGGTCGAGCCGCTGGGCATGGTGTACGCGCTGGTCGCGACGCTGCTGTGGATACCGAATTCGCTGTACAGCATCGGCTACATGCGCGGCAACAACGAGAAGCACCAGACGCGCTTCTACTTCTGTTTCCCGCTGGCGATTGCGAGCGCCGTCGGTATCGCCTTCGCCGCCAACATCTTCACGATGTTCGTGTTCTACGAGACGCTGACGCTTTCGACGTTCCCGCTGGTCACGCACAAGGGCAACAGCGACGCGGTCAAGAGCGGGCGGATCTACCTCGGCATCCTGCTGACGACCTCGGTCTGCTTCCAGCTGCTCGCGGTGCTGTGGATTTACGCGCTGTACCAGGGCGGCGACGTCAGCGGCATCGACTTCGTCCGCGGCGGGATATTCAAAGAGGGCCTGGCATCCGGCGCCGTCGCCCCCACCGTCTTCGGGCTGCTGTTCTTCCTGTACATCTACGGTATCGGCAAGGCCGCGATCATGCCCGTGCACCGCTGGCTGCCCGCGGCGATGGTCGCGCCGACGCCGGTGAGCGCGTTCCTGCATGCCGTCGCGGTCGTGAAGGCCGGCGTGTTCTGCGTGATCAAGGTGACGGTTTATGTTTTCGGTGCGAATGCGCTGCTTGAATACGGGCAGGGACACTGGCTGCTGTACGTGGCCGGGGCGACGATTCTGATCGGCTCATTGATCGCGCTGTTCCAGGACAACTTCAAGAAGCGGCTCGCTTACTCGACCATCAGCCAGCTCAGTTACATCGTGCTCGGCACGGCGCTGCTGACGCCGATCGCCATCATGGGCGCGACGCTACACATCATCGCCCACGCCTTCGGCAAGATCACGCTGTTCTTCGCGGCCGGCAGCGTCTACACCGCCGCGCACAAGACGCAGGTCAGCCAGCTCGACGGCATCGGGCGGCGCATGCCGTGGACGATGGGCGCGTTCACCGTCGGCACGCTCAGCATGATCGGCGTGCCGGTCGTGGTCGGGTTCATCAGCAAGTGGTACCTGATCAGCGGTGTGATCGAGCGCTGGGAATTGCCGGGCGGACACTTCGATGAAGTCTTTGCCCTGCTGGTAATCTCCTTCAGCACGCTGCTCAACGCGGGCTACTTCCTGCCCATCGTCTACCGCGCGTTCTTCAAGCCGCTCAAGGACGAAGACCTCAAGCACCCGCACGGCGAGGCCCCGTGGCCGATCGTCACCGCGCTGATGTTCACGGCCGGGCTGACGCTGTTCTTCTTTTTCTGGAACAAGCCGGCGCTCGAGTTGGCCGAGCTGGTACGGAGGGCCGTCGGATGACCCCGGGCGAAAGGAAAGCCGCGCGCATCGCCTGGGCCGTCGGGCTGCTGGTGCTGGGCGCGATCATGCTGGTCGACCTCGGCGTGCACCACCACGCGCACTTTGAAGGCGACGGGCTGAGCTTCGACACGCTGCCCGAGTTCTGGCCGCTGTACGGCTTCGGCGCGACCTTCGTATTGCTGATCGTTGCCAAGACACTCGCCGTGGCGCTGAAACGGAAGGACACGTTCTATGCGGATGACTGATTATCCGCCGGCGTTGATCCTCCTGGTCGGCGTCGTGTTGCTGCCGCTGCTGAAGGGGCGCGTCCGCTGGACCGTCGCCTTCGCGCTGCCGGTGATCGCCCTGGCCGACGCCTGGGCCGTGATCCAGGCCGGCACGGACAGCTTCGTCCCGTTCATTGGCATGCAGCTCAACCCGGTGCACGTGCATGCGGCGACGCCGGTGTTCGCAACCGTGTTTGCCATCATGGTGCTGGGCGGGCTGCTTTACGCGCTCAACCAGAAACGCGAGTCGGAGTTGCCGGCGGCCTGCCTGTACGCGGGCGGCGCGCTGGGCGTGCTGTTCTGCGGCGACCTGGTTTCGATGTTCGTGTTCTGGGAGGTCATGACGCTCGGCAGCACCGTTCTGATCTGGGCCGGGCGGCAGAACGACAGCTACGGCGCCGGCATGCGCTACTTCGGCATGCACGCGGCCGGCGGAGTGATGCTGCTGATGGGCATCATCATCGTGATCAGCCAGCGCATTCACGCGGGCGACCCGAACCCCCTCGAGTTCCGGCACTTCGACGCGATGGTCGACAGTTGGAGCACGCTGAGCTGGCAGTCGGGCGGCATGTGGCTGATCCTGCTGGGCATGCTGGTCAATGCCGGCGCGCCGCCTTTCAGCTCATGGATCCCGGACGCCTACCCGCAGGGCAGCCCTTCCGGCACGGTCATGCTGAGCGCGTTTACTACCAAGACGGCCGTGTTCACGCTGCTGGTGGCGTTCAGCGGCGTCGAGGTGGTGATCTACTTCGGGCTGTACATGGCAATCTACGGCGTGATTTACGGGCTGCTGGAAAACGACATACGGCGGCTGCTCAGTTACTCGCTGGTCAACCAGGTGGGCTTCATGCTGGTCGGCATCGGCATCGGCACCCGATTGTCGATCGACGGCGCCGCGGGCCACGCCTTCGCGCACATCATCTACAAGGCGCTGCTGTTCATGGCGACGGGCAGCGTGCTGTTCGCCACCGGGCGCACGAAGATGAACCAGCTTGGCGGGCTGTACAAATCCATGCCGGTGACGATGTGGTGCCTGATCATCGGCGGGCTTTCGATTTCCGGCTTCCCGTTCACGTCCGGGTTCACGTCCAAAAGCATGGTCGTGCAGGCCATCGTGAACGAGTCAGCCCGCATGGCGGAACTCGGCCAGCCGCATACTTACCTCATCGTCACCTGGTTCCTGTTCGAGGCGGCGACGGCGGGCGTGTTCATCGACGCCTGCGTGAAACTGACCTGGTTTGTCTTCTTCCAGAAGGACTCGGGGCTGCGCCCGCCGGAAGTGCCCTGGAACATGAAGGCCGCGATGATCGGCTTTGCCGGGATCTGCATTTTCCTCGGTTTCTTCCCGGGGCCGCTGTACGCGATCCTGCCCTACAAGGCCGAGGCGGCGGACTACGCGAACGTGGTGTTCAGCATCGACCACGTGATGGTGATGCTGGGTATGCTGGCGTTCTCGGGCCTGTCGTTCTTCGTGCTGCTGCCGCTGATGAAGCGGACCGAGTCGATCACGCTGGACGTGGACTGGATCTGGCGCAGGTTCATCCCGAAGTTCTGGCACGACGTGGCGACCCCGATCCTTCAGCAGTTGGCAAGCGTGCAGAAACTGCTGCTCGATTTCCTGCCGGGAAACGGGAGCAGCGATGCCGGCAGCATGCCCACCATCGTACGGCGGCGCCTGCCCGGCTCGTGGGCGGTAAGCGTGCCGGTATTCATGATCTCGGCGATGCTGCTGTTGTATCTGGTGATCTACTTCTGGCTGCTGCCGGCGCAGGGCGGCTAATCCTTCGATTCGTCTTCCGCCCTGGCTTCCTTCTTTGCTTCCAGCGCGATCCGGCGGATGCCCGACGCGGCGAACACCAGCACGATCGCACCCAGCGCCATCAGGTAGTTCAGCTCGCGCGTGTGCCACTCGACCATGCCGCCGTCGTTGCTGTCTTCACTGCCGGGACGCTGCAAACCCACGGGCGCGGGCACGTCCTTGGTCTGCGGCTCGACGCCCAGGAAGCCCTTGGCGGCGACACCGCTCGGGATCAGCAGCAGCAGCGAGGCGATCAGCAGCACCGCCCCTGCCAGCCCAAGCACGCCAAGCAGGCGCCCGGAACGCCGCCAGCCCGCGTTGTCGGTACGCTTCAGCAGGCGGCTGAACGAGAACACTTCCAGGCCGGCCCAGCCCGCCAGCAGGATGCCCGCGTACCCGCCCCAGGCGTGAATGAACCGAATCGCACCCTTCATCGCCACCACCACGCCCATCACCTGCCCCTCGAAACCCTGCACGCCGGAGCGGTACATGGGGTTGTCGTACAGCAGCGTGATGCTGGCGACGCCGCTGAGCCCCATCAGGAACAGCAGCCCGAAACACAACCCGCACGCCCACTGGGCGCGCGCGGCGCGGCTGACGACCTGGTCGCGGGATGGCGTCTCGGAATTCTTGGCTTCTTCCGGCATCGCATTCATGGTCGCAGTTTGCATTCGACAATACAACGCCCCGGAAATGCAGCGGGGCGGCCTGTCGGCCGCCCCGTGTTTTGTCTGTGTCCCGTCTAGCGCTCCTGGACCACCACGCGGGTGCCCACGGGGACGATGTCGTAGATTTCCTCGATGTCGCCGTTCTTGAGGCGCACGCAGCCGTGGCTGCATTCACCGGGGATCAGCTCCTCTTCGTCGGCGCGGCAGCCGTGCAGCCCGTAGCCCTTCAGCCCCTCGTCGCTCTTGAGCCCGAGCCAGCGCGAACCGAGGCGGTGCTTCGGGTGGCCGTACGGGTAAGCACCGTCGGCCGGCTTGGGGATGCGGTTCTTGACCACGAACTCGCCCAGCGGGGTGCAGCCGTCAACGCCGAGGCCGACCTCGTAGCGCTGGATGAACGCGCCGTCGAGCAGCAGGTCCATCGCGAACTTTTCCTTGCGCACGACCAGCTCGAACTTGCCGCCGAGGATCTTGAGTTGCTGGCCGACGTCGATGCGGGTGGACTTCAGCCCGTTCAGGCGCTGGATCATTTCCCAGGTCGTGCCGTGGGCGTTGGCGATCTTGCCGAGCGTGTCTCCGTTCTTGACGGTGTAGACCTTCAGGTCGCCGCTTTCGCCCGCACTGAGGAAGATCTTCGCGTTGATCTCGCGCAGGGTCTTCAGCGCCCTGGCCTCATCCTCATCGCCGAGGTCGTTGTTCAGGGCCTTCGACAGCAGCGTGCGCGCCTCGCGCAGACGCCCTTCCTCGAACAGCGTGGTGCCGTTCGCGAGGTCGGCGTCCACGGCCGGCTCGATGATTTCCGGGACCGTGTCACCCGTGTCCACGACGGCGGTGTCGGTCGCGGACTCTTCCGTCGTTGCCGGCTCAGGCTCGGCGGTTTCCTCGACGACCGGGTCGGTCGCGGCCTCGGCAACCGGGGCCGCCGGTTCGGGGTCATTGGTGTTCTGGACGTTGGTCGTGTTCAGCCCGGTCAGGCTGCAGGCAGCCAGCAGGCCGGTGAAGACCAGGGAGAAAAGAACCTTCTTCATGGCGAAGCTCCGTAAGGGTGTGGGTTATGGCTTGATTTCAACTTTGTTGCCGATGCGGACGATGTCGTACAGCTCGATCACGTTGTCGTCGTGCATGCGGATGCAGCCGGCGCTGGTCATGCCGGGGATGCTGTCCGGGTACTGCGTGCCGTGCAGCCCGAAGCCCGTGCGGTGGTCGGCGTATTCCGCCAGCCCGATCCAGCGCAGCTTCATTTCGCCGCGCGGGTCGTTGGGACCCTGGGCCGACTTTTCGGGGTCGATGGTCATGCTGGCGATGCTGGTCATGCCGACCGGGGTGTTGTTGTTGCGCCCGTGGGCGATGATGTACTGGCGCACCATGAACTTCCCGAAGTAGAGGCTGCAGGTGAAGTCGCGCTTGCGGATCACCAGTTGCGGGTCGCCCTTGGGCACCTTCAGGTTGTCGTTCAGGTGCAGCATGGTGGCGCCGCGCGGACGGCTGTTCAGGTCGTACAGCAGGTTGGTGCTGATGTGGTGGCGGCTGGCGATCTTGTCGTAGCTGTCGTTGCGCTTCACGACGTAGTTGTCGCAGAACTCGTTGTGCGTCGTGCTGAGGAACAGCTCGTCGGTGATGCTGTGGAACAGCTCGATGGCGCGGCTGCGCTCTTCCATCGGCAGCGGGCTTTCCAGCAGCGTCGCCAGGCGCCCGTAGCCGTCGCGCAATGCCTTCTCGCGCTCCTGGTCGGTCGTGCTCTGGATGTTGATGCTGATGTCCTGCAGCATGCTTTCGATGCCCGCGAGGCTCTGGGTGTCGCCGCCGCCCTGCTGGTCGCCGACCTCAGGCGTGTCGTCGTCCATGCCGGGGATCAGGTCGCTGATCGAGGCGTCGGTCGTTTCGCCGTCGCCGCTCCCGCCGAAGGCGAAGAAACCGCCCGCGCCGGCCGCGATCAGGATCGCCGCAACGATCATCAGCCAGCCCTTGCCGCCGGATTTCTTGCCGCGTCTGCTTCTGCGTGATGCCATGGGTAAACCTCTTTCTGATTCCGATAGCCGCGGCGCGCGAAGATGGCGCGCCATGTCAGTGTTCGGCATGGTCGGATTCAGGAATTGAGGAAATCCCGGCTCAGGAGTCCGCGCCGAGAACCGCGCGGGCGGCCAGCGCGCCGTAGACGCCCTTGGCGCCGCCCTTCTTGAGCGTGCGGGCCGCGGCGCCCAGGGTTGCGCCGGTGGTCATCACGTCGTCCACGAGCAGGACGCGCCTGCCTTCGATATCGGACGTTCGCCCAGCTTGCACCTCGAATGCGTCGGCCACGTTGCCCTTGCGTTGCGCCGCCGACAATCGCGCCTGGCGTTCCGTCTTGCCGGTACGTTTCAGTACGCCGGTCAGCAACGGTCTTTCAAGCGTCTTCGCCAATGGCGCCGCGATCAACGCAGCCTGGTTGTAGCCGCGCCGGAAGCGGCGGAAGACGTGCAGCGGCATCGGGATCACGGCGTCGACTTTGTCCGCGAGCCCGCGGTCGAACACGAGTTGAGCCAGCCATGCCGCCAGCACGGGGGCCAGTCGCTGCTCGCCGCCGAACTTGAGCGCGAGGCAGATTTCCTTCAGCACGCCCGAGTAGTCCCCCGCCGCGACGATCTCGCGAGTGCCGAAGCCGTCGCGGTACGCCTTGCAACTGGCGCACTCCTTGATGGCGCCGACCCCGCGGCCCTGCGGCGCCCCGCAGCGCGTGCAGTAGTCCGCGCCGGCGACTTCGACCTCGCGCAGAACCTCCGGCGCAACAGGCCCGGTCTCATCATCCAGCAACGGACGCCCGCTCACGGCGCAATGCCGCGGCAGCACGAGGTCGAGAAACCCGCTCGCCAGTGCGCTGAGCGGGTTCATGCGTCGCCGAGGTAGTTGTTGTGGGGTCGGAAGCCGCTGGCGACATCCTCAGCCAGGCGGCCTGCCAGCGCCTTCGGGAAGAAGTTGCGCTGTTTGAGCTCGACGATCGGCGCCCACTCGAACCCGGTACAGAAGTTGTCGAGCGCGTGGCCGACCTTGATCTCGCCGTCGCGCTTGCAGCGGAAGAAGATCTCAAGCTGGTGGGTGTCTTCCGTGATGCCGCCGTGCATGACCTCGGCGGTGCGCCCCAGCAACTCGCGCACGTACACGATGTCGCCCGGCTTCACGTAGATGCCGAGTTCCTCATGCACTTCGCGGCGCAGCCCCTCGCCAAGGGTTTCCTGCTTGCGGATGCCGCCGCCGGGCGTGACGCACCAGCGCCCGTGCTCGTCCTCGTAGTTCATCACCAGCAGGCGGGAATCCTCAATGATCAGGGCCCGGGCCGCGACGCGGATCGCGCCGGGGATGCTGTCCTGGTGGATGTCTACGGAAGGCTTGGTCATGTCTCGGCTGCGGGTTTGTTTTTCACGGCGGCCAGGGACCTAAAGTAAGGAAGCAGGAACTCGCGTCCAAGGGTTTTGGCGATTGCCGTCAGCGGCACGGCCAGTAGCGCGCCGAACACACCCAGCAATGAGAACATCACGAACACGCCGACCAGGATGGTCACCGGGTGCAGCTCGACGGCGCCGCCGAGCAGCTTGGGCGTCAGCACGAACTGCTCCAGCGCCTGGATGCCGTGATAGCAGAGGCTCATGCCGACGATCGCCAGCACGCTGTCGCCGGAGATGATCATCAGGATCAGCGCGGGCACCCAGCTCAGGATCATCGCGGCGTAGGGTATCAGCACGCCGATCCCGCCCAGCAGGCCCAGCAGCACCGCGTACTTCACCCCGAAGGCCAGGTAGGTCGTGGTCGTCAGCACCGTAATGATCAGCACGATCACGATGCGCCCGCGGAAGAACGCCTTCAGCATGGCGTCGATCTCGCGCAGGATTTTCAGGATGCGTTCCTTGTGGTTGCCGGGCAGGAACTCGCGCCCGCGCGCCACCACCTTCTCCCAGCCGACCATGAAGTACCACGTGTAGATCGGCACCAGGATGATGAACAACAGCAGCGTGAAAAACGAAACCAGCCCGGAACTGACGATCGAATAAACGCCCTCCGCGGCCTTGGTGGTCGCCGGCGACAGCGTGCGCCCGTCCTCAATGGGCGCGGTCGCGCCGAAGCGCACGAACCACTCGTTGGGCGTCACCTTGCCGTCCTTGTCGCGGTCCATGTGCTTGAATTCGTCGGCGTCGATTTCTTCCGCGCTGACCACCATGTCGTGATTGGCGTCCACCGCCTGGAAGTTCGCCAGCAGGCTGGCCCGTGCGGCGGCCATGTCGGCACGGGCGCTCGCGGCCTCGGGCGACTCGGACTGGCTGCCGGTCGGCGCGAGCTTTTCGATGGCGATGTCGGTGACGCGCCCGAACGGGTCTTCCTTGGGGTCGAGGTGCAGGTTTTCGGGCGTGCTCGCGTTCCAGGATTCGATCCATTCGTCCTGGTTGTCGCGGAAGTCGGCCAGGACGTCGCCCGCCTGGTCGCTCATGGCGTTGACGTCGCGCACGACGCTGGCCACGAACCAACTGCCGACGGCGGCGCTGATGGCAATGAACAGCACGAAAATCAGCAGCACGGCGCGCGTACGGCTGATGCCGCGTTTTTCGAGGCGCACGACCAGCGGGTTCAGGATGTAGGCGATCGCCATGGCCACCAGCAGCGGCACGAACACCGAGGACAGGTAGTAGCCAAGCAGCAGCGCCCCCACCACCGCCGCCAGCACGATCAGCCACTGCACGTTGCGGATGCGCAGCAACTGCGTGTAGTCGGCGCGCAGGGCGTTCTTGAGCGAGGCCGGCAGCATGACGGTATCGGTGGCCCTGGGCTTCGCCGTCTGCTTGTCGAGCTTGGACGTGGCGGCGCCGGCCGGTTGCTTCCGGGCCGCGGCGCCTGCTTCGCCCTTCTTCTTTTTCTTCTTGGCCATGGGTGTGTCAGATTCTAGGGCGGCGGCGGGTACAGGCAATGGTCACAAATGAAAAGAGGCGGCCTTGAAGGCCGCCTCTTTCCCAGCACTTTCTGTCTAGTGGCCCTGGTGATCCTCAAGGCGCTGGTAGCGGTACCAGACTTCGAGGGTCAGGCAGTTGATGGCCGTCGCGTAGACGCGTCCACCGGCGGAGCTCCAGGCGTCGACGGCGTCCCAGCTGCCGTGTTCGTCAAGCGCTTCCTTGGTGACGTGGTTGTTCTTCTTGTCCGTCTCGCAGTAGCCGCGCTGGTGGTCCAGCAGGGCTGAAGACATGGCCTTTTCCCAGGTCTTCCAGGTCGTGCCACCGATCTGGTACAGCGCCAGGCTGGCGTAGTACCAGTAGTAGTAGTCGAGCTTGTACTGTTCCCAGGCCGGCAGAAAGTCCTTCTCGATGCAGACGCGGGACTGTGACTTGATGGTCTTGTCGTTCAGGTCGGCCTTGCCCATGAACAGCATGCTCATGACGTAGATGGCGTCCATGGACGGGTTGTGCTCGAATTCCGTGGCGCTGCGCAGACGGGCGTTGTTGCTGCCCGGGCTGTCGTAGCCGGTCTTCGGGTAGCCGTTCACGTCGACGGTGACCATCTTGTACCACTCGGCCGCGTCGTTGTAGCACTTGGTGTAGTCGAACTCGAGCCCGGCCATCTTGCAGCTCTTGAGCGCCAGCACCATCCAGCCCGAAACCGAGCTGTCGTTGATGCCCGGCTGCACGCCGTAGCGCCAGCCAAGGCCCGGGTTCTGCGCCTTGAGGATGAAGTCGACGGCCTTGTCGGCGATCGGCTTCAGCACCTGGTCACCGCTGAGCCCGTAAGCCTCAGCCATGGCCATCGCGCAGATGCTGTGGTTGTAGACGAAGTGGTCGTCTTCCTTGGGGCCGAAGCAGCCGTCGTTGTCCTGAATCTTGCGCAGGTACAGGATCGCCTGGCGGCAGGTGGCGCGGTAGTCGCCTTCCTTGTGGTCATAGCCGGCGCCGACGAAAGCCAGCAGGGCCATGCCGGTAAGCCCGATGTCGCAGGTGGCTTCCCAGCCCTTGTCGCCGTTGGGCTGGCCCGGGTCGACGAACTCGATGTTGTAGGTCTTGGCCGCGCCCTGGCGGGTGCTGTCGTCGTTGAAGGTGGTCGCGCTCCAGTAACCTTCGCGGTTTTGGTGGTCCTTCAGCCACTCCAGCGCGGCACGGGTGCGGTCTTCGTGCGGACGTCCGCCACCGCCACGTGCACGGCGATAGGCGAAGCCGCCCTTGCCGCCGCGGCCGCCGCCGCCGCCCACGCCGCCGCCGAGACCGACGGCGCTGGTGGTGCTGTTGCGGTTCGGGTGCGGCGACTCGTTGTCAGACGGGTCGTCGTTCGGGTTTTCCGCGAGGTCGTTGTTCGGCTTGTCGGACGGGTCTTCGTTGACTTCGTCCTCAGCCTGGTCGGTGATACGCGGGTCTTCAGTCGGGTCGTCCTGGACCGGCTCGTCCTTCGGGAACTCGACCTGTTCTTCAGGCGGCTGTTCCGGCGGCGGCGGTTCGGCGATCTGTTCCTGCTGCGCCTGGATAACCTCGACGTGTACGGGTTCCGGCGCTTTCGGAATGATGAACCAGGCAATCACAAGCAGGATGACGTGCACGGCCAGTGCGATCGCCACCCAGGGCACTGAAGCCAGTGCCGTGAGATCTTCACCGGTGGAACCCTGGGCCATCATTTCTTCCTGGCCGTAGTATTCCTGATCCGCCGGTTCTTCGTAGTACTGCTGTTGACCAGCCACAGCGACCTCCTCAACTCTCGGCAATATCCCCGGGAAGGGATGTTTAGTTGCGACCCCAGAATAAACGGGGCGTGTGCAACGTGGTTCGTTTCGGCTGAATAAAAAGCCAAGAAACTTTGTCAGTAGATTGGCCGAAATGCTACCGATTCCGGCCTGATAACGCAAACTATTCCATAACAGTTACTTATACGCAGCAATTACATCACCGCGACATGGTGATGAAAGTCGAAAATCTCCGGGACCGCGTCCACTGCCTCCAGCAATTTCGGGCCGAAGCGGGCATAGGCGCTGAGCAGCGTGGTCACCCTCTCCTGCGGCTTGTCTTCCGGAAAATAATGGTTCAGCAGCGGCTGCATTTCTTCGCCGCCTTCGGTGACGCCCAGCGGGTCGTATTTCACGCGCGCCATGGCGTCCGAGGCCGATCGCATGGTGCGTTGCTCGAATTTCTGGATGTCCTGTTCCAGCGGCCGGGCCAGCCCGCTCAGGCTGCCGCGCATCTCCTTGAAAGCGCGGCGCACGGCGCCCTGTGTTTCCTCGAACACGATCGCGGCTTCCTTCTGCCGCCACAGCAGGCGCTTACGGAAACCCACGACCTTGTCGAACAACTTCGCGTCGGCGGCATCCACCAGCGTCATCGAAAGGCGCGGGAACAAGGCCGGCATGAACACCTTGCTGCTTCGGTGCAGACCCTTCAGCAATGCGTGGTAGGCAATCTCCGACGGCCCGCCGACGTACGCCACAGTCGGGAAGACGGCGTTCTGCACCAGCGGGCGCAGCAGCACGTTGGGGGTAAACGCGGCGGGATCGGCCCGCAGTTCCTGCAACAGGCCTGTCTTCGAGACCGTGCCGGATTCACCTTCGACCACCAGCCGTTTGCCCTCGCAGGTCACGTGGCGGCGCTCGCCGTCGACCGTCTTGAACAGGTTCAGGTGATTGGTAACCGGCACGCCGGCCGGCAACCCTAGCGCTTCCAGGCGCTCCGCCACGCGCTGCAGGGCCTGGCGACGGTCCTCACGCTTGTCGATTTCGAGGGCGTGCAGGCGCTTCCATGCCGGGTGCTCGACCAGCGCCCACGGCTCGATCACCACCAGCCCCCGCGGGCCCAGCAGTTCCAGCATCAGGCGGGTGAACGCGGTGCCGAAGTCGCGCCCGGCCGCGTCACCCAGCAGCAGCGCGGCGCGATCATGGAACGGCCCCTCGCCGAGTGTACTCTCGGCCTTTTCCCAGGCGGGGTCGTCGCGCCCGGGAAGCACGATGTCGCGCACGTGGCGCTTGCCGGCCGGGATGTCGAAGCGGAACTTCCGCAGGTTGCCGGTTTCGTCCACGCTGCGCAGGCGGTTGACCTCTTCGATGTCCGAATCGTCGGAAGCGTTCCAGAACACCGGCACGCACGGCTGGCCTGACGCGCGCTCGACCTCGCGGGCGAGCTTGACGGCCGTCATCGCCTTGTAAAGCACAAGCGCCGGGCCGCCGCCCAGCCCGGCCTGCTGGCCCGTGACTACGCAGACGCACTGCGGGTCGCGAAGCTTCTCGATGTTCGTCAGCGACGCGCGCGGCGTCGGGTGGCGCTCGGCGTAATCCAGCAGCAATTGCACTGTGGCGGCGCGGTCGAAGCGCCCCTTCCAGGTGCGGTTGATCAGCCGGCTCGCCAGCGCCGCCAGGTGTTCCGGCCTGCGGTAGTCGCTTGCGTAAAATGACTCCACGCGGCTGAAATCGGTGATATACCGGCGTGCGAGTTCGTTTCCCGCGTCCAACCGCGCGCGATTAATGGGCTTCAGCGTCATTGCCGATACGATAGCGCCCGCCTTGTAATTGAACAGGGTGGCCGAGGTCCTGATGCCGGAATCAGCTGCTTCGATGGACGAGACCGAATCCGCGACGGCCCCCGAGCCCGGCGTCGAGTTGTCGGTGATCATCCCGGCGTTCAACGAGGCCCAGCGGCTGCCGGCCTTCCTGGATTCCGCCATCGCCTGGTGCGGCGAGCACGAACCTTCCTTTGAGATTCTCGTCGTGGACGACGGCAGCAGCGACAACACGGCGAAGGTCGTTCAGGAACGCGCCGCCGACAACGCCCGCGTGCGCCTGATCGTCCACGAACAGAACGCCGGCAAGGGCGCCGCCGTGCGCACCGGCATGGTGGGCGCAACCGGGCGCCTGCGCCTGTTCGCCGACGCCGACGGCGCGACGGCCATGAAGGAGTTCCCGGCATTGAAACAGGCCGCGGAATCCGGCGCCGACGTCGCCATCGGCAGCCGGGAAGGCGCGGACAAGCTGGTCGAATGCAGCCCGCTGCGGCGCTTCCTGGGGCGCTGGTTCAACCGGGTGGTGCGCATGGGCAGCGTGAAGGGTATCCACGACACCCAGTGCGGCTTCAAACTTTTCGCAACGCCGGCCGCAATAGGGCTGTTCGACTGCGCGCAGGAAGACGGTTACGCCTTCGACGTCGAACTGCTGCTTCTGGCCCAGCGCCGCAAGCTGCGCCTCGACGAGGTGTTCGTGAACTGGACCGAAATGCCCGGCAGCAAGGTTTCCGTGTTTCGCGACGGCTGGCGCATGCTGAAGGCCGTGCGGCGTATCAAGAAACGCTGGAAGCGAGGCGACTACGACAGCATTGCACCCAGACGCACACCCGCCCGCGAGACCACCTCTGCGTGAAGAACGCAGCCTGACTCGATCGACGAGTCCAGGGGGCAAGTTCGCTAGAGTGAATTCACCTGCCGGCGCCTTGGGGCGTGAGCCTGATCTGTCTCGCCTCCAAACCGCAAGCGTAAGTTGCTATTTTGGCTGCACTTATGCGCGAAGGTCGTTTTCCCTGAATAACCCGAACAAAGGAAATTGCCAAACGTTCGTAAGCTTACACTGGGCGAGTTAGACTTATGGGTGCACAAGCACCCCGTTGGCCATTTGGAGGAACCATGGCCCGTAGCCGATTTTACACGGCCGCAAGCCTCGCCGTCGCCATACTCGCCCTCATCATGATCGCCGCACCGGCGCTGCATGCGCAGGATGATGACGATTTCATCAAGGAGCTGCGCAAGAAGAAGCAGCGCGAAAAGGCGATCAAAGAGGGCAAGGACCCTGACGCCGAACCGGAAGCCAAAGAGCCGCCGAAGCCCAAGCTGCCGCCGACGGCCTCAGGCTGGGTTTCGACCATCAAGCGCAAGTGGGACTCCGACCGCGACGACGACAAGCAACTGGTAAAGGAAGCCGTCGAGGCGCTGAAGAAGGCCATCGGCGAAGAGCAGGAACTGCGCGAAAAAGCCGCCGAGGATTTCGAGGGCTTCAAGGAAAAGGAAGCCGAGAAGCTGATCGCCGAGGCCATCCGCAAATCCGGTGTCACGGTCGACAAGCTGCGCGGCGTGCTGGACGAAAACCGCCCCAAGGCGCTGGCCGCGATCATGGACCCGGCCTACACCGAATCCGACGGCTGCAAGAAACAACCCCAGGTGGATGAGGCCTGCAAGCCGCTGTTCGAGGTATGGCGCGACCCGGTCAGCTACGCCGTCGCGCATTACGACCTGGACCTCGACACGCCGGCAAAGCAGCTCGACGAACTGGCGGCGATGCTGGGCGGCATTGTGGAAGGGCTGGAGAAATGGCCCGAAGGCTACGAAAACGCGGCCGCCCTGATGCGCACCCGCGGCGCCGAAGAGCTGAACGTCAAGGAGCCCGAGTACACCGCCAACAAGGGCGTGCTCGAGTCCAATGAGAAACTCGAAGGCGGCACCCTGACGGATGAAGACAAGCGCCACGTGCGGGTGCTGAACGACTACCGCATGATGCTCGGCAAGGGGGCGCTCACGATCAACCTGACGCTCTGCAAGGCCACCTTCGGGCACAGCCAGTACATGAACAAGATCAAGAAGCTGGCGCACAACATCCCCGGTGAGCCGGGCGGCGCCACGCCGCAGGAACGCGCCAGGCGCGCGGGGTACGGCGGGTCGGTTTCGGAAAACTGCCTGGTCGGTGCCCCTGACGGCGACGCGGCCGTCTGGCAGTGGTACGGCGCCGCCGAGCACCATCGCAACATGATCGGCAATCACACGATTATCGGCGTCGGACACGACGGCGCTTACTGGACGCAGAATTTCTCGGGCGGCGGAAAACGCCGCTAGCATTGCGGCCGCGGGTTCGACAGGCGGCAACGAAAGAAGACTCGAAGCTGGGAAAACACGGGGTGCGGTTGCGTTGCCGGGTTCGCCCGCCGACGCAACGAGGCGAAAGCCGGAGGAGACAGGACAGATGATTCGTTTGACATGGATGAAGGCGGCGACGCTCGCGCTGATCATCGGCAGCATGGCGTGCGTTTCCACCAACACGGTGAACGCGGACGCCGCCGCCGAGGCGGTGCGCCTGGCCAGCGGCAAGATCACCGACAAAGACCCGATGGTGCGGGCCAAGGCCGTCAGCGACCTGGCGCGCGCAAACAACAAGGATGGCACCCGCTACATCCTTCAGTGCATCTCGACTGAAAACGACGGCCCCGCCGGCTTCTCCATGGCGGAGTCGATCAGCGGGCTCACGTCCGAAGAGGCGATGGAAACCATCGAGAAGACCGTGCTGAAGTGGGACAAGCCGGAGAACCTTTTCGGCGCCTACTGGACCTTCCTGGGCCTCGCGCTCCAGAATTCGGAGGGCGGCAACAAGGTGCTGCGCGCCGCGATCGAGGAATCGAAGGACAAGGACATCTACCTGCGCTCCGCGGCCCTTGAGGCCATGGCGGAGTTGCGCCGCGCGGACATGGCGGACCTGCTGCTCAGCGTGCTGAAGACCTACGACCCGGACTGGGACGAGAAAAGCCCGATCATCGCGCTGACCTGCATCAAGGCCGCGCCGAAGATGGTCGACGGCGGCGACAAGGAAATGCGCAACAACGTCGTGCTGGAACTGGCCAACATCCTGGAGAAGTCCAAGGACGACCGCATCCAGTGGTTCACCTGCAAGGCGCTGAGCACGATTACCGGCGAAGACACCTACATCGACGCCGAGTTCTGGCGCTGGTGGGTCAAGATGGGCGGCAAGAAGACCGAGCGCCGTGACGAAGGCGCCACCGTCGCCGGGCGTGACGTGCCGAAATTCTTCAAGGCTTCCGCCGTCGGCAAGCGCGTGATTTTCGTGATCGACATTTCCGGCTCCATGCAGGCGCCCGTCGACCTGCCGCCGGAAATGAAGAACCCGCCCAAGGAAGACGAAGAGAAGAAGCCCGACGGCCCCGTAACCGGCGGCAAGGGCAAGGACGGCAAGGACGACGAAAACAAGAAGCCGGTAATCCCGCCGCCCGACTACAGCAAGGTGAAAACCAAGATCGACCTCGCGAAGGTGGAGCTGATCCACACCCTGAAGTACCTGCCTGAGGACTACTACTTCAACATCGTCATCTACCACACGCCGCACGCGATGATCGACGCGAGCGCCGACGAGTTCGTGAAGGCGACCGAGGCGAACAAGCGCAAGTTCATCAAGAAGGTCGAGGACCTGAACTGGGCTGAATTGACGAACATCTACGGCGCACTCAAGCGCGCGTTCTGCGTCAACGAACGAAACACCATCGACCCGTACAAGATCGGGAAGAAAAACACCAACGACCCGTCCTGGGACCCCGAGTGCCTGAAGACGGGCGCCACCACCATGTTCTTCCTCACTGACGGCTCGCCCACCGTCACCGACGACACGATCGGCGAGGTCAAGTCAGGCCGGATGGCGCAGGGCCAGGCGCGCTACTGCCAGGCGGAGAACATCCTGCTCGACGTGAAGCGCCTGAACACGTTCCGCAAGATGGTCATCAACACCGTCGGCATCGGCCCGCACGATGCCCGGCTGCTTGCGGCCCTGGCGGAGATGACGGGCGGTGAATACATCGACCGCTCCGGCGTCGCGCAGCGCTAGGCACGAGTGCTTCCTCAAAGGCGCGGCCCCCGTGGCCGCGCCTTTCGTTTTTGGCGAATCGCTTCCACTCCGTTACAATGGCCCGCGAGGAGGAGGAACCATGAAGAAGCTGGCCGTTACGGCTTTGGCCGTGTGCGTGCTGATACTGCTGGCGCAGCCGCGCCCGGTGTCGGCCGACGACAACAACTTCGGCATCGAGCCCGAAAAGAAACTCGCCAAGACACTCGAAGACCTCGCGGACGTCTGCTTTGAATGCGGCGACACCGCCAAGGGCAAGGGTCTCTACACCTACGCGCGCTCGTACTTCAACTACGGGCTCATGTACGACCCGGATCACAAGAAGATCCGCAAGACCATGGGCTACAAGAAGAAGCGCGGCGAATGGGTGCTCGATGAAGACATGGTCCCGCTGACCGACAAGATCAACGAGGCCAAGCGCGATTCACTGGTGCAGAAGCTGTGGGCCGACACGGAAGCCGTCCGCAAGAAGGCCGCCGCTGAGTTGCTCGAATACGTCAAGGACCCCGAGCTCGAGTTGCCGCAACGCATGCTGGCGCTGTGGCACGCGATCCGCTTCGACCCGACCGACCGCGACGTGCAGAAGGCCGCGCGATCGAGCGCCGCGTACATGTGGTACAAGCACCTGCTCGATGACGACGCCGACACCAACCGCATCGTCTGGATCGGGCGGGCCCAGAAGGGCGAAAAGATCGAAGAGGACACGCCCTACGAAAAAGCCTGCGGCATGCACATGGCCAAGCGCCGCACGGACTACCTGGTGATCCACGCCGAGATCGGCGAGAAAAGCGAAGAATGGGCCGACGCGCTGTCACAGTACGGCGAGGCCTGCCGTGCGCGCATCCTTGAACAGCTCGGCACCGAGGCGCCCAAGAAGCCGGCCGACGACGCCAAGCGCCTGCACTACACCGTGTTCAGCGACCGCGAGCGTTTCGCGAAGTTCGTCGACAAGTGCAGCGGCATCCCCGACGCGTCCGAGCGCAAAGTACGCGGCGAGCAGTCGGGCGGCACGCCGGTCTACAACCCGTACGGAGCGGTCTGGCTTTACCCGAAGCTGGAGAACGACTATGGGCTGCGCGACGGCATCGCCCACGACCTCGCGTACAAGGAAATCGTCCGCCACACCGGCAGCGAGAACTTCTACTGGCTCGAACGCGGCTTCGGCTACCAGATCAGCACGCAGATGAACGGCTCGATCCAGTCAAAGTTCTTCGCCACCCGCAGCTCCGGCGTGATCGACACCGGCGGCGCGGATTCCATGCCCGGCTTCGGTGATTCGCCGGCCGGCTGGCGCATCCGCATCGGCATGGAACTGACCGGCGGGCAGGCGATGACGCTCAGCGAGCTGACGAAAACCCGCCCGCAGGATTACTCCAACCGCGAAATGGCGGCGGCCTACTGCTTCACTGACTACCTGCTGCATGAGCAGAAGGAGAAGCTGGGCGAGTTCCTGAAGAGCGCGTACAAGGAATTCGTGGCGCGCTACCAGGAAAAGAAAGCACCGGAGACGGCCGTCGAGCTGATGAACCGGCTGCTGGAAACGCTGGAGATGTCGGAGGAGCAGTTCATGGACGCGTTCCGCCTGTGGGCGCTGGCCAACTACTTCGAACTCAACGCGGCCGAGGAAAGCAAGTAAGTCAGGGGGCTCCCGAAGGCAACAAACGTTCGGCCAAGAAGTCATCGCAGGCGCGGAGCACTTACGTATCGGAGAGGCGCGGAGCACTGACGTACTAGAGAGGCGCGGAGCGCCTGAACAAGATTAGCCCCCGGCAGCTCCGCTGCCGGGGGTTTTGGATTGGCAACGAATCCAAGGCGCGGAGCGCTGACGCATCGGAGAGGCGCGGAGCACTGACGTAACAGAGAGGCGCGGAGCGCCTGAACAAGATTAGCCCCCGGCAGCTCCGCTGCCGGGGGGTTTTGGATTGGCAACGAATCCAAGGCGCGGAGCGCCGACACAATGCGGCACCTGTGTATCGGCGCTCCGCGCCTCGGATTTCCGAACCAACGCGAACCCCCACCAGCAAAGCTGGTGGGGGCTAATTCTGTGCCGGCGCTCCGCGCCGGGCTTGGGTTGATAGTCCCCGTTGCCGACCGGGTTGTCTCCCACTCTACCGCGCTAAACCTGCAAGCCCTCGCCTTCTAGCGCTTCGCCCTCGCCCAGCACCGGCTTGACGTGCTCGGCGATGAACTCGCGCGTCTGCTGCGGCGCGAGCCCGACGAACCTTGACGGGTCAAGGATATCGTCGAGGTCGTCTTTCACTTTCTCAAACAGCGCGTCGCCCTTCAGCCGCTCAATCAAGTCGTTGTCCGGCGCGCCTTCCTGTTTCATGCGCTTGATGGCGGCATGGGAATGCACGCGGATCGCTTCGTGCACTTCCTGCCGGTCGCCGCCCGCCCGCACGGTCTGCATGATGATCTTCTCGGTCGCCATCAACGGCAGCTCGCGCTTCACGCGCGCGGCGATTACCGGGTGGTTCGCGATCAGCCCGTTGCCGATGTTATGCAGAATGCTCAGCACCACGTCGGCCGCGAGGAACGTTTCCGGTATGCTCATGCGCCGGTTCGCGCTGTCGTCGAGCGTGCGCTCAAGCCATTGCTCGGCGGCGGTGTAGGCCGCGTTTGTCGGCAAGTTGATCAAGTAGCGTGAAATTGAGCAGGCGCGTTCGCTGCGCATCGGGTTGCGCTTGTAGGCCATGGCGCTGCTGCCGATCTGCTTCTCCTCGAACGGCTCGTCCAGCTCGCCGAGACCACAAAGCAGCCGGATATCCGTCGCCAGCTTTTGCGCACTGATGCCTATGCCGGAAACAGTCGTCAGGACCTGATGGTCGTACTTGCGCGGGTAGGTCTGCCCGGTCACCGCGAAGGCCCGTTCAAAACCCATCTTCTCGCAGACCTTGGTGTTGAGTTGCTTCACCTTGTCCGCGTCGCCGTCAAACAGTTCGAGGAAGCTGCCCTGCGTGCCGGTGGTGCCCTTCACGCCGCGCATCGGCATCTCGCGTTCAAGGCGGGAAAGCTCGTGGTAGTCGCTGACCAGGTCCTGCAGCCACAGCGCCGCGCGCTTGCCGACTGTTGTGAGCTGCGCGACTTGAAAATGCGTCGCGCCGAGGCACGGCGTGTCGGCTTCCTTTTCGGCGAACTCGGCGAACACGCCGATCACCGCGCGCAGGCGCTTCAGCAGCAATTGCAGACCCTCGCGCATCAGCACCAGCTCGGCGTTGTCGGTGACGTAGCAGCTTGTCGCGCCAAGGTGGATGATCGCTTTCGCGGCCGGCGCAACTTCGCCGTAAGTGTGCACGTGGGCCATCACGTCATGGCGGAACTGCTTCTCGTACTCGGCCGCTTTGGCGAAGTCGATGTTATCGACCTGCTCGTTCATCTGCTTCAGAGCATCGTCGGTGATCTGTTCGAGCCCGAGTTCGCGCTCGGATTCCGCCAGCGCGATCCAGAGCCGCCGCCACAGACCGATGCGCTTCTGCTGCCCGAAAAGCTGCCGCATTTCCTTCGCGGCGTAACGCCCGACGAGCGGGTGCTGGTAGGTTTCGTGTGGGTTCGTCATGCCGCCGAATTTGGCGCGCCCGGCCAATTGGTCAATGGGTAAGCCGCGAAGAACTCTAACAGCGGCATCGCGCAGAGATCGCAGAGGACACAGAGAATGCAAATGCCGTTCTCCGCGATCTCTGCGGCCTCTGCGCGAGACAGTTTTTGCGGTTGAATCCGCTGCATGCCGCTCGCTTACGCTTCGCGCTCGACCCGCTATGATTCGGGGCATGTCGCTTCGTGTGATTGACGCCAACCTGAATCGCGCCCGGGAAGGGCTGCGCACGGCCGAGGAGTACGCGCGGCTGGTGCTGGACGACGCGCCCTCCGCGCAGACGATCAAGGACGCCCGCCGGCTGGTGCAGACCTGCGCAGACGCCTTCGGGCCGGAGTTGCTGGCGGCACGGGATATTGAGCATGACGTCGGCACGCGCCCCAAGGCCGACGACGTCACACGCGGCAGTGAACGCGAGATCGCCCTGGCGGGTCTGAAACGGGCCCAGGAAGCGCTGCGGGTGATTGAGGAGTTTTCGCAACTGCACTCCCCCACCGCCGCCGCTGCCGCCGCCAAGGCCCGCTACGCCGCCTACGCCGCCGAGCAGCAGCTTTTCATCAACGCCCCGCGCCGCGCGTTGCTGCGCGAAAGCCCGGTGATGGCAATCTTTTCGGGGGCCTGTGCCCGCGAAGACCGGCGCGACGTGCTGAAATCGCTGCTGGACGCCGGCTGCCGCCTTTTCCAGTTGCGCGAAAAGGAGCGCACCGCCGCCGAGTTCCGGCGCTTCGCCGCAGCCTTCATCGAACACGCCAACGGGCACGAAGCCCTGACAGTCATCAACGACCGCGCCGACATCGCGGCCGCTGCAGGCGCACAGGGCGTGCATCTGGGCCAGCAGGACCTGCCCCCCGAAGATGCGCGCAGGCTGCTCGGGCCGGGCGCGCTGATAGGCGTTTCAACACACAACCCCGAAGAAGCCCGCGAGGCCGAACAAATAGGCGCCGACTACGTTGGATTAGGTGCCATGTTTCACACCGAGACGAAAAAAGTACAATCGGTGGCTGGTCCGAAGGCGGTTTCGCAAGTGCAGGCGGGGGTGCAAATCCCGGTCTTCTGCATCGGCGGCATCACCCCGGCCAACGTGGGCGAGCTGGTTGGCCACGGCGCCCGGCACATTGCAGTGTCGAGTGCCCTGCTCAACGCGCCCGACCCCGGTGCGGAATACAAGGCCTTGTGCAAGGCTTTAGGGGAGCACGCATGAAACGTCTGATTTTCTCCCTCCTGTGCGTGGCCGTGCTGTCGATCAGTACGCTGGCGCAGGACGCCCAACAGACAACGCTGTACCTGAAAAGCGGCGACTTCCTGACCGGCACGGTGAAGAAGGTCGACGAAGACGGCGTGAAGCTGGACATCGGCGACAATACCGAGCTCTACATCCGCTGGGGCTACACCCGCGGCGACAAGCATTACGAGCTGCGCAAGGGCGCCACGGACTTCACCAAGCTGAACTCGGTCCTCAAGCTCGCGGACTTCTGCCACCAGTTCGCGATGGACGAGCAGGAATCGCGCGTGCTGGTGCAGGCCCTCAAGCTCGAACCCAAGAACGCCGAAGTCCGCCAGCGCCTCGATGCGCTGCCCAAGGTTGACGGGCTCGAAATCCCCGGCGAAACCACCAAGCCGGAGGTCAAGGACGACCCGGAAACCAAGGACGACCCCGAAACCAAGCTTCCGCCGCCCAACCGCAACACCTGGACGGTCTACATCAAGATGAAGTCCGAGGACGACACGGCCGAAACCTGGATGACCGACCAGTTCGAGGAAATGAACTACAAGATCGGCAGCGAGGCCAAGAACGAAATCATCGTCGAGATCGACCTCAGCATGACGCTGGTGAAGAACCCCAAGTTCATGGGTGCCGAGCTGTATGCCGTCTACGACGGCGAGCTGACCTACAAGCTGTACAAGCACGGCGAAAGCTCGGCCTTCTCGAACCACACCGTCAAGAAAGAAGGCGTCCGCCGCGACTCGAAGGATGAAGCGCGCTCGCGCTGCCGCACGGAACTGTGCGAGGACGCCTTCCAGAAGATGTACGCCGAACTGGAAAAGATGCGATAGCCCGGCCTGCAAAGGCTGGGGATGCAGCCCTGGGCATACTCGAAAACAACGCGCGCCGGACAACCGTCCCGGCGCGTTCGTTTTTGATGGGGTGCCCCCGGGCCAG
>JAGQRI010000295.1:6871-8181 GCA_020425515.1 Planctomycetota bacterium | reverse complement strand
CATCCTCGTGCGTTCAGCGATTATCGGGTATCCTGTGTCGGGTAAAGCGGAGCGATTCAGCGCATGCCTGAGCAGGCCATCCTTGACTTACCCGTCATCGAGTTCGAGCTCTATGAGGACTCGATCGGGCGGCTGCATGCCCAGTGCATCGAAAGCTACAGGCTGGCCGGCTTCCGCCCCCACCCGGACGCGATCTTTCACCTCGGCGCGAGCCTGTGGCGCTACCGCGACAACGAAACCCTCAAGCAGGTCGTGGCGCTCGCCGCCTGCTACCTGCACGCGCTGTCTCGCCACGTGGCCGCGCGCCGGCGCGTCGCGGCCGTCCGCACCGCGATGGACGAGCCGGACGCCGGCGACATGCGCCAGCGCCTCAGCGAAGCCGACGAAGACCTCGCGGGCGCCGGCGAGGAACTGAACGACATCGCCAACCGGCTGCGCGATTTCGTGGCGTCGTACACCGGGCTGCAACGGCGCAACCTGCCAGCGAGCGACGAGCGCCTGAAAGCCAACCTCGGGCGCATGGGTGAAAGCGGCTGGACCGACCGGCTGGAAACCCTTGCCGGCGAAATGGCGCAGGTGGACAGCGTCCGCATTGACTGGTCCGCGCCGCTGAGCGAAGTGCTGGAAGACCTCGAAGCCCTGCCGCTGAAGGCCCCGAAGCCCTCCAACGGGAACGGCAACGGCCACGGCGGCGTGATGGAGCGCCTGCGGGCCGAGCTCGACCAGTACCGCAACATCGCCGACCGCGCCAGCACGCGCCTGCAACAGGTCGACGACGAGCGCCACCAGCTCGAGGCGCTACTGCAGGACACCGAAAGCCAGTACACCAACCGCTCGCTCGCGCTTGAGGAAGCCCGCGAGGCGCTGGAAATCACGCTGGTAGAGGCGCGCGAAAGGCTCGAACGCCTGGAGCGCGACCGCAACCGCGAACTCAGCGAAGCGCACGCCGAAATCAAAAAACTGCGCGCCGAGCGCGACCAGCTCAGCAGCGAACTGCTGCGCAGCCTCGACGTCTCCACCGAGGCCGAGGTCAGCCAGGAAGAACTGATCGAGCTGCTGGAGAGCGCCGCCGGCGACCGCACCGAGGCCGCGCAAACGCTGACGTCGCTGTCCCGCCGCCTTGAGGAAGTGCAGAACGATGCACTGGAGGCCGCCGGCCAGTTGGACGCCCTGCGCGACCGGGTGAACGAACTTGAGCAGATGCTCGACGACATGCGCGGCGAACTTTCCCGCAGCGAGCAGCGCAACCAGCAGGCCGAGGCGACCATCCGCGCGCTCGAAGGCGACGCCGGGCGCAGCAGCGAGTTCGA
>JAGQRI010000295.1:0-6762 GCA_020425515.1 Planctomycetota bacterium | reverse complement strand
CTGCAGCGCGCGAACGAGCGCATCGAGGGGCAGAAGAAAACCATCGAGTCGATCTCCGGCCAGTTGGCGGAAGCCGAGACCCTAGCCGACGAACACGAGGCGCGCATTGTTGTTCTCGAAAGGGAAAACGAGCGCCTGCGCCGCGACCTCAGCGACGCGCAAAGCAAGATGCTGGATTCAAAAGGCGACGTTGACGAAGCCCGCGAATCAGCCCGCCTGGCCGAGATCGAGGCGTCCCGCCTGAAAGATCAGCTCAAGGAAGAGCGCGGCAAGACCACCAGCGTGAACAGCGAATCGCTGCAGCTTCAGAAAGATCTTCGCGACCGCAGCGAGGAACTCACGCGCCTGAAATCGGAGCTCGAAGACGCCACCCAGCGCCTGCAACGCTTCGAGAAAAACGCCGAAGAAAGCAACCGCAAGGCCCGCGACCTCGAAGACGAACTCGCCAGGGCCAACGAGAAAGCCGCCGCCGCCGCGCAGGAAACGAGCCGCCTGCTGGACGAGCTGAAAACCGCGCGCGACGAGGCCTCAAACCACCGCAGCGCGTCCGAGGGGCTGACCCGCGAAACCGAAGGCCAGCGGACCGAACTGGAGAAAGTCCGCGCCGAGCTGGCCGCGCTGCAGGAATCCAGCAGCCGCCACGGCAACCAGGGCGCCGAGCTGCGCGCGAAAGCCGTCGAGCTGGAGCAGCAACTCGCGGCCATGCGCATCGAAAAAGAATCCGACGCCGAACTTGCCGAGGACCGCCGCAAGAAACTCGAAGAGCGCCTGGACCTCGCCAGTGAGCGCGCCGCCAACGCCGACACCGAGCGGGCGGCCTTGCAGGAAATGCTCGACCGCACCGAGCGCGCCCGCGCCGGCGAGCGGGCCGAGCTGGAGGCGCTGGTCGAGCGCGAGCGTAACAAGACCGTCAGCGACGAAGGCGCGCTCGCGCAGACCAACGCGCAGGTGAAGGAGTTGCAGGACAAGCTGAACGAAAGCGAAGCCTTCCTGATCAAGCGCCAGCGCGAGTTCGAGCGCGCCGACAAACAGTTGAAGAGCCTGCTGGACGAAGTCCGCGCCGTGGCCGACCTGCGCGCGAAGTACGAGAAAGCGAAGCCCGGCAAGAAGCAGGAAGAGCTCGCCAGCCAGATCGGACGGCGCATGGATTCGCTGTTCAGCGCCGCCGGGCGCCCCATAAACGCCGACCGCCGCACCGAAAAACTGGTGATTTTGACGGTCAAGAAGTCCGATGAGGAAATCGAGGCGGAAAGCAACAAGCCCTTCGTCGCTACAAACAAGGACGAGGATGAGAGCAACGAAGACGCAGACGATGAGGCAGAATCTTAAGCCATGGCGTTGATGGACAACATCCCCGGCTGGAAGGTCTTCTCCGCGGGCATCGGGCTCGCGGCGCTGGCGCTGGTGGGCTACTTCGCCTACGTCTGGTTCGTCCAGGGCCCCGACGACCTGAAAGAGCTGCAGGACCACGCCGTCGCCGACGCGCTCGACCAGCTTTCCGAAAAGTACAAAGCCAAAGTACGCGAAGAAGGCGAGCAGCGCGTCGTCGTCATGCCCGTCCGCAACGACACCAGCAACGGCCAGATCCGCGACATGCTGATCGGGCGCCTCAACGACATCGAGGGCGTGAAGGCGGACGTCCCGCGCGACCCGACGCTTGAGGAGCGCGCGACCACGCTGGTGAAATCGCTGGTCAACAAAGAAGACGAACAGCCGGACCCGAACAAGGTGTTCGAGAACGCCGGCGAGGCCGACGAGGTGCTGTCGGTCAGCGTCGACAAGCTGTGGTCCGGCGCGGACAGCGGCATCTGTTCACTGGACGTGATCCGCATCGTGCGCAGCAGCGGCATCGAGCGCAAAGCCAGCACCCTGCCGATGGAACGCATCAAGGGCCTGAGCGGCACCGCCAAGGCCGACGACGAACCCGTGGATGAAGGCCCCGGCTTCTGGTCGGCGGTCGGCGGCTTCCTGTGGCGGCTGATCGTGGTGCTGGCGGCGACGGCGATCCTGCCCTTCCTGAGCTGGCCGGCAGCCAAGGCGGCCTTCAAGCAGGACAGCAACGGGCTGAACGCGGCCCTGCTGTTCGTGCTGACCGGGCTGGACGTGCTGGTGCTGTTCCTGCTGGTGGCGTTCGAATTCTCGACGACGGCAATCGTCTGCGCGGGGCTGCTGGTGCCGGTAGCGCTGATCTGGAACCTGCGCATGCTCAACTTCATCGAAGAGCATTGATCTCGCAGCGCACTGCGAACTGCAACTGCTTTGGAACCACGAAGGGCCACGAAGAACCACGAAGAACTGCCAAAGCAAAAGCAACTACAGTCAGGACTTTAGGAATTTAAAGGACACGAGATTCTGATGGAGCAGGCCATTCAGAACTCGTGTCCTTTCACGTCCTAACTTCCTGACGCTTTGTCTTTAGCAGTTCTTCGTGGTTCTTCGTGGTCCTTCGTGGTTAATCCGCTTTTGCAGTTCGAATGCTGCTGGAGTTTCGACGACGGGGACAGTCCCCAACTGCGGGGACAGTCCCCTTACGTTTATGTGCGGTGAAACAAAAAGCCCCCGCGGTTGCGGGGGCTTTTTTGCGTTTGGCTCGGCCTAGAAGAAGTAGGCGGCGCCGAAGCTGATGGTCCAGGTGATCGGGATTTCGCCCGCGCTGGCGAGCGGAGCGCCGTCGTAGCTGGCGGCGAAGAACTTCAGCGCCATCGGCATGCTCGCAACCAGCGACATGTGGAAGCGCCAGTTGTTGATCAGGCTGCCCGAGCGCGAGATGAAGATCGGCGTCAGGTTGATGTCCGTGCCGATGTTCAGCTGGTAGGCCGGGATGAAGTTGTGGCGGCGCACGGCGATGCCGTCCGCGAAGTCCACAAGCCCGTCGCCGTCAACGTCCTGCGTGCGCTGGTAGAAACCCAGGTCGAAGTTGTCGTTGATGACGTCGGCGTTGAAGGTCGCGCTGGCCGGGTTGGCGTCCACCACGCCGCCGTCGATGTCGAGGCGGTAGTTGGCCTCGAAGAAGATGAACGGCGAGAACGAAAGCAGGTCTTCGGCGCCGGAGATCGGCAGCGGCACGTCGGCCATCAGGCCGATGTCGAGCCCGATGCTGGCCAGCCCGTTCAGGTCGCTGAAGTCGCCGAACATCATGCCGACCTTCGGCCCGACGATCATCGCGAGCCCCCAGTTGTTGCGGGTGCGGCGACCGTCGGTTTCGATGAATTCGCTCTGGTAGAAGTTGATGGTGAAGTCGAACCCGCCGTACATCAGGGTTACGCCTTCGCTGATGCCCTCATAGGCATCGTTGTCGTTCTTGAGCGTGGCGTGGGTGCCGATCGACATCGAGTAGATCTCGATCCCGAAGTCCGTGCCGATCACCGAGTTGTCGGAGCCGATCTGGAAGTCGACGTCGGCGCCGAAAATCGTGCGGGTCATGTTCTGCGCGTTGCGCTTCTTGAACACCGCCTCGAGGTTGCCGTCGATGTTCTTCGAGGTCAGGCCTTCGCGGCGGAAGCTGGAGCCAAAGGCCCCGCCCACGCCCAGTCCTACCCCGAAACCACCGGTCGAATACTTCCCTTCGTGGGTGTTCATGTTCATGACCTGCGGGAAGCGCTGCGCTTCAACCGCCGAGGCCAGGAGGACCACCGTCGACAAAAGGAACAGTGTGAGCCAGATTCGGCGCATGCCAAATGCTCCTGCGAATCACGCGACAGGCACACAACCCGACTGGTGGGTAGTGAATGTGGCCTGAATGCAGACTTCGGGGGGTTGAGGGTGATTCAACCGGTTGCGAAGACCGGTGTCAACCGCCTACTTGCCACCGCCTCCAACTGTCAACCACCCATGACTGAGGCATGACCCACGTATCGGCCCCGGAACCGCCAGGTACTGCAAAAGCGGATTAACCACGAAGGGCCACTAAGAACCACGAAGAACTGCTAAAGACAAAAGCGTCAGGAAGTTAGGACGTGAAAGGACACGAGTTCTGAATGGCCCGCTCCATCAGAATCTCGTGTCCTGTTAATTCCTAAAGTCCTGACTGTAGTTGCTTTTGCAGTGGCAGTTCTTCGTGGTCCTTCGTGGCCCTTCGTGGTTCCAAAGCAGTTGCAGTTAATCGCTACTTCAGTTCGTCGGCGTGGGTTTCGAGCGCTTTCTTCTCGGGCTCGCTGGGCTCGGGCAGGGTTTTGACGTAGGTCTCAAGCTTCGTCAGCAGGTCCTGTGTGTCCGCAATCGCGGCCTTGGCGTTCTCGTACTCGCCCGTGCTCAGGTTCTGCTTTTCGCCCTCGATTTTCTCGAGTTTCGCCTTCAAAGCTTCCCGCTGCTCCGGGGCCTCTTTCAGCGCGCGCAGGCGGTAGTTCAACACCTTTATACGCAACGACTTGCGCAGCCAGTCCTCGGCGTTCAGGTTCTCGCCCTTGGCCCAGGCGGTGTACACCTCCGAGGTCAGCGCGTGGTCGAACGCCTGTTTCAGGCTCACGGCGCGTTTGGCGCCAAAGTCTTCGTCCGCCAGCATCGCCTTTTCGAAGTCCGCGCGGTGGTCGAGCCAGGACTTCACGTCCGCCTCGCTGACCGTGACCGTGCCGATCACGTCCGAAATGTCCTTCAGCAGGCGCTTGTGGCGGGCAACGGTATCGTTCGGCGCAGGCTTTTCCTCGGCGTCGCCGGCGTCTTCCTTGCCTTTATTTTCGTCGCCCGCCTTGCCTTCTTCCTTATCTGTCGTCTTTTCCGGGCCGGCCTTTTCGCCCGGCTTGTCCGGCCTGGGGGCGTCCTGGGCGCTTGCGCATGCGGTCACGGCGCACACCGCAAGCGCCGTTAGAATCATCCGGAATCGCATAGCCCCTCCTTGTCGCTACTCTGCCCTCAGGTTATCTACGATTCAACGCCCCCGAGCCGTCGCCGTTTCTGCGTTTCCTTGCGCCCGGCGCGCGGATTCACTAAACAGGCTGGCCCGACCGATTGCGCCCATGTCAGACGACCGAACAAGTTCACGCCTCGCCGGACTGCGCGACTACAAGTTGCTGCAGGAGCAGGACCAGTCCATCGTCTGGCACCCCTACACCCAGATGCAGGAGTACGCCCAGACCGAGCCGATCATCATCGAGCGCGGCGAAGGCCCCTACCTGTTCGATATCCGCCGCCGCCGTTTCCTCGACGCCTACGGCAGCATGTGGTGCAACGTCTGGGGCCACAGCCACCCGGAACTGGTCAAGACCATCCAGCAGCAGGCCACGCAGCTCTGCCATGCCAGCCTGTTCACGGTCAGCCACACGCCGGCGGTCGAGTTCGCCGCCGCCCTGACCGACGCCATCAAGCAGGACTTCCGCTTCGCCGACGAGCCCAGCAGCCTCAACCACGTCTTCTACAGCGACAACGGCAGCACGGCCGTCGAGGTCGCCATGAAGATGGCGCTGCAGTACCAGAACCAGATCGGGCAGATCAGCCGCACGCAGTTCCTGACCTTCCACAACAGCTACCACGGCGACACCTTCGGCGCCATGAGCGCGAGCAACATCGACGTGTTCCGTCAGAAGTTCTCGCCGTCGCTGTTCAAGTGCCACCACGCGACTTACCCGATGCAGGTGGACCCCGACGAGCACGAAAGCACCCGCCACCACGAGATGCAGTTCGAGGCGCTGCTGGCCGGTCGCAGCGACAAGATCGCGGCCGTGGTGATCGAGCCGGTGATCCAGGGCTGCAGCGGCATGCGCCCGCTGGCCGAGGACTACCTGGGCAAGATCAAGAAGTACTGCCGCGAGTACGACATCCTGCTGATCACGGACGAAGTCTTCACGGGCTTCTGCCGCACGGGACCGCTGATCGCCAGCAGCACCGAGCTGGTCGAGCCGGACATCATCTGCCTCGGCAAGGGGATCACGGGCGGCATGCTGCCGATGGCGGTGACTGTCGCGAACGACAAGGTGTTCAACGCCTTCAACGGCAAGTGGTCCGACTTCAGGCAGTTCCTGCACGGGCACACCTACAGCGGCAACCCGCTGGCGTGTGCGGTGGCTCTGCGCAACCTTCAGATGATCGAGGAAGAGAAGCTGAAGGAAAACGTCAAGTCGCGCGCCCGCGAACTCAGTTACGCGCTGCGCCGGCGCATCGGCTCGCACGACCGCGTGGGGCAGATCCGCCAGCGCGGGCTTGCGGTGGGCGTGCCGATTCTGGACGAAAACGGCAGCGAAGACGGCGGCTACGAAACCCGCGACGACGCCGTGCGCATCTGCCACGACGCGATCGACCGCTCCAGGGTGCTGCTGCGCCCGCTGGGCAACATCATCACGATCTGCCCGCCGCTGAACATCGAAAGCGACCAGATCGAAGACATCGTAACGGCCCTGGAGCGAGGGCTCGAAGTCCTCGAAAAACCCGCCGACGAGTAGTCTCACGCCAAGGCGCAAAGCCGCCAAGAACTGCAGAAAACTGGATTAACCGCGAAGAACCGCATAGGACCGCGAAGAACTGCGAACTGCCGGCTCGCGCAGAGGCGCAGAGACGCAGAGAACTGCAAAAAGCAACTGCAGTCAGGACTTCAGGAATTAACAGGATCGCCGAAGGCGATGTTGCCTGGGCAACACACTGTGTTGCCGGCAAGGGGTTCAGATGGAACGGGCCATCAGGAACTCGTGTCCATTCACGTCCTGACTTCCTGACGCTTTTGCCTTTGTTGTTCTTCGCGGTCCTTTGCGGTTCTTCGCGGTTAAGCCGCTTTTTGCAGTTCTTCGTGGCTTCGTGTGAAACGAGTAGTTGCAGTTCGTTGCGTCCGTCGCGCTC
>JAGQRI010000294.1 GCA_020425515.1 Planctomycetota bacterium | reverse complement strand
GCATCGAGGACCAGATCAACGTCTGTCCCGACTGCTTCAACCTGGTCAAGCGCTACATGTTCAACATGACCAAGCCGCTGCTGCAGACGGCGGACATCGTCCGCGAGGTCCAGACGCTGCTCAACGCCGGCGAAAACGCGCTCGCCACGCTGCCGGAGCCGGGCGGAATCACACCCGTCAACAAGCCGACTGAATCTGTGCCCGCCTGCCCTGAGTGCGGCATGACGCTATCGGAATTCCGCGCCCGCGGGCGTTTCGGCTGCCCGCTGGACTATGAAGTTTTCGCCGAGCACCTGGACCCGCTGTTCGAGCGCATCCACGACGTGCAGCCGGCCCGCCACGAAGGGCGCCTGCCCGAAGGCGACGGCGGCGACGAGGTAATCGAGAAACAACGCAGCCTTGCCGACCTGCGCAAGCAGCTCGAAAACGCCGTGGCCGAGGAAAACTACGAACTCGCGGCCGAGCTGCGCGACCAGATCGTCGAGCTCGAAGGCCAGCCCAAGGCAAAGGAACCCTCTTGAGCGATACCGCGTTCGAGCACTTCCCGCACATACTGGGCGAGTGGCTGAAGGGCAGCGGCCCCGAAAGCGACATCGTCATCAGCACGCGTGTGCGCTTTGCCCGCAACATCAGGGGCTTCCCGTTCACGGGGCGCGCCGACGAAGCCCAGCGCCGCGACGTGTTGAAGCTGATCGAGAACGCGCTCACGGAAGTCCACCTCGACCGCAGCGTCGTGACGCTCGAGTTGCAGGACCTGCCGGAAATCAAGCGCGACGTGCTGGTCGAGCGCCACCTGATCAGCCGCGAGCTTGCCAACGGTGAAGGCCCGCGCGGCGTCACCTTCGGGCGCGGCGAGATGCTCAGCATCATGATCAATGAGGAAGACCACCTGCGCCTGCAGTGGATCAAGTCCGGCTTCGACGTCGACCGCGCCTACCACGCGCTGTGCAAGATCGACCGCGCGCTGGAAAAGGTCGTCCCGTTCGCAACCTCCGAGCGCTATGGCTACCTCACCGCCTGCCCCACCAACGTCGGCACCGGCATGCGCGCCAGCGTGATGGTGCACCTGCCCGCGCTGACGCTGAAAGAAAACATCGACCAGGTATTCAAGGCCGCGCAGCGCATGAACCACGCCGTGCGCGGGCTATACGGCGAGGGCACGCGCGCCTTCGGCGACATGTACCAGATCAGCAACCAGACCACGCTCGGGCGCAGCCAGGAATCGATCGTCGAGGCCATCAAGGCGATCGTACCGAAGATCATCGAGTTCGAACGCCAGCGCCGCGGCCAGCTTTACACAGAAGACCGCAGCTTCGTCGAGGACAAGGTGCTGCGCTCACTGGCTCTGCTGCGCTCCGCGCGCCGCCTGAACGTGCAGGAGATGATGTCGCACCTCAGCATGCTGCGCCTCGGCATCGACCTCGGCATCATCACCGACATCCCGCCCTCCGTGGTGAACGAGCTATTCATCCTCGGCCAGCCGTCGCACCTTCAGGAACGCGAAGGCCATCCCCTGCCGGCCGCCGAGCGCGACACCCTGCGGGCCGGGCTGGTCCGTTCGCGCCTTGCCGCCGGCACCAACTGATCCGGAAACAGATGCCCCAGACTATCTACCAGGACCCCAACCGTCTTTTCACCATTCGCATCCCGGAGGGCTTCGAGCGCGACCCGCAGGCGAAGAGCCTGGTGTTCCGCCACGCCGACGTGGACGGCGCGGTCACGGTAAGCTGCCTGCGCCACCGCACCGGCGACGCAAGCGTCAACCTGTTTGATGCGCTGCCCAGCCGGGGCAACATGACCAACGTGCAGCGCATCAGCCGCGACGGCACCGAGATCGTCTACGGCGACTACGAGGGCGAATTGCAGAACCAGCCCGAGTACTGGCGCTGGTGGACGCTGCAGCGCGGCCCCGTCGGCATGGTGATCAGCTTCAACGGCTCCCCGGACGCGGCGCCGGAGCCTGCGGACGAGCTGGTCAGGGGCATCGAGATCAGCGAGCACCCGCCGATCGGCATCGAGGATTTCACCCAGCACGCCGCTGAGGTTTACGCGAGCACGCTCGACAAACCACGCCCGGAAATCATCAACCCGCTGGAACTCAACACCGGCGAAAAATCGAAGCTCGGGCTAGAGAACGCCTACATCAGTTACCTGCACGCCTGGGACGACGACAACCGTACCGACCCGGACAAGTTGCTGACGGAATGGTTCGAGCACCTGTGGGGCGAAACCAACAAGGACCTCGGGCCGTTCGAGGACGTCCGCGGGCTGATCTACCCGGTCGTGAAAGCCTGGGGCTTCGCGCGCAACACCAAAGTGCCCGTGCTGCGCCGCGCCATCGTGGACGGCGAGCTGGAACTGCTCGCGGCCGTGGACACAGGCCGGACGCTGCGTTTCATCAGCACCGAAGACGTAGAAAAGTGGGACGGCGTCGATGAAGAGGAAGTCTTCTTCTACGCGCGCGAGAATCTGCAGGCGCTGGCGGAAGACATGGAACTGCAGGCGCTGACCGACCAGGAAGGCAACCCGCGCGCCGTGATCATCGCGACCGGTGACAGCTACGACGCTTCACGGCTGATGCTGCCGGAGCTGTACGCAAAGCTGTCCGGCGTGCTGGGCGAGAACCTGTTGGTCGGCGTGCCCAACCGCGACTTCATGATCGTACTGACGGCCGACGACGAAGAGCTGGTCGGCAACGTCGAGGCCCAGGTGAAGATCGACGCCGAGACCCGCCCCTACGCCATCAACGGCAAGCTGTTTAAGCTCACGAAAGACGGCGTGGAAGCCCGATAACCCGGGCTGCCAAGCCCGGGTATAACAAGCCTGCGCGACTCCCAAGCCGAAAACGCCCAACCGAAGCGGAAGACGGTCCGCCTTGATGTTCGGTGGATTTCAATCGAACCCCTAACCCGCCGATCCCCGGGCTTTGCAGCCCGGGCTATAGCTTGTTGAATGCCGCGCATGACCAATCCACTCGATGTAGTTGCCATCGGCAACGCGCTGGTTGACGTGCTGGCGCACTCGGACGACGACTTCCTGGCAGGGTGCGGTATCGAAAAGGGCACCATGGCCCTGATCAACGCCGAGCAAGCGGAGGAGCTATACGCCCAAATGGGCCCCGGCGTGGAATGCTCCGGCGGCAGCGCGGCCAACACGGTCGCGGGCATCGCCAGCCTCGGCGGCAAGGCCGGCTTCATCGGCAAGGTCGCCGGCGACCAACTTGGCAAGATATTCAAACACGACATCACGGCGCTCGGTGTCGAGTTCACCAGCGAACCGACCCATGACACGAACCCAACCGGGCGCTGCCTGGTCTTCGTCACGCCGGACGCGCAACGCACCATGCAGACCTTCCTCGGCAGCGCGGGCGAGGTCGGCCCCGACGACGTGGATGCCGAACTGATCCAGCGCGCGCAGGTGACCTACTTCGAGGGCTACCTGTGGGACGCGCCGCCCGCCAAGCAGGCCTACGTGAAGGCCGCGGAAATCGCACACGAGGCGGGCAAGAAGACTTCACTGACGTTAAGCGACAAGTTCTGCGTGGACCGCCACCGCGCCGACTTCCTTGAGCTGGTGCACGGGCACATCGACATTCTGTTCGCCAACGAGATGGAAATCTGCGCACTCTACGAAGTCGCCACCTTCGACGAAGCAGTCGAGGCAATCCGCGGCAACTGCGACGTCGCCGTGCTGACCCGCAGCGAAAAAGGCGCCGTCATCGTCACGCCGGACGACACCATCAGCGTGGAGGCGCATCCGGTGGAGAAAGTCGAAGACACCACCGGCGCCGGCGACCTGTTTGCTGCCGGCTTCCTGTACGGCTACACCCACGGCAAAACGCTCGCCGAGGCCGGCAAGATCGCAAGCATCTGCGCCGCGGAAATCATCTCGCACGTGGGAGCCAGGCCTGAGGTTAACCTGGCCGAACTCGTGGCGAAGAGCCTTTGAGCGCGAAGCGTTAGCGAGCGGCAAGTTCAACACGGGGCTTCGGTGCCGCTCGCTTACGCTTCGCGCTCCACGCGCAACGTCTGAAGCAGGCGTTCGGGGTTGTCTTCGAAGACCAGCATGTCGAGCGCGTTGCGGTGCAGGAAGCCGTGGGCGTCCATGGTTTCGGCGAGCAGCAGGAACGGTTGCCAGTAGTCCTTCACGTTCAGTACGCCGATCGGTTTGTCGTGCAGCCCGATCTGCCGCCAGGTCCAGATTTCGAACAGTTCATCCAGCGTCCCGATCCCGCCGGGCAGCGCCACGAACGCGTCCGACAACTCGGCCATCAGCGCCTTGCGGTCGTGCATGCTTTCGACGACGTGCAGCTTCTGGATGCCCGTATGGGCGAGCTCCTTGTCTTTCATCGACTGCGGGATCACGCCCTCGACCTGCCCGCCGGCCAGCAGCGCACCGTCCGCGACCAGCCCCATCAACCCCACGTGCCCGCCGCCGTAGACCAGCTTGATCCCGCGCCGCGCCAACAGCGCGCCGAATTCACGCGCGGCCCGGGCGAATTCCGGGTCGTCGCCCGTGGCCGCACCGCAGTAAACGCAGATCGATTCCATGCTTTGCATATACCAGCCCCGGTTCTGCTTGTCGCCGCTCGCGCCCGGCCCTAAACTCCCCGCGCAATCCGGAGAGCGGCATGCTTATCGCATCGGGCGGCGAGACCGC
>JAGQRI010000293.1 GCA_020425515.1 Planctomycetota bacterium | reverse complement strand
CGGACAACGTCGAGGCCGCGATGCTGATTGCCGGCGGCGTGGCGCCGATGGACGTGCTGATCGAGATCGACTGCGGCGACGGGCGTGGGGGAGTCAGCCCGGATTCGCCGGCGCTGCTGCAGGTCGCGAAAGCGCTGCAGGGGCCGGGCGCGAAACTGGCGGGCGTGCTGACCCATGCCGGGCAGTCGTACGCGTGCCGCGGTGTGGACGAGATCGCCGAAGTCGCCGAGGGCGAGCGCGCCGCCGCCGTGGCCGCCGCGGAAAGACTGCGCGAGGCGGGCTACGCCTGTGAAACGGTGAGTGTCGGCTCGACGCCGACGGCCACGCACGCGCGCGACCTGACGGGCGTCACGGAGATGCGCCCGGGCGCGTACATGTTCGGCGACCTCGACCAGGTGGGGCTGGGCTCGCTGCCGGAGGACCGTATCGCCGTGACCGTGCTGGCGAGCGTGATCGGCGTGTACGAGGATCGCATCATCGTGGACGCGGGCGGCTTGGCGTTGTCGAAAGACACCAGCGCGCAAAGGCATGGGCGCGAGGTCGGTTACGGGATCGTGCAGAACGTCGCCGGCGTGACGCTCCCCGGAGCGGTTGTAGCGAAGGCGAACCAGGAACACGGAATCATCCACGGCGTGCCGGCGGACCTGCTGAAGCTGATCCAGGTCGGCGACCGCCTGCGCATCCTGCCGAACCACATCTGCATGACGGCGGCGGCGCACCCGGGCTACTACGTGGTGGACGGCGGCGTGGACGTCGCCGCGCGCTGGCCGCGCATCAACGGCTGGGAGCAGTGGTAGCTTGTGCGGCGGGTGAAGCGGTTTATCGTTTGAAGGCGTGGCCGAGTGGCGGAATGGCAGACGCAGGGGACTTAAAATCCCTTGAGGGGTTACCCTCGTGCGGGTTCGAGTCCCGCCTCGGCCACCACATCACCCCACCGTATTCATCCCACCAGGCGGCGGAGCAGCCTTGCCGAGTAGCGCTCGAGGGTCGGTTCCGGCGCCTGCGGCGGCGCCTGGTTTGCCGGTGCGTCGGCGCCGTCCCTGAACTCGATGCGGATCAGCGGCGCGGCGTGCGCGTCTGTTGACGTGTCAAGCTCCGCGCAGATCGTGACGCCGGACTCGGCCAGGCGCCGGGAATAGCGCAGTTGGCCGATGCGGCAGACGTCGTTCGACTCGCAGGCGCGCCGAAGCGGCTGGGTCACACGCAGCAGCGCATCCGAAAACTGCTCCTCATCCATGCCGTGGCGGCGGGCGAACTCATGCGCCGGCGCCGGGATGAACAGTCTGCCGCCCATCGTTGCGAACGCCTGCGGTTTCGCCGTGTTGCTCCGGCGTGCCTCCGCCAGCGCGCGGGTGATGGCGTCGGACGCCGTCGCCAGCCGGGCCACCGCGGACACCGCAAGGTCGGCGACCTGCGCAACGAGTTCGCGGTCGGTGTGAATCGCGCTCAGCACGCGCTGGATGTGCCGGCCGGCCTCGATGCGCATGTCCGAGCCCATTTCCGGCGACGAGGCGGTCTTCTGCACCAGCAGCAGTTCCAGCCGGTGCAGGCGGCATTCCACGGCCGAGCGCACGACGCCGCGCAGGCGCCATTCGGATGAAGTCCGCGGCGAATCGCTGACGACCGCGCGCAGGGCAGCCGATGCCACATCCGCCACCGACCCGGCGCGGCGGATCAGGCGGGCGGCGTTGAGGAGCGAATCCGCGTGGTTGTCGTCAGGTTGCTGGTTCATGGTGCACTCACGCATTCAGTTGCTGCAGCTCGAACATTTCAAACAGGTCGTCCAGGAAGTTCGAATCCGTCGGCGGTCTTTCCGCCGCCATGGGGTCGTTCGGCAGGGCCAACTCGATCCGCGGGCGCCCTTCATGTTTCACGAACTGTACGTCGCCGCCGTGGTGATTCGCGATAAAGAACGCCGACAGCAACTCCAGCCCACCGTCCTTCACTTCACCGGTGCCAGGAGTTAACGAACTGAACAGCCCTTCGCTTCCCATTTCCGACCAGCCTTCGCCGTCGCCCGTGAAGCTCAGCGCCAGGCCCGGCGTGCCCCAGACAGCCTGCGGGCCTGACAGCGCCAGCTTCACGGCGCCGCGGTCCGCATTGAGCGCGACGGCCTTGCGCAACAGGATGTCCAGCATGCGGTCCGCCAGTTCGCGATTGACCTTGAGGTCGGGCAGATCCTCTTCGCAGCTAAGCTCGATCCTGCAGTCGGCGGTATCGGCGCGCTCGATGGCCGCGTTGGCCAGGTCCTGCGGCGCGACGAAGCTTTCGAATTTCTCGTTGGGCTTGACCACGATTTCGCTGACGTTTTCGACCAGCTTCAAAACGCGGCGGCTTTCGATCTGCGCCGACTCCCAGACGTCCTGCCAGTAGCCCGGGTCGCGCAACGACCCCGAGTCGACCTCGGCCGAGAGCTTTTCGGGCATCAGGTCCAGGAACGTCTTCAGCGCCGACATCGAGTTGCGGATGTGGTGCGAAAGCCCGGCCGCCAGCACCGCGAGGCTGTGCACGCGGTCCTGCACCATCAGGCGCTGCAGCACGCTGAGCTTTTCGCGCAGCAGTGCGTCGCGCTGGCGGGTCACGATGAAGTAGTCCATCGCGCGCAGCAGCACGCCGCGCAATTCGCGCACGTCCCAGGGCTTGACGATGTACTTGTAGATCGCGCCCGTGTTGACGGCGTCGATGGCGCTGTCGAGGTCCGAATACGCGGTCGTCAGCACGCGGATGATGTTCGGGTAGTCCGTGCGCGCGCTGGCCAGCAGGTCGGTGCCCTTTTCGCCGGGCATGCGCTGGTCGCACACGAGGATGCCGATGGCTTCGCCGCGCTCGGCCAGTATCTTCCGGGCTTCCTCCACGTTCTCTGCCGTGATGATGTCGAAATCCTTTTCGAGCGCTTTGCGGAAGTACTTCAGCGCCTGGCTTTCGTCATCTACGTAAAGGATGGAGAATTGCCGATAGTCGTGGTTGGTGACCATCAATTAGTGCTCCTGACTCTCAAATGGTAGATCGAAGGTTACTTCGGTCCAATGGCCTTCGTCGCTCTCGATGTGAATATCACTGCCGTGGTTCTTGACGATGGTGTGACAAATGCTGAGCCCGAGACCCATGCCCTGGCCCGGTTCGCCGGTGGTGTAGAACGGGTCGAACACATTCTTCAAAGCCTCGGGACCGATACCGATACCGTTGTCACGAACCTTGATGTGGGCACGCCCGTTCCTGTCGCACGCGGACACAATAATTTTTCGTGAGCGCCCGTCCGTTACCTTGGCCGTGGCCTTGGCGGCGTTTGTCAGCAGGTTGATCAGCACCTGGACGATCTGGTTCTGCGCGCCGTAGACCTTCAGCCCGGGCGTCACGGATTGCTCGACGTCACAATCCTTCAATTCATGCCCGGCGAGCCGCAGTGACACCTCAATTGCCTTGGGCAGGTCGAACCGCTCGCGGTTGGCCTCGCGTTCTGGGTACGCGAACGAGCGCAGGTCGAGCACGATGTCGCGGATGCGCTTCATGCCGCTTTCGATGTCGGTCAGGGTCTCGCGCAGTTCGTTCTCGTCTTCATTTAACTCGTCCTGCGCGATCTGCACGGCCGTCATGGTGAAGTTCAGCGGGTTGTTGATCTCGTGCAGCAGCCCCGCCGAGAGCGTGCCGAGCGCGTTCACTTTCTCGCTCTGGATCAGTTGGGCTTCGGTCTGGCGCAAGGTGCGCAGGGTGGTTTCCAGCTCGGTGTTGGTCTTGCGCAGGCGCTCTTCGAGCTCGGCCGACCGCAGCAGGTTCGCGAGGCGCGTGCGGACTTCGAGCGTGCTGAAGGGCTTGGTCAGGAAGTCGTTGGCGCCGCGCTTCAGGGCCTCGAGCTTGCTGCTTTCTTCCGTGCGCGCGGTAAGCAGCACGATCTTCATCGACTCCAGCCCTTCGGTCTCGCGCAGCTTGCTGCACAGGTCGAGCCCGTCCATGCCCGGCAGCATCAGGTCGAGCAGCGCCAGCACCGGTTTTTCCTTCACGGCGAGCTCGAAGCCCTTGAGCCCGTCGGCGGCCTGCACGACGCGGAAGTCCTTGCTTAGGAAGCCGGCAATGAAGCGGCGCATGTCGGGCTCGTCCTCGACCAGCAGGATGGTGCGTTTGCCCTCGCCGAGCACCGGCAGTTCCTGGGTTTCCGGCTCGCTTTCGATGGCGAGGCTGCGGCGGGCCGCGCGGTGGACCTCGGCCAGGGCGTCGGTTTCGTCGGGGGCGTCGGCTTCGGCGCCGCTCCCGATCGGGAGTTCGACGCGCATGGTGGTGCCGTGCTCGAGTTCGCTGCTGGCGCTGAGCTTGCCGCCGAGAGCCTCCACCAGGTCGCGCGAAAGCGCCAGCCCGATGCCGACGCCGGAGTACTTGCGCGTACTTGACGAGTCAAGTTGCCCGAAACGCTCGAAGATGCGCGGCAGGTTCTCGGGCGAGATGCCGATGCCGGAATCCTTGACCTCGATGATCGCGCTGCCGTTTTCCTGCAGCAGGTCGACGTCGATGGTGCCGCCGCTGGGCGTGAACTTGACGGCGTTGGTGAACAGGTTCAGCAGCACCTTTTCGAGTGCGTTCGAGTCCACGTTCGAGCTCAGCTCGGTGGGGGGGACGTTGACGACCAGCTTCAGGCCTTTCGCCTTGGCGAGGTGCGCCGCGGAGTTGATCACGCCGCTGACGAAACTGTTCAGGTTTTCCTGCGTGAACTTCAGCTCGGCGCCCTTTTCCTCGAGGCGCACCAGGTCGAGCAGGTCGTTAATCAGCCGCAGCAGGCGCAGGGCGTTGTCGCGCGCGATGCGCAGCGACTCGTCGGCGATCGCGTTGCCGGTGCCGCCGTCCTTCAGCACTTCCTGCAGCGGCGCGATGATCAGCGTCAGCGGCGTGCGCAGCTCGTGGCTAACGTTCGCGAAGAACTGCGACTTCAGGCGATCCAGTTCAGCCAGCTTGCCGTACGACTGCGCCAGCTCCTCATTCTGTTCGCCGAGGCGGTAGCGCAGCCGGTAGTCGTCGAAGCGCAGCCTGGACAGGAAGAAGCTGGCCGTCGAGGTGATCACGGCCGTGGTGATGATGAAGTAGACGTTGTTGAAGAACGCATCCCAGGGGAACTCCGCGCCCGGCGGGGCCGTGATCCCGAAGTTGCCGAACACTGCCGCGACGTAGAACAGCAACGTGATGAAGCATGTGGCGAGCACTTCCGCGAGCGTCCAGGGCATCAGCAGGCTCACGGCGATGATTACCAGGTTCAGCCCGGCGTAGTAGGGAGACGTCGGGCCCTTGGTGTAGAAGATCATCCACGAGATCGACGCCGCGGGCAGCAGGGCCCACGCGATGCCGAGCACCCGGATGTGCCGCTCGCCGAACGAGGTAAACAGCATGCCGAGGATCACCAGCACCGCGGCGTCGCACACCATGCGGCTCGCGAACAGGGCGCCGAGATGGGTGGGATAGACGAAGTAGTCCAGGCTGATACCCGCCGGCATCAGCACCAGCGCGAGCACGCAACCGATGCGCGAATGCTTCACCCGCTGGCGACGGTCGGCCTCCAGGTAGGCTGAACTCAGCTCCGGTTTTGTGACGGTCTCAGCCAGCCTTCTGCTCCGGTTTGTCGGCGACAATGTAGACGTTTACGCCGGTGTTGTCGGTGCTGACTTCGGGTTTCCAGTCCGAGGGCACCAGCCCGGCGAACGACTTGTCGTCGCGGTAGATCAGGTACCATTCCAGGATGTGCTCCATGAAATGCCGGATCGGGTTGCGCGCGTGCACGTTGGTGGCGGCGATGCGCCCGCCCGGCTGCGTCCACGCGTAAAACAGGCGCATCAGCCGCTTGCAGATGCGGTCCGACAGGTAGTCGAACAGCCCCGCGCAGAACACCAGGTCCCATTGCTCGGTCGGCGCATCCTTGCTGCCGGATTCGCGCAGCAGGTCGTGGATCGATTTGTGCACGAAGTTCAGGTTGGGGTGGCACCGGCTTTCGACGCAGGCCGTCTGCAGGCGCGTGCGGGCGTACTCAAGCGTTTCCTGGTTGAAGTCCAGCAGCGTGAACTCGGCCCGGTCGGCGCCTTCGAACTCGCGGATGAAGCGCTCGGTTTCGCGCGCCGGGCCGCAGCCGATGTTGAGCACTCGGAAGCGGCGCCCGGCCTTGACCGCCTTGGCCAGCTCGCTGTCGATCAGCTTGACCAGGAAGTCGATGCGGTTGCGGTGCGCCGCGGCCGGCTCGCGCGCGAGCACGAACGAATTCACGATGCGCGCGTAGATGTTCGGCCCCTCGGGCGCGTTGCGCAGGATCATGTTCACCATTTCGTAGTCGCCGGCGTAGCCCAGCGGCTTGGTGTATGTCCGGTGAACGAAGGGCGAGATCAGCATCAGCGGGTGCAGCTCGCGCTGGGCGAACGCCTTGTGCGCGACTTCCTCCTGCGGCGAAATCTGCGCGGCGATTTCCTCGAAGCCGCCGAACAGGTCGTGGATCTTCGGCGTCAGCGAATGCTGAAGGCTTTGCAGCGTGTCGGGGTCCGGCTCGCGGTTCGGGCTGCCGGCCGCCTCCGCCTCGGCTTCGAGCTGCTGGATCCAGCGGCTGAGCTCGGACAGGAACGAGTTGATGGTGGTGACGGAAAGCTGGTATTCGGGGCGCAGGTTGTGGCTGGTTTCCCAGTCGGCCACGAACTCGTGCACCTCGTTTTCAAGCTGAAGCCCCGCGGGTACCCCGACCAGGTCGGTCCACGGGTCAACCAGCGTGGCGGAGACGATCAGCATCAGCCCGGTCGAGACCAGGTTGCTTACGACGGCGCGCCCGGAATAGACCACGCGCTCGCCGCGCAGGACGCGGAAGTCGCCGAGGACTTCACTGAGCTGGACGATTGAGTAAGGGTTATAGACCTCAAACACCACCATGTTGCGCGTGAGGTGTACGAGCGTTCCCGTCGCGTTGATGCCTTGCGAGTTCTTGAACGCGACGAGACTTTCGATTCTGCGTGAGCTGCGATCCAAGTTGTTGTCCCGATGGTTGCGCCTGCAAAACGCAACGAATGCACAATGTTAACAGGCGTTTCTCCGAAAGCATACTCCCGGTATGAAAACGTTTCAGAAGGTTGGCGAATTGCGCCCGACGCTGTCGCCACACGTTGCGAGCCGTTGTACTGCACTCGCAGGGTCCATTTCAGCATGAATCGAACGTCATGACGAATGATTCAAAAGTTAAATAGATTGTCCTGTCGCATCCAGACCACTCGGTTCGCGCCCGCGTCAGCCCGCGATGGCCGATTCCAGTGCCTCCGTCAGCCCGGTGTGCTCAAATTCAAATCCCAAAGCAAGCGGGCGTGCGGGCAACACCTTCTGCCCGTGCAGGACCATCTCGCACATCTGTCCCAGCGCCAGGCGCAGCGCGAAACGCGGAACCGGCAGCGATACCGGGCGGTGGACGCCCCTGGCCAGCGCGCGGGTGAACTCGCGATTGGTGCACGGCTCCGGCGCGGTGCCGTTGAGTACGCCGCTGACGCTCTCGTTTTCAAGCGCCCAGGCGAACAGCCGGACGATGTCGTCGCGGTGCACCCAGGACATGTACTGCCGCCCGTCGCCCAGCCTTCCGCCCATGAACCATTTGAACAGCGGGATGGTCGCGCCCAGCACGCCGCCGCTGTGATGTAGTACCACTCCGGTCCGGACTATGACGAGGCGAAGCTTTTCGGTTTGCGCCGCCTGCTCCCACTTCACGCAGATCCCGGCCAGGAAGTCGTCGCCGGGCGCGTGGTCTTCATTGCACACTTCGTCGCCGCAGTCGCCGTAGTAGCCGACGGCGCTGCTGCTGATGAACACTTTCGCGCCCGAGTTTTCCGCGCCCTCGCGCAGAATGCGGGTGGTCTCGACGCGGCTGTCGATCATTTCGCGCTTCCAGGCGGCGCTCCAGCGCTTGTCGAGCGTCGCGCCCGCCAGGTTGATCACGGCATCAAACGACGCCGGCAGGTCGTCAATCTTGCAGCCGGGCGCCCTGCCGTCGAACACGCGCGCGACTTTGTCCGGCGAGCGGGAAACCACGGTCACGGAATGCCCGAGGCCCAGCAGGTGTTCGACGAGGGGCTCGCCGATAAACCCGGTTCCGCCCGAGACAACTACATGCATGAATCACTCCGTTATCGATGCATGTTTGTTTATCATGCCGGCCCGGAACACACAGGCCTTGCACGAGGATGAACGTGGTTGCGCGCATACTGATTCCAATTTCGCTGTTCGCGTTGCTGAGCCTCGCGCTGGCGTCGTGCCGGCTGCCCGTCGCGGAGGGGCTTCAGCACACCGGCGGCGAAGCCGGCAACTACAACTTCACGCTCGACTACCAGGTCTGGCTGCCGGACGGCTACGACAAGAACCCCGATAAGACCTACCCGCTGCTGGTCTGGTTCCACGGCGGCGGCGAAAACGAACTCGGCTGGGGGCGCAAGGGCAAGATCGGCGACATCGTCCGCGAGCGGACAACAAAGGGTGAACTGCAGCCGTTCATCGTGGTCAGTCCCAGCGCCGGGGCGTTTCTGCCGGTGTTCCGCACCTACGAGCGCCTGCTGCTTGAGGACGTGCTGCCGAGCGTCGAGAAGAACTACCGCCTGAACGGCACGGTCGTCGCCTTCGGGCATTCGATGGGCGGGCTCAGCGCGTTGATGGTCAGTTTGCGCCACCCGGACCTGTTCAAGGGCGTGGTGGTCGCCAGCCCGTTCGTGTTCGACACCACGCCCTGGGACACGCCGGAGGAAAAGC
>JAGQRI010000292.1 GCA_020425515.1 Planctomycetota bacterium | reverse complement strand
GCCTCGACTCTTCCGGATGTGAGCCACCTGTTATGAAACACACCGACCCGCGAGATACGCGGCTGGTTCAATTCGCGCAGGCGGCGCTCGACCTGGTTACGGCGCTGCAGCCGCCGGCGTTCGGCCACGACAACGAGCGTCACGCGGCAGGCGTCCGGCAGATCGAGTCGCTGGTCCAGCCGTTGCGCCGCGCGCGCCGTCCGTCGCCGAAGCCGCCGCTGCCGGGCACCCGTGAAGTGAGCCAACTGACTGAGTTGTCCGGGCGCGGCTTCGCACGGCGGCGCGAAGAAATCGCGAACCGCCTGCAGGGCTACATCGACGCCCTGCATACCGCGCCCCGTGAAGCGCCGGAAGCTGTGCGCGAAGCGATCCGGACGATTGCCCCGGGTTCCGCCGCGCTGATCCAGGATGCCGACGAAGCCTGGCGGGCCTTCCACGCGGGCAGCTACAAGGCCGCCGTGATCATGGCCGGCGCAACGCTCGAGGGTGTGTTGCAGGCCGCGGTAGCGAGGCTCGGGGAGCCCACTGAGGCCGCGTTCAACAAGGTCTATCCCGCCCGCAAAGCGCCCGCCGATGCCGACAGCTACCGATTCGAGGAAGCCCTCGGCGTGTTGAAACAGATGGGCGTGTTGACCTCGGCGGTGACGCACGTGGCGCGCGGAATCAAGGAACTGCGCAACTTCGTGCACCCGGCCGTGCAGAAGCGCCAGCGCAGCCGGGTTACAGACACCCGCGCGCTGCTGGCCTTGCAGGCCGTGGCCGCGCTGTGCGAGGAACTGGCGGAAAGGCTGGAGACGGATTGAAGCGGGAAAGCGGCCGATAGATTGACTCGTGATGGGTCGCCACTAGACTCGTCCGGTTGACGAATCCGAAGCGGTGAGACTATGGCTGTACCTGTTTCCCAGATGTGGGCCGTTGCGAGCTACGTGTTGAAGCAGCGCATCCTGCGCCGCAAGCGCTACGCGACGGTGCTGATGCTCGAGCCCCTGCTGCGCTGCAACCTGGCCTGTGCCGGCTGCGGCAAGATCCAGTACCCCGCGCATATCCTTAAAAAGGAAATGGCCGTCGAAGACGCCCTGAAGGCGGTTGATGAGTGCGGCGCGCCGATCATCAGCATCCCGGGCGGCGAGCCGCTGATGTACAGCCACATCGCGGAGCTGGTGCGCGAGCTGGTGAAGCGCAAGAAGTACATCTACCTGTGCACCAACGCGCTGCTGCTGAAGAAGCGCCTCGAAGAAGGGCTGTTCGAGCCCAGCAAGTACCTCACGTTCAACATCCACATGGACGGCGACCAGGAAGCGCACGACTTCGCCGTCTGCCGCGAAGGCACCTATGAGAAGGCCGAGGAAGCCATCCAGCTCGCGGTTGGCAAGGGCTTCCGCGTCTGCACCAACACCACGCTGTTCGGTCACGCCGACCCGGCCCGCACGCGCAAGTTCTTCAGCCGCATGATGGAACTGGGCGTCGAAGGGCTGACCATGAGCCCCGGCTACAGTTACCAGAAGGCTCCGGACCAGGAGAATTTCCTGAACCGCGAAAAGACCTTCACCCTGTTCCGCGACCTGCTGAAAGACCCGGAGCCGGAGTGGAAGTTCAACCAGTCGCCGCTGTTCATGGAATTCCTGATGGGCAAGCTGCACCTCGAGTGCACGCCCTGGGGCAACCCGTGCTACACGCTGTTCGGCTGGCAGAAGCCGTGCTACCTGCTGCAGGAAGGCTACGCCGACAGTTGGGAAGAGCTGCTCAACGACACCCAGTGGGAAAACTACGGGCGCCAGAGCGGCAACAGCAAGTGCCAGAACTGCATGGTGCACTGCGGCTACGAGCCGACGGCCGTGCACGAGACCTTCAACAGCTTCAAGGGCTTCCTCCGCACGGTTTCCGCGACCATGAACGGCATCAACAGCCGCCACGGGCGCAACATCACGCCGCCGGCCGTGGGTACCCGGCTTGAGACCGGCGCGGACGTGCACTTCAGTGACGAACTGCTGAAGAAGCTGCACGAAGCGCTGGACTTCCGCGGCGACGTCACGATCACCCTGCGCGACGGCTCAGAGCACGAGGGCTTCATTTTCAACATCGCCGGCGACGCCATCGAGTTCTTCCCGTCGGACGCCAGCGAAGTGCGGATGATCGCCATCGAGTCGATCGACCGCGTCGACCTGACCGGTCGGAACTTTGCCGACGGGCGCAGTTGGGAGGCCTGGGTCAAGAAGTACAACGAGCACAAGGCCAAACGAGAGGCCGGAGAGGCCGTCGGCGCAATCGGAATCTACTCGGAAACGCCTTAACCCGACGTCGCCAATCGTGACGAATGCACATTCCACTTGCCCCGGTGCCTGACTTCGGGCAGATTTGACGTTCTGAATGCCGCAGGGGCGCGGACGGGCAAATGCGTGAGTTACCCAAAATCTTGTTCGTGGCTGCCACGGAGTCAGACGCGCTGCAATTCATCAGCCGTCTCGACAACTCGCGCACCTACAAACAGAAGGTGGGGCTCGTCCACGGCGGCATCTGGCACTACACCTCGGCCAAGTGCCTGATCACCGGGCACAACCCGGACGCAACCGCGGCGGCACTGCGTGAAGCCATCACTGTCGACAAGCCGCTGGCGATCGTCAGCATCGGCTTCGGCAGCGCTTTAAGCAGCGCGCTGAACGTCGGCGACGTCGTGGTGGGGGTGAAGTTCCTGAACCAGATCGGGCTGGGCAGCCAGTACAAGGGGGTAACCCTGCAGGCGCCGATCCAGGACATGATGCGCCGCGTGATCCGCTCGGTGCCCGGCATTGGCGGCATCCTGGGCAGCATCGTGACGGTCTTCGACCCGGTGCGCGAGCCCAGCGAGAAGATGGCGCTGCACATGAAGACGCAGGCCGACGTCGTGGACCAGAGCGCGATCGCGATCGCCAACATTGCGGAAGACGAGAAGATCCCGTTCGTGGTGGTGCGCAGCATCTTCGACATGTCCGACGAGCGCGTGCCGGAGCTTGAGCGCTACGTGCGCGAGAAAGCGAAACTGTCCAGCTCGAGAATCATCGGCAAGCTGGCGGTCAACCCGGCGCGCATTTTCAGCCTGCGTGAGTTGCTCAGCCGTGCCAAACTCTGCCGCGACAGGCTTGAGGTCTTCACCGAGGCGTTCTGGAATTCCCTGCTGGAAGGCAAAGAAACCGCCAGCATCAAGACGGAAAAGTCCTCCTGATTCGTTAATGTAGCGGCGAAAAATGGAATGAAGGGCACAGGCGCCCTGTTCCGGAGTTGATGTGGCGGATTCCACAGCCGAGCGGAGAGCGGGTTTCGAGCGCGAAGCGTTGCCGTTAATGGACGTACTCTACGGCGGCGCCCTGAAGCTCACCCGCAATACCCGCGACGCCGAGGACCTGGTCCAGGACACATACGTTCGAGCCTTTGAGCGGTTCCACCTGTTCAAGCCGGGGACCAACCTCAAGGCCTGGATGTTCCGGGTCATGACCAACCGCTTCATCAACCTGTACCGCCGGCGCAAGGCGCGCCCCGAAAACGCGAGCTATGAGGATGTCGGCGAGTACTTCGGGAATGAAGACAGACAGCTTCTGCATGACTTCCAGTCGAGCGAGGCACTGAGCAGCCTGATGCAGAACCAGGCGTTCCTCGATTCGCTGGATGACCAGTTGAAAGACGCGCTTCAGAACCTGGGCGATGATTACCGCGAAGTCCTGATCATGAACGTAATCGGCGAAATGCCGTACAAGGACATCGCAAAGGCGCTCAACATCCCGGTCGGCACCGTGATGTCGAGGCTTTCCCGGGCCAAGGGCCTGCTGCGCGAACGCATCGCCGAGCTTGGGCGGGATGAGCTGCCCGGGGTGGAAGGCGACGAAACCGTGGAGGCCAAGAGGTAGCGAAGTATGTCGGGCACTGCCAGCCAACCGGAAATCCCTGAAGAGCGCCGCTTCGTGTGGCGCAACCTGGACGCGTTCCTGAGCGGAGAGCTCAGTGAAGCTGACCGCGCGCGCGTTGAGGCGTTCCTGTGTGAATGTCCCTACACGCGCGAATACGTCGAAACCGAGCAGCAGTTCGCCGAGGCCGTCCGCCGCTGCGTGAACGAGGCGCCCGTCGCCTGCCCCGAGGGGTTGCGCGACCGCATCCTGACCGCGCTCGACCGTTGCGAAGTAGGCGACGACGACGACGCGCCCGCGCAGACCGGCGCGGCCCCGGACAACGTCCTGCGCTTCCCGTGGCTCGGCGTCGTAATGATGGCGGCCGCGAGCATCATCCTGCTGGTCTCGTTGTTCATGCTGACGACCCGCGGCGCCGGCGCGGAAAACCGCAACCTCCAGCGCGGGCTTGAGCCGATGGTCGCGCACCTGGAAATGAACTGCCCGCGTGGCGGCAAATGCCAGTTCGTCGAGGCCGACAAGACCTACCAGCAGTACTTCGCAGACGGGCCGGCGCTGCCGCACGAGCTGGACGGCGCGACCATGAAGGTCGCGCGATACGAGTGCGTCGAGTGGCAGGGCGAGCGCGTGATGTGCGCCGTCTACGACGCGCCGGACGGCGAGCGTTTCGGGCTGATCGTGTTCTGCAGCGACTGCGTGAAGGGCGTCGTGCCGAACGAAGTGCAGGCCGCGGAACTCAAGGTCGACGGCAAGACCGTGGTGATGTGGCGCGAAGGCAAATACATCCGCGCGCTGGTGGGGGACGATGAAGCAATCCTGCACCGGCACATGATGGAACTGCGCAAGACCGTGTAAGTGCATTCTTTGTAAGACCTTACGATCCTGACCGGAGACCCCGTCCCGGTCAGGATTTATGTTTTGAAAATTCTGCGTGAGATACACGACCCGATCCCGACCACCTTCGAAGCTACAAAAGGCCCGGAGGATACGATGAAGAAGTTCCTGATTGCCGCAGTGCTCAGTGCCCCTGCCCTCTTCCTGTTCGGTTGCCAGCAGGACGCATCCGTGCAGGGCGACATCACCAACCTGAAGAACCAGGTAGCCGCGCTGCAGGACCAGAATGACCGCCTGCGCGGCGACCTCGAAGGTCGTCCGGTCGGCGAAGCCGGCGACAACACGGAAGTCGGCACGTTGCTCGCCAGGCTGGAAGCCCAGCAGCGCGATCTCGACGCCGCCAAGGAGCGCCTCGCCCAGCTCGAAAAGAAGCCGGCTGCCGCGCCCGCCGAAAAGAAGGCCGACGGCGAAGCGAAGCCCGAAGGGGAAGTCGCCGCCGAGTTCAGCGACGCCGACTACGAGAAGTACAAGGCCATGCAGGCGAAGCTCCAGGCCGAGCGCGATGCCGCTCGCCAGGCGCAGCGCGAGAAGCAGATGGCTGACATCGCCAAGATCGCCGAGGAAAACGGGCTCGAGTTCGACCCGAAGGACCCGCGCGGCAGCATCATGAAGATCATGGGCGACCCGGAAAAGCGCGCCAAGGCCATGGAAGTGATGCGCTCGGAAATGACCAAGCGCCGCCTCGAGCCGCTGAACCTCGACGAGTACCAGACCAAGGAAGTCCTGCGCATCGAAGAGGACACGCGCACCAAGATCGGCGACGCGATGAAGAACGCCCGCGAGACCGGCGCCACGCAGGAAGAAATGCAGGCCGAGATCAAGCAGATCCAGACCGACCAGGAAGCCGAGCTCGGCCGCGTCCTCGATGAGGAGCAGATGACCAAGTACAAGGAATCCGGCGCCGGCATGGGGGCGATGATCCCCGGCATGGGCGGCGGAGGCGGCGGCTTCCCCTTCGGCGGCATGATCCCCGGCTTCGGTGGGGGCGGCGGCGGAGGTCGCTAGACTCGCGAATCAAACGGTAGTGAGAACGGCGTTCCGGTGCGGGCGCCGTTTTCAATTAACTACGCGGGCTCGCCCGGTCCGCGCCAGACGCTGCCGCCGAAGGTCGTGACGATCACTTCGTCTTCGTCATCCGGGTCGAACTCGATGCGCTGGATGTTGCGGAAGGGCAGCGTCTCGAACGGCTCCCACTTCTTGCCGCCGTCCTTGCTGAGCCACAACGCCGCGCCGTTGCTGCCCTCGCACAGGCTGGCGTAGATCCAGCCCTTGTGATGCGGGCTGAAGGCGGCGCTGAAGTGCTGGCTGCCTTCGCGAAGAATCCGCTTCCAGTTTTTGCCGCCGTCCCTGGTTTCCCACAACCCTCCCTGTTCGGGGCCTCCGGCGTCCGCGGCGCCGATCAGGATGTGGTCGCCATCCTCCGGGTCGACGGCGAAGTCCTTCGGCCAGCGCAGGCTGTCGCAGACGCGCGTCCACTTGTCGGCGTCCCAGCGGTACAGCCCGGGGGCGCTCTCATCCCAGTTGCCGCCGTCGCGCTTGGCGGTGACCAGCGTGAACAGCCGACCAATCTTGTCGGCGATTACCCGGTAAACACGGCGGTTGGCGTCGGTGCCGATTTCGCCCAGCTTGTTCCAGCTTTCGCCGTCATCACTTGACGCGTAAACACCCTGCTCGAACACCGTCGTCACCAGCGTCCAGACCAGTTTCGGGCGGCGCGCAGTCGGGTCTTTCGGCAGTGGCACGCGGATGATCGACGTGCAGGGCGCTTCCGGCAGCCCTTTGCAGACGGTCCAGTGCTCGCCGTAGTCGTCGCTGACACAGACGCCGCCCGGCCCTTTCCCGTTGTGGCGCCCGCTGATGATGTTGTCGTT
>JAGQRI010000291.1 GCA_020425515.1 Planctomycetota bacterium | reverse complement strand
TCCGGGCGGTGGCAGAAGTAGATGTCCACGTAGTCGGTGCCGATACGCTTCAGCGACTTGTCGATGCTCTCCATGATGTGCTTGCGCGAGAGCCCCTGGTCGTTGACGTCGTCGCTCATCGGCCAGAAGCACTTGGTGGAGATCACGAGTTCGTGCCGCGGCAGGTCTTTGAAAACCTTGCCCATGCTGACCTCGGCCTCGCCTTTCTCGTAGATATCGCTGATGTCGAAGAAGTTGATGCCCTGCTCATAGGCGTGGCGGATGATGGACTCGACGGTGTCTTCGTCTTTGACGCTCGCGCCGTAGGTGGTCCAGCCGCCCAGCCCCAGCACCGAAAGCTGAAGCCCCGACTTGCCCATGTAGCGATACTGCATGTCTGCGTTGAACATGATTGGTGCCTCGTGTTTGGTGACCACGTTAGGTGAACGAACACCGAAGGCAACGCTCGATTGGGAGCGCGGGCGTCTCGCCCGCTTCCGTGCGGACGGGACGTCCGCGTTCCGGCTACCGAATCACAGAAGAGCTCCGAAAAACTACGTGGCCGGCCGGACACTTGCTTGTCGTCGGCGACCCTAACCGGGTAGTGATGCGACTTGGTGTGAAGTGCGTCGCGCAGACACTGCAATCTACGCCCAAGTAATCGCCCTTGTCCAAAATCGTAGTCATCATCTCGTCCATGACGCCGGAATCAGCATCAAGCGCTATCCGCGAATCCCTGGATTTGACGAACTTGGAAACCGTTCGGACCAATCGGAGCAAACTGGCGGTGTAGCCGCTGTCGCCGTGAATCCCCTTGTCATCCTCAGCGACTTTCGTGGCCACAGAAATCAGCCGTTCTGGATCGAAATGAAAGGTAGCCGACACAGACCCGTTGGCTTCGCGCGGATACAAAACTTCACGCTGCGATCGGCTCATGTAGGTTCGCTCCCGCTACACCAACTGCAGTGCCTGCCGAACCAGGTCTTCGGTGCTGGCGTTGGCGCCCAGTTTCTTGCCGGCCTTGGCTACGGCGGCCTCGGACTTTGCCTGCGGGTACCCCAGCGCGAGCAACGCAAGCACGGCGTCGTCCTGGAGCGCGGGCGTCCCGCCCGCTTCCGTGCGGACGGGACGTCCGCGCTCCCACTTGCTGAAATCGTCGCGCAGCTCGGCCACCATGCGCTCGGCGGTCTTGGGGCCGATACCCTTGAAGCGCTTCAGCGAACTCACGTCGGCGGCGGCCACGAGCTGGATGATCTCGTCCGGGTCGGCGGCGCACATGACGGTGATCGCGGTCGCCGGGCCGATGCCTTTGACCTTGATCAACGCGCGGAACAGGTCGCGCTCGCGGTCAGTTAAAAAGCCGTAAAGCTTTTCCTCGCCCTGCTCGGCGTTGATGGTGTGGTGCACCAGCAGCAGCGCCTCGCCGCTCTTGAGTTTGCCGCTGGTCGAAAGCGGCACCTGGATGCGATAGCCCACGCCGGCGGCCTCGAGAATCACCGTTCCCGGCAGCATGGAATGAATCTTCCCGCGGATGTATTCGTACATAGGTGACAACAGGTGTTAGGTTTCAGGTTGTAGGTTGTAGAAAAAGCGGGCGACAAACGCAGCCCTCCAGCCTACACGCTGAAACGTTCCTCTTGCTATCCTGCGCCCATGACGAACGTGAACCCTGTACTGCTTGTGATCATGGACGGCTGGGGCATCGCGCCGCCGGGGCCGGCCAACGCGATCACCACCGCCAACCCGGAAACCTTCAACCGCCTCTGGGAAACCGAGCCGCACACCGCCATCGAGGCCAGCGGCGAGGAAGTCGGGCTGCCCGAGGGCCAGTTCGGCAACAGCGAGGTCGGGCACCTGAACCTCGGGGCCGGGCGCATCGTCTGGCAGGAAATCACGCGCATCAACAAGGACATCCGCGAAGGGCGCTTCCACAACAACCCGGCGCTGCACCACGCAATCGAGGCCGCCGAGGGCGACAACCCGCGCGGCGGACGCATCCATCTGATGGGGCTGGTCAGCGACGGCGGCGTGCATTCCAGCGACGTGCACTACTTCGCGCTGATCGACTGGCTGAAAGAGGCCGGCTTCCCGGGCGACCGCGTGTTCTTCCACGCCATCACCGACGGGCGTGACACCAACCCGCGCGGCGGGCTCGAATACGTCAGCAAGCTGAAGGACAAGCTGGACGAAAGCGGCGTCGGGCGCATCGCGTCACTGTCAGGGCGCTACTACGCCATGGACCGCGACAAGCGCTGGGACCGCACGCAGAAGGCCTGGGACGTCTACACACTGGGCGAAGGCGAGATCGTGCCGGACGTGCTGGCGGCGATTGAGGAATCATACGCAAAGGACGTCACGGACGAGTTCATCACGCCGAAGATCGTCGTCGCGCACGGCGAGCCGATCGGGACGATCAAGGACGGCGACGTCGTGATCTGGTTCAACTTCCGCGCCGACCGCGCCCGCCAGTTCTGCTGGGCGCTGACCAAGGAAAACTTCGACGGCTTCACCCGCCGCAAGCGACCTGACGCCAAGCTGGTCACCATGACCCCTTACGCCAGCGACATCCCGGCCGAAGTCATGTACGCGCCGCAGACGCTGCCGAACACGCTGGGCGAATACCTGGCGGGCAAGATGCTGCGCCAGTTCCGCTGCGCCGAGACGGAAAAGTACGCGCACGTCACCTACTTCTTTAATGGCGGCGCCGAGCAACCCAACCCCGGTGAGGAACGCGCGCTGGTGCAGTCGCCCAAGGTCGCGACCTACGACCTGCAACCGGAAATGAGCGAGCCCGAGGTGGCGGACAAAGTGGCTGAGGCGATTCGCAGCGGGCGCTTCGAGTTCGTCTTGGTCAACTTCGCCAACCCGGACATGACAGGCCACACCGGCGTGTTCGAGGCGGCGGTGAAGGGCATCCAGGCCGTGGACGCGGGGCTGAAGCAGATCGTCGAGGCCGCGAACGAGAAGGGGTTCGCGGTGCTGGTCACGGCCGACCACGGCAACGCGGAGGAGATGCAGCTCGGCGACCGGGTCAGCACGCAGCACAGCCACAACAAGGTGCCGCTGGTGCTGACGGGCAAACACCCGGACCGGAA
>JAGQRI010000030.1:26096-30890 GCA_020425515.1 Planctomycetota bacterium | reverse complement strand
GCTCCGGGCTCCTGTTTTCCTTTGCGGTTTTTCATGCCCTCATTCGTCTGTTTTTCTGAATAGCCCAATCCATCCCCGTTCGCTTAACCCCGCAGAAGGCACCTGTGACTGAGCCACATGCTGACTTCGAGACCCTTGTGCGCACGCATTACACAGGGGTCTGGCGGTTCCTGCGTCTGCTCGGCTGCGACCACGCCGAGGCCGAGGACCTGACGCAGGAAACCTTCATGGCAGCCCTGCGCAGGCCTTTCGAGGCTCGCTCAGTGGTGGCGGCCGGTGCGTACCTGCGCCGTGTTGCACGCAACCTGCTGATCGACGTGCGGCGGCGCAGCAAACGTCTCGATGAGATCAAGCGCCTGCACTTCGCGGCGACGGTCTTCGAGCAGGTCGCGCACGATGGAGGCGACGACTGGATGGACGCCCTGGAACGTTGCCTGGAGGTGTTGCCCATCCGCACGCGCGAAGCCTTGCGTATGGCGTACGGGCTCGGCTTCACGACGGGCGAGCTGGCCGAGCGCCTGCAACTGAAAGAAAACGGCGCCAAGACCCTGCTGCAACGGGCGCGCGCCGCCATACGGGAATGCGTGGAAGGAAAGCTGGGGCTTTGAACCCGAAGGGGAAGCTGGCGCTTTGAGCACACGGGAGGAAATTCTCGACCACTGGGTGGCGTTGAGCCTGGCCGAGTACTTCGGCCAGGGCGCGCCGGAAAACCTGGCGGACCGCATCCTGCGCACGGCCCGGGAAGGCCACGACGCACGACCTCCCGCCGAGCTTCCCGGGCCAACCGCGAAGAAGGCCAAACCGAAGGGGGTGCCGTCGGTGCCTCCGTCCTTGCCCTATCTGGAGCAAGACGCGCAAACTGCAGGACCGCACCGGGGACTGCGGCTGGTCATGGCTGCGGCGGTGGTCGCCGCGGCTGCCGCCGCAGTCCTTGTCCTGCTGAACCCGCCGGAAACCAGCCGGCCGAAGGATACGCCCCCGCCCGCCGAAAACGCGCCGGTCGAGCAGCCCTGGCGCGAACTGATGACGGTCATGCACGACGCAAACGCGGACGTCGACACAGGCCCCTACGAGGCAACCGTCACGCGCGGCGGGCTCACCGTCGAGTTGAAGGAAGGCGAGATCTACACCGTGCACGCCGCCGGCTGCACGGTCGAGCTGACCGGCCCGGCCAAGGCGTACGTCAGGCTTGCCCCGTTGCGGTCGGCCAACCCGGTCGTGGTTTCAGCGCAAGCCAATCTGGGCGACGAGCTCAGGAAGGTATCCGTGGTCTCGCTGGTGGTAAGGCTGAAAGCAGGCCACGCGACACTGCGGCAGGGCGACGAAACACAGGAATTGGTCGGGCCGCAGGAAGTACAACGCACGCTGCACGCGAAGACCGGCAAGGAAGATTGGGCCAAGCCGGCAAGCCTGGACGACGCATTCGCCGATCTGGACGCCAACCACGATGGCAGCCTCGACGCCACCGAGATCAGCGCTGCGCTGATCGGGAAACTGGATGGCGACTCTGATGGATCGGTCAGTCGGGCCGAGTTCGACGGCATTTCCAAGGTTCGTGCCGTTGACGTCCCCCAGGTCATCCCGTTCAGCCGGATGTTCCACGAAATGGACCGCAACGGCGACGGCAAACTGGACCCGTCCGAAGTCGGCAGCGAGCTGGTCGCCGTCGCGGACACGGACAAAAGCGGCGACCTGAGCCTCGAAGAAGCCGAGGCCGTGCTGCAGGGGCCGAGCGGCGGACGCGTCATTACCGGTGGCCCCTTCGACTACTTCGATGGGAACGGCGACGGAAAGCTGGACGCCGATGAGGTTTCGCCCGCGCTGATCAAGAGCCTGGATGCCGATGCCAGCGGCGACATCGACCGCGCCGAGTTCCGCCGCTACAGCCCGAACGAGTCTCCGCAGCCGCTCACTCCCGAGCAGCAGTTCAAGCGATCGGATTTCAATGGCGACGGGAAACTGTCAAGCGATGAGATCGCGCAACCGATGATCGAATTCGGAGACACGGACGGCGACGGCCAGTTGTCACTGGAGGAGTTCAAGAAACTGACGGCGAGCATGATCCCGCAGAAAGATTGAGCAGGACCCGCCGGCACGGCAAGACCCCACGCTTTCCGTGCCGACTTGAAGGAGAGGGAGCGCCGACGGGCCTCCCTCTCCTTTCCTCTTCCAGAAAGCAAGAGAGTGCAAGCGACCGGTGGACGTGCCGCCGATGGCGGACTCGCTCGACAACCCGTCTCTTGTCTACAGATTCGCCGTGAACACGTACCAGTACGCCACGCCCGCCGCGCCGCCGACGAGGATCACGCCGATCAGCTCGGGGAAGACGTACACCAGCGTGCGGAAACTGAACAGGCGCAGGCAGGCCGACAGCACCGACAGCTTGATGATGCGCCCGGGCTTGGCTTTCAACGGGCGCTCCTGGGTGACGTCGTAGTCGGGGTCAAGCATCAGGCGCACGTCGTCGAACAGGCGTTGCTCGTTGACCTGGCGGTTGAGGTCGCGCAGCAGCCCCTGCATGTTTCGCACCGACGCCCAGGCGGTGTAGAAGTAGTAGACGGTCAGCCCGGTCAGCACCAGGCCGAGCACGTAGCGGTAGCTCGTGTAGGGCTCGGCTGAGTTGAGGAAGCTGACAAGGTCGTCCATGCCTGAGATTCTCCTTTTCAGACGGGTGGTTTCACAGGATACTTTCGGCATGTCGGAAACGTTGCGTAAAGAAATTAAGCGGGTGCTGACGGACTGGGAGGCGGGCAAGCTGACCTGCCAGGGTGTGCAGCACTGGGCGCGCGACGCCAGCACCCAGGGCGCGGACGTCTACGCCGAGAAGGTCGTGCATCACCTGCGGGGGTTGGGCGAGTACCTGATCACCGTGGATGACATCCAGACCTACCTGCAGGGGCTGGGCCTGCCGCCGGAAATGGGCGTCAAGCACCTCGAACTCGAAGGCGCCAACTTCGACGTGAAAACCCGCGCAACGGATTTGAAGGACGACCCGTTCTACGGCCCGCACACGCAGGCGATTCTGAAAGAACTCAGCTAGCCGCGCTCGCGGGCGACGCAAGCGTCGCCACTACGTTACCGGCGGCAGGAAGCCGCTGCCTTCGCTCGAGCCCGCGCGAGGGATCATTGTGATCTTCATGACCTGACCGGTCTGCGGCGTCACACGCGCGCGGTGGGCTATGGTCTGGCCGCAAATCACCAGGATGCCGCTGGAGTCGCAAATCAGCGGCACCAGGTCGCGCTGGTCGCGCGGTACCTTTTTGTCGACCAGCACGTCCTGCAGTTTTTTCTCGCCGCTCAGCCCCAGCGGGCGAATGCGGTCGCCGTCCTTGCGCCCCCGCACGAACAGCGGGAACAGGACGCCCTCGGCGTTCAGGTATTCGACCTCTTCCGGCTTGTCTTCCATCAGCTCGTTCACGCCGCCGCTCGGCATGGCTATCATCTCGGCGCCGACGCGCGCGATCGGGCCGCGGTCCACGTCGGCGACCCAACTGCCGTCACGGCTGATCTGGAACTCGGCCGGCGTAATGTACTCGGGCAGGGTCGTCGTGTGGGTCAGCTTGACGACGACGTCGTGGTCATCCAGCAGCACGCTGGCGCCTTCGCTGAGGCGCACGACGAGACCCCGGCGCTCGCTGCCCAGCAGGTCGCGCACGCGCTCGACGCGGCGGTGCGTGACCTCGCGGATGGGCATGCCCACCGAATGCAACGCGGCGCGCAGGATGTAGCGCTGCGCCAGTGGACCCTGCGCGCGCAATTTCTCGATGGGCACGCGCACGACGGTCTCGCTGCCGCGCTCGCGGGGCGGGTCCAGGAAGCCTTCCGCCAGTTGTGCCAGCTCGAACTCAAGCTCCTGCGCCTGCTGCCCCAGCGCGGCCAGGTGGCGCTTGGTGCCCGGGTTGAACTCCTTGGTCAGCAGCGGCATCAGCACGCGCCGGACCTTGTTGCGCGTGTAGCGCGGGTCTTCGTTGCTCGGGTCGTTGAAGACCGGGATCTTCTCCGTCTTCACCCATTCGTCGATCTGGTCGCGTCCTATGCGCAGCATCGGGCGCACGACTTCCACCTTGGAAGCGCGGCTGAGCGGGCGCCGCACGGGAATGCCGGAAATGCCGGTCAGCCACGAGCCGCCGATCGCGCGCATCAGAACGGTCTCGGCCTGGTCGTCGAGTTGGTGGCCGGTGGCTAGCTTGGCGATGTGTTTCGCGTGGGCGGTATCCACGAACAGACGGTAACGTTCGCGGCGCCCGAGGCTTTCGATGGACATGCCCTTGAAGCGCCCTGATTTCAGCATCTCCGGGATGCTGACGCGGCGCACTTCGATGGGCAGCTTGAGGCGGTGCTCGGCCATGTTCAGGCAGAAGCGTTCGTTTTCGTCGGCGAAGGGCGTAATGCCGTGGTTCAGGTGCGCCAGGACGATGTTCCAGGAGTACTTATAGGTCTGGCTGATCTGCAGCAGCGCCTCGGCAAGGAACATCGAGTCCGGCCCGCCTGAAAACGCCACGAGAATTCCTTCGCCCCGGTCGAACAGGTCGTTGGTACGGATGAAAGCGTGAACTTCGTCGAAGTAGCGATTCATGTGGTCAGAGGTCAGAGTCTAGAGGCTAGAGGTCAGGGGGGAAGTCTCTAGCTTCCCTGACCTCTGGCCTCCGACCTCTAACCTCTGCACAGACTGTGCACCACCTTGATACAGGAGTTGAGGAAGACTTCGATGCCGTGGTCGCGCAACTTGCCTTCGACTTCTTCGCCGCCTGCATTGAGCTGGAACCAGACAGCCTTCGGCGGGGTCGGCATCGC
>JAGQRI010000030.1:0-26013 GCA_020425515.1 Planctomycetota bacterium | reverse complement strand
GCGGTAGCAGTCCAGCCCCTCGATCGTTTCGTGGCCGGGATTGACCGGGATGATCTCGTAGCCCGCATCGCGCATGTACATGGCGATTGCGTGGCTGGTGCGCTGCGGCTTCGGCGACATGCCAAGCACGGCGATGCGTCGCGATGAAAGCAGGATTTCGCAGGCAGTGTCCATGGGATGATCGACTTAGTAATGATCGCCTGACTTGCGGATGTGCACCCAGGGCTCGCCTTCCTTGAGCATATGCCCGCCGATGACTTCGCCGACGACGATGTTGTGCTCGGTGCTGGGCTCCAGCACGCGCATCAGACGGCACTCAAGGAAACCGAGCGCTTCCGGCAGATACGGAGTGTTGTTATCCGTGCGCTCGATGGTGGCGCCGTCGAACGGGTCCTCGTTGATGCCGAAGCCCTTGGCGAACTGGCCCATCAGCTTCTTGTCTTCCGTGCCGAGGATGTTCACCGCGAAGTGAGCACCGCGACTCAACTGGCGCATGATCGGCCTGTCCTGTTTGATGGCAACACTCACCGACGGCGGGCTGAAACCGGCCTGGCAGACCCAGCTTGCCAGGAAACCGGCGCGCTGGCCGTTGTTCTCGGCGGTTACGATGAACAGCCCACTGGGTACGCGCCCGAGGGCCTGGATGTCCGGTGGTGCATCAGCCATGTGATCGTCCCCTTTTGCCTGTACGTTAGCAATTTGAGCGCGAAGCGTTAGCGAGCGGCACTACAGCAGCCCTGCCGCTAGCTGACGCGTCGCGCTCGACAACTTTCCCTAGGAGTAAACACGTGCCACCCTGCGCCCTAATCCACACAGGATTTCGTAAGGGATGGCCTCGCCCCAGCCGGCGATTTCGGACAGGGTGATTCGCTCGTCGCCGTCTTTGCCGATCAGTGTGATCTCGTCCCCCACCGCGGCGTCGGGGACCATGCTTACGTCCACCGTCGTGTAGTCCATGCTTACGCGCCCTACCACCGGGCAACGCACGCCGTGCAACAGCACCTCGGCACGGTTGCTGAGAGTGGTGCGGTAGCCGTCGTTGTAGCCGACGGGCAGTGTCGCAATGCATGCGGGCGCCGGTGTGTAGTAGGTGCGCGAGTAGCCGATCGGCGTGCCTTCAGGGACGTCCTTCAGGAACAGGATGCGGCTTTTGAGTTCCAGGGCCGGCTTCAACTGATCTTCGAAACCATGCCGATCGCCGGGCAGCAGCCCCCACAGTGCGATGCCCGTACGCACCATGTTGAAATACGCGTCGTCGCGCCCAAACACCGCCAGGCTGCTGCTGCAGTGCAGGGTCAGGTCGCGGTAGCCCAGGCGCTCGGCCACTTCCACGGCCAGGTTGAAATGCTCAATCTGGCGGGTGGTGAAGCTGGGGTTGCGCTCGTAGGGCAGGCTGAAGTGGGTGCAGAGGCCTACCAACTCCAGGTTGCGCAGACGGCGAAGGTTATGGAGGAAGGGCACGGCCTCGAACGGCTGCATGCCGAGGCGCCCCATGCCGGTGTCCACCTTAAGGTGTACGCGTACCCTGCGCTGTTGTTTTTCGGCCTCGGCGTTCAGGTCTTCGGCCATCTGCGAGGTGTGCAGGTTGACCTCGATGTCGTTCGCGACGACGCGGGGCATTTCGCCGGGGATGATGCCGCCGACGATCAGGATTGGCGTGCTGATGCCGGCGTCGCGAAGCTCGAGGGCTTCGCCGCTGTCACCGACACCGATCGCGTCGATCGATTCTTCCGCCAGCAGCTTGGCCATTTCGACCGCGCCGTGCCCGTAGGCGTTGGCTTTCAGCACGGCCATCACGCGGGTATCCCCCACGCGTTGCCGGATCGCCGCCAGGTTATGGCGCACGGCGGCGGTATCGATCTCGGCCCAGACTCGGTGCATGGTCGGATTCAGGATTCAGGATTCAGGATTCAGGTTCAACTACCCAGTCCGGTTAAAGCCAAAACCGTGGAACACTATGACGTTCCCACGGCGTGGCTGAATCCTGAATCCACAATTCCGAATTCGGGCTAGCCCTTCTTGGCCTGGCCTTCCTTCTTCTTGCGTTCCTTGGCGGCGGCCAGCTTGCGGCGCTTGTTCTTCAGGTGGTTCTTCTTGCTGCTGTTGTAGCCCATTGGTTCCTCTGTTTCCCTCTACTTGGTTTTCAGCGAACCGGCCCACTTCACGATAACGCGTTCGTGCTCGGTACGGTTCTCTTCCTTCATGATGACTCCTACGATCAGGTAGGTGCCGTTTTCGTTGCTCACGGCCGCCAGTATATGCTTGCCACCGTCAACCTTCGCGGTAGCGACGCTGCCGTTCATGCTGGCCAAACTCGCGTCGAAGCCATCTACAAATTTGCCGCCGTTGTCCTGCAGCGCTTTCAGCGCGTCACCGCTGTCGCCGACGTGAAACAATGCGGCGGCGGACACCTGCTCGCGCCACTGCGTCCAGGGTTCTTCATCCTGCTCGGTCGCCCCCGGCGGCTTCGGTCGCGTGATTCCGTCGAGGTAGGTGGTGCCGGCAGGCGCTTTCTTCAATTCCTTGGTGTTGACCAGCTCGGTCAGGCCGTACTTTTCCAGAGTGTCCCATCCGTCAGGACGCACAGCCTCGACGTTGCGCCACTTGTTAGGGTCTTCCTTTGGGCCGCCATCCGGCTTGTTCGACTTTGCGGTGTTATCGGCGGCCGTATTCCCAACCGAACCTGTATTGGTTTGCGGTGCGTTCGTCGCGGTGTTGCCGTTGCCGCAGGCCGCCAGGGCGAACGCCGCAGTCAGGCAGATGGCGCTTAAAATCCAGCGTGACATGCCGCTACCTCCGTGCTGTCTGGGGGCGGGCAATCCTAATACTTGTTGCGCTCGAAGGAAGGATGCTGCGGGCTAGAACTCGTCTTCGCGCTCGCCGTCCGGATCGGCGTGACCCCGCGGCTCGGGTTTGACCGGCGGCTCGAGGCGTTCCGGCTGCGGAACTTCCTGCGGCTTCGCGGTTGACTCCGGCTCGGTACGGGGCGCCTGGACCGGGTTGTCCACCTCTACGTGGAGGATTGTCGGCTCGGTCTTGGTCTGCGGCTTTGTCGCCTGGCGGTTCGCCGGGCTCAGTACGATCATCGCAAGCACAATGGCCAGCGGCACCGTGACGAGCGAGACAAGCGCCCTGCGCCCCCGTGAACAGCATTGCCGGCGGCGGGTTTCCTGCTCACGCTGGATGGTCTGCAACCCGCTCGGCGAATTCCAGGCGCACGGAATGGCAACCCACTTCCCCTGTGGCTTCACGTGGCGACCGGAAGGCCAGTCGATCATGGGTGGGTAAAGGTAGGCACCGCGGGAGTCTTCGCCGGGGACTTCGACAATTGCCGCGCATTCGGGGCAACGGATGCGCTTGCCGGAATAGAACTCGCTGAGTTCCCTTTGCCAGCCGCAGTTGCATCGCACCCTGGTTCGCATGGCGACAGTATACCACATCGAAGCAGGGCGCGTCGGCGTCGAATTCTCAGCCCCTTGCGCGCAGGCCGCCGCACGCTACAATTTCTGCCGACCTTCATGGAAACCGCTTAAACTAAGGCTTCACAGGCTGCCGCAAATCGTGCAAGTCGACCCCGCCGACGATACCCCGCAGGAAGAGATCATCGAGGATGACGACCTCGATCTGGACCTTTCGGACCTGCACAGCGAACCCGCAAGCAGCGAGACCGTTCGCGAACGCCTGCAGCGCGCGGCCAAGCGCCGCACTACCAAGCAGCAGGAAAAGAACTGGCACGACACGCCCGTGAACGTGACCCCCTCGGGGCGCCACGAAATCCTCGAAGACGATGAGATCATCGAAGAGGACATGAGCGTGGACGACGTCGTCATCACGCCCAGCGGTCGCCACGAAGTCGTCGACGAGGACATCGACGTCAACATGGACGACCTGGACGAATCGACCCTCGACGCCAACGACTACGACGCCTCTTTCCCCGGCCCCGCGACCCGTATGGAAGAGGAACTCGACTTGTCAGGGCTCAGGCCAGGCGACCCGATCACGGCCGGCCCCATGACCATGGCCGCCTTCGACATGGACAACAGCGCCGGCGAAGACACGGAATCGGCCGCTCCAAAAGGCAAAGACACCGAACGCGTAAGCGCGGGCAGTGACTACGAGCCGCTTGATGAAGGCGCTTCGCAGTCAGGTCCCATGACGATGGCCGCGATGGAAATGGGCAGCGACGAAGAAGACGCGATCGACGACACCGAGTCACCGAGTGTCGAGTTGAGCGGCAGCTCCATGCCGGACGACGATCCGGCCGGCGGTTCGGGACCAATGACACAGGCCGCCTTCGAGATGGAATCTAACATCGCGCAAGAGTCTGGCGCGCAAGGTGATAAAGTAGTTGGGCGAAGCGAAAATCCTACTGGCGAAACTGCTGATTCACTGTTAGATAGCACGGCACAACGATCCGACCAGGACGACCCAGGCGCAGCTCCCCCCGCAGCGCAGATACCGGCGGAGGGCGATTCGGATTCAGCCCAGGTGGCTGAAGAAGAAGAACCTTCCTCGGCCGTGGTGTCGGCAGAACAGGAGGAGCCGCCCATGTCGGAAAACGAAGACGAACTTGATTTGAATGCCGCCGACGAAGGCGGAGACGAAGCAACCGAGTCCGACGAACTCGACCTGAATGCAACAGCAGGCGACGAAGAGGATTCAGCAGGCGCCGAAGAAGCCGAGGCGGTCTCGGAAGAACCGGCATCCGCAGAAGTCAGTGAAGACTATTCTCAACCGGAGGAATCCACCGTGGGTGATGATTCGGGTGCGCCGCTCGGGCGCGGCTTGGACGTGGGAACTGCGAACCTTGTCGCTTCCCGCATGGATGAAGAGGGCGGCATCGAGTTCTTCCCCGCACGTAACGCGTTCCTTGACGTGCCGGAAGACCCCTACACCTTGAAGATGCTTAAGGGCCAGGGCGTCCCCTACATCAAGCGCGAAAACAAGCTCTTCATTATCGGTGAAGACGCCTTCGAGCTCGCGAACATTTTCAACCGGGAAATGCGCCGTCCCATGAAGCACGGCCTGATCAGCCCGACCGACGTGGACGCCATGCCCATGGAAGTCGAGCTCTTCAAAAAGATCCTCGGCCCGGCCCGCTCCGACGGCGAGATGGTTTACTACTCCGTCCCGGCTGACCCGGTCGACTCCACGATGAACATCGTGTACCACACGAACATCGTGAACGGCCTGCTCGAGCGCCTGGGATACCGCGGCACGCCCTTCAACGAAGGTCAGGCCGTCATCTTCAGTGAACTCGGCGACGACGACTTCACGGGCATCGGCATCTCCTGCGGCGGCGGCATGGTGAACGTGTGTGTTGCGTTCCGCTCGATGCCGGTCATCAGCTTCTCGACCAGCAAGGGCGGCGACTGGATCGACCAGCAGGCCGCGCAGGTCATGGGCTGCGCCGCTTCCAAGATCACCGCGGTGAAAGAACGCGGCGTCGACATCAACGCGCCGAAGACCCCGGAAGAGGAAGCGATCGTCATCTACTATCGCCACCTCATCAAGTACTCGCTGGACAACATCATCAAGAAGTTCGAAGGCACCAAGGACATCCCGAACTTCCCGAAGCCGGTACCCATCGCGGTTTCCGGCGGTACCAGCAAGGTCGGCGGCTTCGTGGCCGTGTTCAAGGACGAGTTCAGCAAGCTTGCGGATCGCTTCCCGATCAAGATCAGCGACATCCGCCAGGCGGAAGACCAGCTCAACGCGACAAGCAAGGGTTGCCTGCTTGCGGCGCTGAGCCACGAGGACTAGAATTCTTCCACGGACTTAAACCGTGTCGCGCGCCCGGTATCCGCCGGGCGCGCTCTTTTTCGGACCCAGAACGGTGACGCAGCATGGCGGATCTGGCGAAACTCGCAAACCTTTCCAAGAGACTCAAGAGCTCCAAGCCCAAGGTCAATGAAGACAAATCGGCACTGGGCTCGCCCATTTCCGCCGGCGACGATGACGACGCGCCGATCGAGGCGCCGAAGAAGAAGTCCAGGTCCGAAGCCCCGGCTGCCACAGTAAGCGCCGAGCCGGTATCCAGCGGCGGAGGCGGCGGCGGGCCCGCCCCGAAGGTGACCGTCAACGTCGACATGGGCCCGGTAACGGACATGCTCGGGCGCATCCGCGACGAAATGAAGAACCTGCGCGAAGAGGTCAAGAAGACGCGCGAGAAGGGCATGAAGGTCGAGTTCGGCGACGACGCCACCGAACAGATGGACCAGATCCTCAAGCACCTCAGCAGCGTCAGCAAGGCCGGCCGCGAACTGACCGAGAAGCTGGTCACCAGCCTGCCGGAATCGCGCTGGTACGGCGACCTGCTGAATCTGGGCCGCGAAGTCGGCGAAGGCATCGTTGCCGGCGGCGGTGGAGGCGGTGGCGGTGGCAACCCGGAAGACATCAACGCCATCAAGGAACAGCTCGAGATGCAGAAGAGCCAGCTGACGGCGATTCTCAGCATCCTGCAGCGCCGATAGACCGACAGTCGAAAGCCCAACGAACAATGATCAATGTGCCCGCCGAGGCCATTGATCATTGTTCATTGATAATTGATCATTCCCGCCCATGGCCATCCACCCAACCGCCATCATCGACCCTGACGCGCAGGTTGACGAATCCTGCCATGTCGGTCCGTATTGCGTGATCGGCGCGGGCGTGGTGATCGGCAAAGACAACCGCATCGGCCCGCATACGGTGATCGAGGGGCCGACGACGATCGGCGACGGCAATCGCATCGGCAACCACTGCAGTTTCGGCGCGCCGCCGCAGGATCTCTCCTACAGGGGCGAGCCGACGAAGCTGGTGATCGGCGACCGCAACTTTCTGGGCGACTACGTGCAACTCAGCCGCGGCAGCACGAAGACCGAGCACCAGACAACCACCATCGGCAACGACAATTTCCTGATGGCCTACTGCCACGTCGGCCACGACTGCTGCGTCGGCAACAACGTCATCGCCGCCAACGCGCTGCAACTCGCCGGCCACGTGACTGTCGAGGACCGCGTGGTGTTCGGCGGGCTGGTCGCGATCCACCAGTTCGCGCGCGTCGGCAGGATGGCGATGGTCAGCGGTGGCAGCGTCACCAGCCTCGACATACCGCCCTTCTGCCGGGTCGGCGGCTACGGCTGTCCGGTGTACGGGCTGAACGCCATTGGGCTCGAACGCAGCGGCGTGTCACGCGACAAAATCAAACGGCTGCGCGAGGCGTACAAGCTGTTGTTCCGCGGCGGCACGCCACTCGAAGATGCGCTCGGCGCCATTGAGAAGGATTTTGAGGACAGTGAAGAGGCCCAGCACTGGGTAGCTTTCTTCCGCGGCACGAAGCGCGGCGTCGTCCGGGACCGCGACCCGAAATAGCTAGCCCTTGCCGCCACTCAGGCCGCGACGATTCTTGTCGTCTCGATCGTCTTCGCTGATGCCCATCACGGCGTCGGCCTGCTCGCGGGTCATGGCGGGGCGGTACGGCTGATGCGGCGACGCACCGGCAGCTCGTTTCACGAAATCCCCTGCCCATTGACGTGTAAAGGCCCGGCTGTGGTCGTTGTGTTGCAACTCGATTTTCAGACCCTGTTGCACGACGATTGCGCCGCACTCAATGAGGCGATCCTCAACCAGCTCAATGGCACGGCCGAAGTTACGGTAAGCCCGATCGCATCCGACGAAGGCCGCGGCAGGGATGGCCTCGAGCTTTCGCCCCGGCGCGAGTTGACTGGCCATGCCGCGGTCGAACGGCAGCCAGTCGGCGTGGTGCTCGCCGTCGCCCCAGGTCGGCTCGCCAAGCAGGATTGCATCCGCTTCCAGAAGGATTGACGCGTCAAGGCTATAGGCGTTATAGAGGTCGACGTCTGCACCCGCCGCTTCAGCACCGGCAGCGGCAAGCTCGGCGGTCTCCCGGGTGTTGCCTCCCGTGGAGGTGTAGACAATCAAAAGGCGAAGTTTCATCCCGCACCGCCAAGACACTTTGCAGTCGACTGTACCACACTTCTGGAGATCGGGATGAACGCCGGCAGGTCGGGCTCACTCATGCGGGCTGCCGTCAGAACCGGACCTGGGCTTCGAGGTCAGTTGTCGAGCAGCTTGAAGTCGCCCTGCAAGGCTGGAATGTGTGAGACATTCAGAACGCCGCCGCAGATCATGATCTCGTCCGAACCGGGTGGCTTTGCCCCGGCCGCAAAGACGAGGACAGGCGCCAGGTTCGACGACTTGTCTACCAGCCGGATACGCGCGGTTGCCTGCTGTCCTTCACCGCTACCGGCGAGTTCGAAGTAGGCGTCCGAGGCCTCCTGGTCGTCCGGAAACAGGACGCTCCAGGGCTTGATGTTGGCAGCGGTCCCGCGGAAGTCGGCAGAGGGGTACCCGAGCAACTCCTCTAGCGAGCCTCTATTGGCCACGATCGTGAAGCTCTCGTCGTTACGGCACAGGAAACTCTGCAACGGCAACTGCTCAATCACCCATGCGGCGTCGAAGGTCCCTGTCAGCTTTGCCCGTGGGCGCGGTACCGCCGGTATGTGAAGTTCCGACAAGAGACCTGGTGGACCCTGCAATGCAGGCACCTGGCGCAGGTCGATACCGACGCCGGCCAGCCCCAGCACCTGGTCTCCTTCGCCGATCACGGCCTGGGAAGCTATCAGCAGCTGTACCGGTTCCCCTTCCGTCGTAGCCACCCGGATGCGCGAGACGACCGGGCGACCACCGGCTACCGCCTGCTCGGCGTGGGCATCCATGATGTCCAGATCTTCCGGCAGGATCGCGCTGGCAGCGAAATAGCTCTTGTTGTCCAGGAAGTCGTTCAGGTCGTAACCGAAAATGGGGTCCGGGCCGGAAAGGAAGCGCATTGAATAAAGCGCATCATTTTCGCAATAAAATGAGATAAATGGCAAATTCTTGAGAAGCCATTCGTCGGAAATTGATGATGACTGTTGGTCGGACTCGCCCATCGCCCAGATTGCTCATCGCTTGTGTGAAGTGCGAGGTAGTATAATCACAACTCGCCGCAACGAAAGCGCACAACGAAACTTACTCGCAGCGTGCTTCCACGTGGGACCGGCCATCTTCATCCCAACTCGCGCGGAGCACGTTGGGGACACAGCAGACCGGGCAATCTTCGACATATTCCTGGTGGGCTCCCGCGGAAGGATCAAGTGAAACCTCAATGGTCTCGCCGCAGTTGTCGCAGACGTATGTGCCAGTTTCGTCCATGGACCTCTCGGGTGGTTAAATTTGAAGCCCTCGCGGGGCAATCACGAGGGCTTCTCTCAATCCCCTCCCGGGCTAAGAGGGGTTGGGGCATATGGTTTGTGGCCGAGTGATCCACCCGACACCAGAAGCCTATCCCTTCACCCAGAGAAATCAAGTATTTCTGGACCCAATTTATCCACAATCAGTCTTTCGACACCACTCCTCGCGAGGATTTCAGATAAACACGCAGCACCGTCAGGTCACCCGGCCCGATCCCCGGGATGCGCGCGGCCTGCCCCAAGGTGCGCGGCGCGACCTTCGCCAGCTTCTCGCGGGCTTCCTTGCGCAGGGGCTCAATCGATGCGTACTGCACGCCGGCTGGAAGATGGATGGATTCGAGCGCGGTCATGCGGAACACCTCGTCGTCTTCACGCTTCATGTAGCCCGCGTACCGCCCGTCGATTTCCAGCGTCTCAAGCGCTTCAGGATCGAACTCCCGCAAGCCCGGGCACCACGCAAGCACGCGCTCCCATTCGACCTGCGGCGTACGGAGCCAGCGGTAGAGTGACTTGTGCTCGTGCTTCGTGGTGCGCAGCAGGGCTTCGGCGCGATTGTATTCATCCAACTTGGCCTCGAAGCGCGTCCGGCGGTCGGCGTCGACGCAACCCAGCTCGATCCCCAGCGGCGTCAGGCGACGGTCCGCGTTGTCCGTGCGCAGGCGCAGCCGGTACTCGGCCAGGCTGGTGAACATGCGATATGGTTCGTCGGTGCCGCGCGTTGTCAGGTCGTCAATCAGCACGCCGATGTAGGCCTGGTCGCGGCGCAGTACCGCGGGCTCGCGCCCTGCCAGTGTCAGCGCGGCGTTCAGGCCCGCCATCAGCCCCTGCGCGCCGGCCTCTTCATAGCCGGTGGTGCCGTTGATCTGCCCGGCCAGGTACAGCCCCTGCACCAGTTTGGTCTGCAGCGTGCTGTCCACCTGTGTGGGAGGGATGAAATCGTACTCGACGGCGTAGCCGTACTTCAGGATGCGCGCGCTCTCGAGGCCTGGGATGGTGCGCACGACCGCATCCTGTACATCGCGCGGCATGGAGGTACTGATGCCGTTGGGATAGACCTCGTCGGTGTCACGGCCCTCGGGCTCGAGGAAGACGTGATGGCTGAGGCGGTCGGGAAAGCGCTTGATCTTGTCCTCAATTGACGGGCAGTAGCGCGGGCCCACGCCGACGATCTGCCCGCTGTAGAGCGGGCTGCGCGCCAGGTTGTCGCTGATGACCCGCTGCGTTTCCTCGTTGGTGTGGGTGATGAAGCAACTTACCTGCGGCTGAGTGATCTCGCGTGTCATGAACGAGAACGGGCGCGGTGGGTCGTCGCCCTTCTGCTCTTCCACTCTTGACCAGTCAACGGTCGTCCCGTCAAGGCGCGGCGGCGTACCTGTCTTGAGCCTGCCTGTGCGGAAGCCGAGCGCAGCCAGCTGCTCGGCCAAACCGTGCGAGGCCTTCTCGCCCGCGCGCCCGCCGACGATCTTTTCCTCGCCGTAGTGCAGCAGCCCGCCCAGGAAGGTGCCGGTCGTCAGGACCACGCGAGGAGCATTGATGCTGCGTCCATCAGCTAGAGTGACGCCGGAAACAGAGGCGGCATGGACTGCAGTGCATTTTCTCCCGCCTTCCGCCTCACGCCTCACGCCTTGAGTCAGTAGCGCAACTACCTCGCCCTCAATGATAGTCAGCCCGGTCGTGCCTTCGCACAGTTCCTGCGCGCAGCGCTGGTACTTGTCCTTGTCGGCCTGCGCGCGCGGCGAGATCACGGCCGCGCCCTTGCTCGTGTTCAGCATGCGGAACTGGATGCCGGCCGCGTCAATCAACCGCCCCATGGCGCCGCCCAGGGCGTCAATCTCACGCACGATCTGCCCCTTGGCCACGCCGCCGATCGCCGGATTGCACGACATGCGCCCGATGCCGTCGCGTGTGAACGTGACCAGGCAGACAGAAGCCCCCACACGCACCGAAGCCAAGGCAGCCTCAATGCCCGCGTGCCCCCCACCAACGACGATTACGTCGAATTCAGAAACCATAACGGGGGATTGTACCGTTCATACTCACATGCATAACCAGAGAACCTATGCGCTTCTTCTCACGAGACTTGATATCTGGGAAGCTCCCAGACGCGGCCTGGAACGCTGCTTTCGCCGACTACCGTAGGCATCTGGAAGCGATTTCCAGTCAACTCAGTATGAATGGGCGCACGCTATCGGCGCACTACTTCCACGATGCAGTCGTGAAAACTACTTCCCAAACCGAGGCTTACTACAAACTCCGGCTGGATTGCCGGCCGGTGACGGGCTCGAAAGTAGCCACCCTGAGTTTGAAGTTTCAGGATCCGCAGGAGTTGGACGGATTCCTTACACGGCCTAACGAAGAGATTCTGTACCACGAAATCCACTTGGACACGAACAGTCGGATGATTTTCATGGCCATCACACCCGACGGCGAATACGGTTTCTCATTCGCCGATGTCATCCTGTCACCGGCCCTATGACCGCGGACTTGCCAGACCCGTCTTTGTCACTAGCCACTTGGCGGCGGCCACTTTATCCTTCCCGCCCATGAACCTTGAGTTGATCACCTATCTCAAAAAGCAGTCGCAGTTCACGCCGGTGGCGGCGCTGGAAGAACAGCTCAAACTGGATCGTGACCAGGTCTTTACCGACGTCGAGGAAGCGATCGAGGAAGGCTACTCGATCGAGTTCCACCCCTACCTCGGCTTCAAGCTGATCGACATCCCCGACCGCTTCCTCAAGCACGAAATCCGCGACGACCTGAACACAAAGCACGTCGGGCGCAAACTCAAGATCCGCGACCAGGTCACCAGCACCAACGAAACCGCCTGGGACCTGCTGGAATCGACACCGGACCTGCGCGACGGCACCGTCGTGATCGCCGAATCCCAGACCCGCGGGCGCGGGCGCATGGGGCGCGAGTGGCACTCCGCGCCGGGCGCCGGGCTGTGGCTCAGCGTGATCCTCAAGTGCAGCGTCCCGCCCGACAAAGTGGCCTTCCTGACCAGCGGCGCGGCGCTTGCCGTCGCCAACATGCTGCAGCAGTTCGTGCACCTGCCGGCCGAGATCAAGTGGCCCAACGACGTGATGATCCGCGGGCGCAAGGTGTGCGGCATTCTAGTGGAGGCGCGCAGCAACCAGCCGAACGTGTTCGTGCTCGGGCTGGGCATGAACATCAACCAGGCGCGCACCGACTTCCCGGAAGCACTGCGCGAAACCGCCACCAGCCTGCGCCTGGAGCGGCCCGGCGCACGGCCGCTCAACCGCGTACGCGTGCTGAGGCCGCTGCTGTTTTACCTCGAGCGCGTCTACACCCAGATCAAGAAGAAGAAGTGGGAGCGCCTGGCGGATGCGTGGTCGGAGTTCGTGCACATGGGTGGCAAGCACGTCAGCCTGCGCCAGGGCGGCGAAGAGTTCAAAGGCACCGTCGTAAGAATCCACCCCAGCGACGGCATTACGCTTAAGCTGGAAAACTCCGACGAGCAGAAGACATTCTCGTCGGAAAGCGTCACCAACGTGCGCGAGCTGCCAATCGAAACCACGGCCGAGGAACACGAGGAGATCGAGCCATGAGCGTCACACGCGAGACCCTCGAGCACTATCTGGCGGTACACAACACGGCATTTGAAAACGGCGACTACGCCCCCGTCGTCGAGTTGTTTCACCCCGAGGGCGAGCTGTGTTTCGTGGGGGTCGAACTCGGCCCTTACCGCGGGCGTGAAGAGATCGCGAACGCTTTCCGTGAGTACCCGCCGTCGGACCAGCTGGTGCTGAGTTCCATCGCCGCTGACGGGAACAAGGCCACCGCGATCTATTCGCGTGCGTCGGACCCGGACAAGCGGGTCGGGACTCTTGTGCTGACCACGGAAGGCGAATTGATCCAGCGCCTTACGATCGCCGTCCAACCCAAGTGAAGCCATGAGCAAGCACGACATCTACGCCGACCCCGAGCTGTACGACATGCTTTCAACCGGCGTGCAGGGCGACGTGGAGTACTTCTCTGCACTGGCGAAAAAACACAAGCGCGTACTGGAACTGGCGGCAGGCACCGGGCGCGTCACCGTTCCAATGGCGCGCGCGGGCGCGAGCGTTACCGGCATCGAGCTGCGCGAGACCATGCTGGATGCCTGCCACGCAAGGCTTGAAAACGAATCCCCGACCGTGCGCAAACGGGTCGACCTGTACCAGGGCGACATGCGCAGTTTCGACCTGGGCAAGACTTTCCCCCTGATCGTGATCCCGTTCCGCGCTTTCCAGCACCTGATCGACGTGGCCGACCAGCGCGCCTGCCTGGAGTGCTGCCGCGACCACCTGACCCGTCAAGGGCGGCTGGTGATCAACCTGTTCGACCCCAACCTGCGTATCCTGGCATCGAATCTGGGCGTCAACGCCACGGCTTCACGCAAGGTCGGCGAGGTCGAGCTGGCAAATGGCGACCGCGTCGTGGCGTTCTCAACCCGCACCACCTGCACGGAAGAACAGCGCTTCGAAGAGGACTGGGTATACGAGCGCTTCAGCGCCGACGGGCGCTCGCTGTGGCGGCGTGCGCGCAAGTTCACTTTGCGCTGGTTCTACCGCTATGAAATGGAGCACCTGTTCGAGCTCTGCGGGCTGGAAGTCGAGAAGCTCGAAGGAGGCTTCAACGGCCAACCCTACAAGCACGGCGGCGAACAGATCTGGACGGTCAAAAGGGCGTGACCATCCAAGCCCGGCCTGCAAGGACTGGGGGCCATGGCAAGTTTCAACATACACCGACCCCAGCCCTTGCGGGCTGGGCTTTGATTTGCACCGCGCGGATTTACTTTACCTGTAATCGGCTTTGGCTAGTTTGTGGCTGGTTGATTGAAGGAGAGAACGATGGCCGTTACGCCTTCCACGATGCTGCCGCTGGGTACGCCGGCGCCTGCGTTTTCGCTGCCTGACATCAGCGGCGACACGGTTTCGAGCGAGACTTACAAGGGCTTCCCGTTGCTGGTGATGTTTATCTGCAACCACTGCCCGTTCGTCATCCACGTCGCGGCCGAGCTTGCGCAACTGGGCAAAGACTACCGCGACCAGCTCGCCATCGTCGCCATTAACAGCAACGACGTCAGCACCCACCCGGCCGACGCGCCGGGCAAGATGAAAGAGGAAGTCGCCCATCGTGGTTATGACTTCCCCTACCTGTACGATGAATCGCAGGAAGTTGCCAAAGCCTACCGCGCCGCCTGTACTCCGGACTTCTTCCTGTTCGACAAGGACCACAAACTGGCCTACCGCGGGCTACTCGACGACTCACGTCCAAACAGCGACATCCCGGTCACGGGCAGTGACCTGCGCGCGGCCATCGACGCCGTGCTGGCGGGCAAGCCTGTCGACGACAAGCAGCGCCCAAGCGCCGGCTGCAACATCAAATGGAAGGCCGGCAACGCGCCCGACTACTCAGGCTAGTGACAGTGACACGGGCGCCCTAACCCGTGGCGACTTGGGCGCGGCGCCCGTGCCACGTTCAACGATCGCGTTCATGCTGGATCAGGCTGATGGCGTCGACGGCGAAGGCGTCATGGGCTGATTCGAGTCGGCCGCCGTAAGTGTACCATTGCCAGCCCGCGTCGCCCGGCGTCTTGAACTCGACTTCCCAGGACTCAATCAACTGATCGTTGCTGTCGTAGACGTTCAGCGAGCCCCGGCAAATGGCAGGCTTTTCGACAATGCCGGCAAAGAAACCCAGGTCCACCTCGGTCACCACCAGCTCAACAACGGCACAACCGGGCGGGACCGTGTCGCCTTCCAGCCGCGAGATCGGCACGCGTCGCGTGGCTCCCAGACGCGCAACGAATGTATCCGAAAACCCGGCCGACTTCTTATCCCACTCGCCCTCGGGAAGCTCCCAATCAGCAGGTTCCTCAAAGTCATAAACTACCGGCGCCGCATAAAACCGTTCGATTCGCTTCAGCGGCGATTCAGGTTGAGGCGCACGGTGCGTACCTGCGCAGGCCGAAAGAACGCAGGCCGTCAGAAGCAGGGTAGTCAGGATTCGCATGCAACAAGCATAGCACGCCGGAAGCCGCCACCGACAATCGAAAGCCCTGCTTGTGTCGCAGGGCTTTCTTTGTGGCTCATCGTGGTTCCGTTCAGTCCCACTTGTAGAAGCCCTGGCCGGACTTCTTGCCCAGCTTGCCCTCTTCGACCATCTGGCGCATGAGCTGCGGGGCGTTGAACACTTCGCTGCCAAGCTCATTGTGCAGGTAGTCGGCGATGTTCAGACGGACGTCGAGGCCTACCAGGTCGGTCAGCTTCAACGGCCCCATCGGGTGCGCGTAGCCGAGAGTCATGGCTTTGTCGATGTCCTCGGCACTGGCGACGCCCTGCTCGACCATGCGGATCGCCTCGAGCCCCAGGCATACGCCGAGACGGCTGGTCGCGAAGCCGGGGAAGTCCTTCACGACGATGCAGTCCTTGCCGAGCTTGCTGCCGACTTCCTTGATCGCGGCCAGCGTCGCGTCGCTGGTTTCGGGCGCGACTACGATCTCCAGCAGCTTCATGATATGCACCGGGTTGAAGAAGTGCATGCCAATGAACTTGTCCGGGCGCTTGGTGGAGGCCGCGATCTTCGCGATGCTGAGGCTGCTGGTGTTGCTGCCGAAGATGCAGCCCTCGTCGCAGAGTTCTTCCAGCTTGCCGAACAGGTCGGTCTTGAGTTCCAGCCTTTCCGGGATCGCCTCGATCACAAGTTGCGCCTGGTGCGCGGCGGCCGCGAGGTCGGTGGTGCCGGTGATGCGGTTGATGGAGGTATCCATCACTTCAGGCGCGACCTTGCCCTTCTCGACGCCCTTGGCGAGGTTCTTGCGGATGCTTTCCAGCCCGCGGTCCACAAAGTCCTGCTGGATGTCATAAAGCGCCACGTGGTACTCGGCCATCGCCGCCACCTGCGCGATGCCGTGGCCCATCGTCCCGGCGCCGATTACTGCGATCTTGTTGATCATTGATGTTCCAATCTTGAGCCGCGGAGACGCTGGGAACCACGGAGTCATCAGAACCCAACTCCGTGTAAATCCGAGTCCTCCGTGGCTAACCCTTGTTCTTGCGTTCCAGGAAGTCGGTCATGCGCTTCATTTTGTCTTCGCTCTCGAACAGCATGGCCTGGGCAACTGACTCGAACTGCAGCCCAGTTTCGAGGTTGGTGCGGCTGCTCTGGTTCAGGGCCTGCTTGGCTACGCGGATTGCCAGCGGCCCTTTTTTGCAGATCGTGTTCGCCAGCTTCAGGGCGTCGGCCATTACCTCGGCGTCGTCCACCAGATGGTTCAGCAGGCCGATGCGGTGGCACTCTTCCGCGTCGATGATCCAGCCGGTCAGCACCAGTTCCTTGGCGCGCCCGAGACCCACAATCCGCGGCAGGCGTTGGGTACCGCCGGCTGCCGGAATGATGCCGAGATTCACTTCGGGCTGACCCATCTTGGCGCCTCTGCCGCCGACGCGGATGTCGCAGGCCAGGGTCAGCTCGCAGCCGCCCCCGAGCGCGTAGCCGTTGATGGCGGCAATCACCGGCGCCGGGTTGAGCTCGATCTTGTTGAACAGCGCGTTGTTGATGGCGGCGAGACTTTCCAGCGCCTTGCGTTCACGCAGTTCGCCGATGTCCGCACCCGCGGCGAAATCGTCGCCTTCACCCGTGAGAATCACACAGCCGACATCGTTGTCTTCGCGCAGTTTGTCGAAGGCGTCGTGCAGCTCGGCAACCATGGCCTTGTTGATGGCATTCTTTACTTCCGGACGCTTGAGAGTGACGACGACGATGCGGTCGTTGTCCTCGTCGCGCTCGACAGAGATCAGCTTGTAGGCCATCGCGAATCCTTCAGGTTTCAAGGGATTGTGGTTTTTCATAGCCCGGCCAGCAACCTGTCCGACGAAGCATTTTCGCGAAGTCGGATGGCCGGGGACGGAGAGATTGCACGGCCCGTGCTGAACACCTTCGCGCGCTTACTCCGAACTTTCCCCGGCCTTGGCAGGCCGGGTTATTGGCTGCATGAACTCGAGACGGTTGCCCGCAGGGTCTTGTGTGAAGACGCGCTTGAAACCGGAGATGTCGCTGCCGGGCTTGACCGGGACACCCGCTGCCTCCAGTGCCGCCTGTGCTTCGGCGAGGTTCTCAACGACCAGGCCCGGGTGCGCTTTCGTGGCCGGCTTGAAGTCGTTCTGCTGGATGCCGACGTGCAACTGGATGTTGCCGGCATGGAACCAGGCCCCGTGCGTGTCCCCGGTGCCCTCCGGCTTTTGCAGGCGGCGCAGGCCGAGGACGTTGCCGTAAAATGCCAGTGCCGCCTGCTCCAGCTCAGGCGGCACCGCAATCTGCACGTGATCGATGGCTGTAATCTTCATTCGTACAGGTTCTCGACGTCCACGTTTTCGTTTTCCGTAAAGCTGCCGAGCATGTAGTCGTGCGGACTGGGCAGCAAGCTGACTTCGTCGCCATGGTAATGCTCGACGTGCTTGAGCATGTCGCGCGGGCTGCGGAACGCGAGGTAGATAAAAAAGGTGCGCTCGCGGTCCTTGATGCCGAAGCCGCTGGGTGTTTCGCCGCCGGGGTGGGATTCCGGCACGAAGTAGCTGCCGTGAACGAAGCCCGGGTTCAACCCGGCTGCCTTAATGTAGCGGTCCAACGCGTCGCGCGTCTGTTCTTCCTCACCGCCCTGGCAGGTCACTTTGATGAGCTGGCAGTACATGCTTCACCCCGCAGACTGTTACCACTTCGCCAGGTCGAGTACGACTTTGCCGAACGCCTGGCGTGTTTCGACGTATTCATGCGCCTTGCCGACTTCGCCGACCGGGAACACGCGGTCAACCACCGGTTTCAGCTTCTTCTGCGCCAACAGCTTCCAGACCGTCAACTGGTCCGCCTTCGGGCCCATGGTGCTGCCGATGATGCTGACCCGCTTGAAGAACACCGCGCGCAGATTCAGCGGCACTTCGCCGCCTGTCGTGCTGCCGCACATCACGATCCGTCCGCCCCACTTGATCGCCTTCATGTTGCCGGCGAACGTATCCGGCCCGACGTGGTCGAAAATGACCTCGACACCGCTGCGCCCCGCGATCTTCTTGGTCTCTTCAACGAAGTCCTGTGTCTTGTAGTTAATAGTGTAGTCCGCGCCCAGCGCCTTTGCTTTCTCCAACTTTTCGTCACTGCCTGCGGTGGTAATCACGGTCGCGCCAAGCAGTTTCGCAATCTGGATTCCCGCGCTGGTCACGCCGCTGCCGGCCGCGTGCATCAGCACCGTCTCGCCCGGTTTGAGCCCGGCTTTCTGCAGCATCGTGTACGCCGTCAGGAACACCAATGGGCAGGCCGCGGCGTCCGTAAAGCTCATCCAGTCCGGCATCGGCAGCAGATTCACGTTGGGTGCGTCCATGAACTCGGCGCAGCCACCGTTGCGGGTCTCGCCGAAAATGCCGTAGTCCCGCGCCAAGTGGATGTTGCCTGACATGGCCTCTTCTGACGTGGGTTTTGCAAAGCCGGGCATGACGGCCACGCGGTCGCCGATCTCGACATTGTCCACCAGTTCGCCCTTGGCCGCGACGGTACCGGCGATGTCGGTACCCAGGATCATCGGCAGCGGAAACTTGTGGCCCGGCACCCCTTTGCGAATCCAGAGGTCGAGGTGGTTGATACCCGCGGCCTGCACGTTGATGAGCACTTCGTCGGCGCGGATCTCGGGTTTCGGCGCGTCCTCGATCAACAGCTTGTCGATGCCGCCGTGCTCGCGGACGATGACGGCTTTCATGGTTTCACTCATGGCGGCGCATCCTGATGAACAGGAGCCGGGAGTGCAAGCGACCGGTTGACGATCGAACGCACGTGTTGCCCACGCTGCACGGAACGTCTACCCGTCGCTTGCGCTCCGGGCTCCTGTTGCCTGTTCGCGGGCCCAGCGGTCGGCTTCGAGGACTTGTTCTAATGAAGGCTGGGCAATGTTGTCATGCTGGTCCACGACGTCGCGGACGGTTTTGTAGATGTCGAGGTAGGCGATCTGCTCATGCAGGAAGCGGTCAACCGCGACTTCGTTGGCAGCATTGAACACCGCGCCCAGCGTGCCGCCGGCTTCGGCCACCTGGAAGCCGAGCTCAAGCGCGGGGAACTTTTCGTAGTCCACCGGTTCGAAATTCAGCGTGCTCATTTTCTCCCACGGCCAGGTCGGCACGGTCTGTTCAATTCTGGCCGGATAGCTCAAAGCAAACTGGATCGGGATCTTCATGTCGGTCGGGCCGAGGTGCGCGATGATGCTGGCATCCACGAACTCGACCATGCTGTGAATGATCGACTGCGGGTGAATCACCGCGTCCAGTTTGCTGCGCGGCACGTCGAACAGCCAGCGCGCCTCAATCACCTCAAGCGCCTTGTTGAACAGCGTGCTGCTGTCGATGGTGATCTTCGGCCCCATGTCCCAGGTCGGATGTTTCAAAGCCTGCTGCAGGGTGACCTGCTTCAGCTCGGCGAGCGGAGTGGTGCGGAAAGGGCCGCCGCTCGCGGTCAGGATGATGCGCTTGATTTCATCGTGACGCTCGCCTCGCAGGCACTGGAAGATCGCGCTGTGTTCGGAATCTACGGGCAGCAACTCGGCGCCGGATTCCTTGCAGATGGCCGTCAGCAACGGCCCGGTCATCACCAGTGATTCCTTGTTCGCCAGCGCAATGCGCTTGCCCCGCTTCGCAGCCTCCAGTACAGCCGGCAGTCCCGCCGCGCCGGTGACGCTCGCCAGCAGCACGTCGTAGTCGAGGTCGCGGGCGAGGTCCGACATGTGCTCGTTGCCATCGAGCAGCCATTCCGTCTTTGTATCCAGCGCAGCGACGGCTTCCCGCGCTTCCCTGGCGGCGTCGGCGTTGGTCAACGCGGCCACCTGCGGCTGGAACTCTTTCACGCAGGCGATCAGTTCGGCGTGACGTTTGCCGGCCGCGACGCCGACCAGCTCAAACTTATCCGCATGCTTGCGCAGGACATCGAGCGTGCTCGCGCCGATACTGCCGGACGCGCCGAGTAGCAGGACTTTGGTACGTGCCATGGTTGAGTCCTAGCGTGCAGCGCGGCAAAGGTAAAGAGTGGTGCTATGCAAAGACTGGGCTACCTTGGTCACGGCTGAGGAGATTCCGACCGAGATGGATACACAAGAGCAACTACGCCGATTGATTGAATGCGTCCGTTTGATTGCCTCCGACCCTAAAGACCAACTGGAGAGCCTTCCAGACCAAGTGTGCAAAACCGACGAAATTGCATTGGAGTTCAGTAACAGTTTGCAGTTCCTAGACAAGTTAGTGGCCTCTGACCTGATTTCAGCTGAATGCGCAGAGTCGCTGCGATACATCGATCAGGTTCTCGACCGAATGAGCCGCGAGCACCCAGAGGTATGGTCCGACGACGCGCTCGCCGACAGCAGTCTTTGGGCGAGCCTGCGGCAAGCAGCCGCTATCCCTCTCTCACTGCTGGGCGCAACGCCAGCGAAACCCAGACTCGATTGGCTCCGGTTTGTGAGTTGTGATGATGACGAATAGCGAACCGGCCAAATGACAAAGGCCCTGGACGGGCGTCCGGGGCCTTTGAAACGACTGCTAGCGTTCGTCGATCGGCTTGAACGGCTTGTCGAGTTCGCCGATGTAGTGCGCCTTGGGGCGGATCAGCTTGTTGTTCGCCTGCTGTTCAATCACGTGGGCGGCCCAGCCGGCAACGCGGCTCACGGCGAAGATCGGCGTGAACACCTCCGGCGGCAGCTCCATCATGTAGTAGGTGCTGGCGCTGTAGAAATCGACGTTCGGGTAGAGCGGCTTTTCGCGCTCGAGCATGGCCTTTTCGATTGCGTCGGACATCTCGAACCACTTTGTGGTGCCGGCCTCTGCGCCCACTCGCTCGCTGAATTTCTTCAGAATGCGCGCCCGCGGGTCGAGCACCTTGTAGACGCGGTGGCCGAAGCCCATCAGGCGGAAGCCCTTGGTGGCGAACTTGTCGTCGAGCCAGGACTTGATGTTAGCCGGCTCGCCGATGTCGATCAGGTTCTTGATCACCCCTTCGTTCGCGCCGCCGTGCAGCGGGCCCTTAAGCGCGCCAACGGCGCCGGTGATCGAGCTGTACATGTCACTCAGTGTTGCGGCGATTACGCGTGCCGTAAACGTGCTGGCGTTGAAACTGTGCTCGGCGTGCAGGACCAGCGCGCAGTCCATCGTGCGCGCGGCCTGGTCGCCCGGTTTTTCGCCGTGCAGCATGTAAAGGAAGTTGGCCGCGTGCCCGAGCTCCGGGTCCGGCGCGATGGGCTCCTGTCCCCGGCGGGTGCGGTAGTCGGCCGCGACGATTTCAGGAAACTGGGCGATCAGGCGGATGGCCTTGTTGTAACGCCCCTGCTCGGTGTTGTCGGCGGGTGCGGGGTCGGTCAGGGCCAGCGCACTGGCGGCGGTACGCAGAACGTCCATCGGAATGGAGGTCTTCGGCGCACTCTTGATGACGTCGCGAACGCCATAGGGCAACCCGCGCGCGGCGCCGAGTTCCTTCTTGAGCTGGGCCAGTTGCTCCGCATTGGGCAACTCGCCTTTCAGCAGCAGATAGACGACTTCTTCGTAGCTGCAGTGCTCGGCCAGGTCCTCAATGCTGTAACCGTAGTAGTAGAGTTTGCCGACTTCTCCGTCGATCTTGCAGATGTGAGTGTCGTCGATGACGACTCCCTGAAGCCCGTAGGCAATCTGCGGTGCGTCTGCGTCTGCCATGTCTCGATCCTGTTGTTCTGAGTCCGTTTGTGGGCCGGACCGGTGATTCTAACCCCCGGTCTTGGGGGCGCAAGCGGTGCGGAAGGCGCTAAAACACGCGGTTTACAGGCTCTGGTTTCACCGGCGCGCATGGAGTACAAGTGGCCACAATGAGCGCATCGAAGTACAGGCGGCCGTTGCTGAAACTCTCCGGCGAGGCCCTGGGCCCCGACAAGGGCATGGGCGTCGACGGCGACCGGATGCTGTCGATTGCGCAGACCGTCAAGGACATACTCGCGATTCCCGTTGAGTTGGCCGTGGTGGTGGGCGGCGGGAACTTCATTCGCGGCGCGCAGCTGAACGTACCGAGCATCCAGAAATCCACCGCCGACTACATGGGCATGCTGGCGACGGTCATGAACGCCATCGCATTGCAGGACACCTGCGAAAGCATCGGGCTTGGAACGCGTGTGCTGAGCAGCCTGGACGTACCTCGCGTGGCGGAGCGCTGGGTACGCCGCCGCGCGATCCGGCACATGGAGAAAGGCCGGGTGGTCATCATCGCGGCCGGCACCGGCAATCCGCACTTCACGACGGACACCGCGGCGGCACAACGCTCCATTGAACTCGGCTGCGACGTGATCATCAAAGCCACCAAGGTGGACGGCGTTTACGACAAGGACCCCAAGACAAACGGCGACGCAAAGCGATTCACGAAGCTGACCTACCAGGAGGCGCTGGAAAAGAACCTGCGCTTCATGGACCAGACCGCCATCGCGCTCTGCCGCGAGCACAAGATGCCGGTGTTCGTCACCGACATGAACGTCCCGGGCAACATCGAGCGCGCCATCCGGGGTGAGGACGTCGGCACGCTGATTGAGTCGTGATTCGGGCGATCCACGGTTTACCCTGAAACTGCTTAACCTATAACTTACGCCCGGCTAACGGAGGCGACCATGTCACGCGACTACGACACGATCATGCTGGAAACCGAAGAAGCGATGCAGAGCGTCGTGGACCACTTGCACAACGAGTTCGTAGGCATCAGCGCAGGCCGGGCAAACCCCGCGATGGTCGAGAACATCAAGTTCGACTACTACGGCGCGCCGACGCCACTGAAGCAGGCCGCCACCATCAGCACGCCGGACGCGAGCACGATCACGCTCAAGCCCTTCGACGCCAGCCAGACCAAGAACATCAGCAAGGCGATCCTTGAAGCAAACATCGGCCTCACACCCAGCGACGACGGCAAGGTGATCATTTGCCGCATCCCGGCGATGACCCAGGAAAACCGCGAGCGCCTGGTGAAGCAGCTGAAGGAAATCGCCGAAAAGTCCAAGGTCGGCATCCGCAACGCGCGGCACGAAGCGATCAAGCACGCCGACGGCAGCCTGAAAGACAGCGTCCTGACCGAAGACGACCACCGCGGGCTGAAGGAGGAAATCCAGAAGCTCACGGACAGGTTCAACAAGGAAATCGACGACACACTCGAGAAGAAGACCGCCGACGTCATGAAGGTCTGATTTCCCTTGGCGGTGACCCTGCGGCGCCCGCTGACGACTCGGCGGGCGCTACCCTTTAACGCCGCACGTTTCGCTACCTTCCGCGCGGTATCGAACTAGAATCACAGGCCGGAAAGGAGTACCCATGCGCCACCTGATGCTGCTGGCGCTGGTCGCTGTATTGCTGGCGCCCGGCCTGCTTGCCCACGAAGACGAAGAGTCCGAGACCACCACGACGGTGGACAAGTCCGGCCTCGGATTCAAAACCGATGGCTTCGAAATCAACATCCACACGGCCGTGCAGTTCCGTTTCACCTATCACGACACGCGCGCGGAAGGCCCCCACGGCGACAACGGGCGCGACTTCAACAACTTCCGATTCCCGAGCGTGCGCACGTTCATGCACGGGTATATTTTCGACCCCAGCTTCCAGTACCGGCTGTGGCTGGTGTGGTCATGGGGCAACGTCGTCCGCGTTGAGGACTGCTTCTTCCGCTGGGCCCCCGAGTCCTACTTCAACCTCACCGTCGGGCAGATGCGCGTCCCCGCCACCTGGGAATACCTCGTCGACCACGAACACACCGGACTGCCCGACCGCGCCATCGCCGACGAAGCGTTCACACAAGGTTGGGGCAAGGGCATTGAGGTATCGGGGCGCCTGGGGCTTTACGACACCGCGTTCGATGAAGGCCTGCTGCTCTGGGAAGTCGGCATTTTCAACGGCGTACTGGCCGGCACCGACGGCGCGCAGGGGCGCGGCACGATCGCGGCCGACGGCGTGCACGTTTCCGACCAGAAGATGACCGAACATTTCGACGGCGGCTTCCGCAACAGCGACTGGAAAGTGAACGGCGACAACTTCAGCCAGCTCGTGGACGGCCAGATGATGGTGGCCGCGCGCGTCGAGTTCCACCCGATGGGCGAGGTTTTCCGCCACATGGTGGACATTGATTCGCTGGAAGATTCCGCGGCGTGGTTCTTCATGGTGGGCATCGCCGCCAACTGGATGAGCGCCCGCGTCGACGGCTTTACCACCTTCCTCGACAACATCTACTACAACAGCAACGCCGGCGCTTCGCTCGCCCCGCCCGCCAGCGGTCGCAAGCGCGTTGACGCGCAGATCTTCCACGCCACGGTCGACGGGCACTTCCGCTGGATCGGCCTGAGCGTCAACTGGGCGCTGCACATGCGCACGGTGAACTTCTCCGCCCGCGGCGCACTGAAAGAGTTCAACCTGGCCCAGGACCAGTATCTCGCCAAAGCGCTTACTGACTACGGCGCGACGATCGACGTCGGCTACTTCGTGCTGCGCGACCGGCTATTGATCGCCGCACGCTTCAGCATGGTCGATTTCGACGAGTTCAAGTCGCGGCAGATCGGCAGCAATGCGGAAGTCGACGGCGACGCGTTCGGCGCGGACAGCTACGAGTACGGCGGCGGGGTAAGCTGGTTCATTCACGGCGACAACCTGAAGCTGCAGCTCGACTACCGCTACGTCACGCAACAGTTACCCCATGGGCGCGGCGCGCTGGCACGCGGCGTTCGCAAGGGCGACTGGCGCAACTTCCAGGAAATCCGCCTGCAACTGCAGTGGATATTCTAGCGGTTTGAAACCACAGGTAGACATAAGTGAACATGCCCCGGATTGCCGAAAGAGCGGCCCGGGGCATGTTCACTTATGTCTACCTGTGGTTGCTCTTCAGTTTTCCGGTTCAGCCATCCGTCTCATCAGCTTCTTCTGACTCGGCGGGTTTGTCCTCTTCACCTGCCGCGTGCTCCGCCTCGCCGGAGGGCTTTTCTTCTTCGGGCTCGGCCTGTGGTTCCTCGGTTTGTACTTTCGCCTTCTCGTCGGCCTCTTTCTCAGCCGGCTGTTCGCCCGCCTCTTCGGCCTGTTTGGCTTCCAGTTCGGCCTTGTTAAGCTTGCTGGTTTCGCGCGCCTGGATGGCGTCCTTTTCTTCTTCGAGGGTCATGCCGAACTTCATCTTGAGCTGCTTGAAGCTCTCGCGGATGTCTTTCACCGTCTTGATCGATTCCTCGACACTGCCGGTGGTGCGGTTCACGTAGTCGAAGAACGGGCCGAAGCTCTCGCGGATCTTCTCCACGGCCTCGCGCGCTTCCTTGCGGATCTGGTTTTCCAGCACGTCCGCGAGCGCTTGCTTCAACTCAGTCACGTTCGTGCTGAACTCGGCCTTGATCTTGCGGCGCTGGAACGGCAGCACCGCCAGTGACAGGCCGGTCAGCACGATACCGGCCGTCACGCCGGTGATGTCCACCGCCAGGCTGGTCGCCGCGCCTGCCGCCAACACCGCGACCGCACCGCCGATTCCGATCAGGCTGCCGCCGATGGCCGCGTTGATGCCCGTGGCCGAGCGGCTCATGAACTTGCGCATCTGTTCTTCGTAGTCGAAATTCTTGATCCTGTCCTTGGCGTCGGCACGCACGAGGTCGTAGATCTTCTCGCGGTTGTACTCGAACTTGTTGCCGACCTTGCCGACCATGCCGTCGTGAGGCCTGAGCGCAGCCTGATCCGCAAAATACTGCGTAGTATCCTGCCAGACTTTCAAATACTTCTTCATGAACCAGTCGACG
>JAGQRI010000290.1 GCA_020425515.1 Planctomycetota bacterium | reverse complement strand
CGGTCGGCCTCGATCAGCGCGTCGGCCTTCTTGCGCAGGTCCTTGATCTCGGGGCTGGGGTTGTTGTCGCCGAACGCGCGCTTGAGGGTTTCCTGCGTTTCCTTCGCCTTGCCGTCCTCGATCAACTGGCGGCACTCGATGTAGGCGTCGGCGCGGCTGAGCCCTTGCTTCGCCGCCTCGGTCAGGTCGCGCGGGCCGAAGTACTCCTTGATCGCGCTGCGGGCGTCCTCGGGCAGCCCTTGCTCGATCAGGCGGTCGGCCTTGGCGACGACGACGCGGACCTCGTAGTCCTGGACCTCGCCGAGCAGCGTCTCGGTGGTGTCGTCGGCGCCGAACTCGTTGATGTAGTTCTCGATGCGGGTGCGCGCCTCGCCGGGTTTGTCGCTGCTGAGGTAGCTGCGCACGTCCTTGGCGAGTTGCTCGTTGGGCGCGTCCTTGCTGCCGCCCGCGAAGATCGACAGCCCGATGATCAACGCCACGGCCAGGATCACCGCGCCGACGATCACGCCGATCACCACCGCGCGCGAATTGCTGGACTGGCCTTCCACCAGCGCGTCGAGGGTGTCCTGGTAGCGGACGAACTCCTTCTCGGCCACGTTGGAAAGCTCGAGCACGCGGGTCTTGTTTTTCTCCGCGTCGATGTGCGTGCCGGCGATGATTTTCTGGTAGCGCTCGTCGGCTTCATCCTGGGCGACCTTGTACAGCTTGATCTCGGTGCTTTCGGCGCCCTTGGGGCGGAAGGTCTTGACGAAGCTGGTCGGCACCTCGGCCTTGACCATCGCAAGGAAGACGGCCTCGGTGAAGTAGATTTCGTCCGGGTTGGTGGCCTTCTCGATTTTCGCGGCGACGTTGACGGGGTCGCCGAACACGTCGTTTTCGGTGACCGTGACCTCGCCGCTGTTGATGCTGACCTTGATGTGGATCTGCTCGGGGTCGGGCCTGTCGGCGTTGTACTTGCGCAGGGTGTGCTGCATGAACAGCCCGCACTGCACGGCGTTGGTGGGCGACTCGAATGTAATAAGGAAGGCGTCGCCGATGGTCTTGACGATCTTGCCCTCGAAGTGGGCGATGATCGGCATCAGCAGTTCGTTGTGGGTGTCGAGGCGCGACATCAGCGCGTCGCGGCTGATGGTTTCGGTGTGCTTGGTGAAGCCCGAGATGTCGGTGAACATCACGGTGAGGTTTTTCTGTGAACGCTGAGTGCTCATCGACGGTCTTCCGAATGTTCAATGACCAATTATCAATGTTCAATTGTGGCCGGCTTCATTGACCATTGAACATTGACCATTTCCGCAGAGCGCACAATGTACCTACCCGAGGGTTCCTTTGCACCCGTTCCTACGCCGCTGGATGCGGGCGGCGTTTTTGACGCCCCCGCGCTGGGGAAGCACCTGGCCTGGCTGGCGAGCGAGGGGCTGGAAGGCGCGCTGATCCTCGGCACCAACGGCGAGTTTCCTTCCTTCACTTTGACCGAGCGCAAGCAGGTCGCGGAGGCTGCCGTCGATGCCGACACCGGGCTCGCGCTGCTGCTGAACGCGGGCGGCTGTGCGCTGCCGGACGTGCTGGAGCTGGCGGCGCACGCGGCCAATGTCGGCTTCGAGGCCATGCTGTGCCCGCCGCCGTGGTATTTCCGGCAGGCGCCGGTGGCCGGGCTGGCGGAATTTTTCAGGCGCGTGCTGGATGAGGCGAAGCTGCCGGTGCTGCTGTACCACATCCCGCAAGTGACGGGCGTGCCGATCGGCGACGAGTTGCTGGACGCGATCGGCGGGCACGAGCGGCTGGTCGGCGTCAAGGACAGCAGCGGCGATGAAACCGAGATGGCCCGCCTGCAGCCGCGATTTGCTGACGGCGCATACATGGTCGGCCACGACAAGCTGGTGGCGAAGTGCTACGCCGAGGGCGGCCGGGGCAGCATCAGCGCCTGCGCCAGCGTGGTACCGGACCTGGTGGCGAAGATTCGCGTGAAGCCGGACCAGCAGGCCAAGTTGAACAGCGTGCGCGGCATGCTGGAAAAGTTCGGGCTGATGCCGGCGGTGAAGGCGATCCTGCAGAAGAAGGGTTTCGGCCGGTACGCAACGCGCCCGCCGATGCAAGGGCTGGACCCCGCCAAGGCCGAGCAGATGTTCGCCATGCTGAACATGTTCGGCGCGATCAAGTGGTGATTCGGATTCAGAATCATGAATTCAGGATTCAGTGTGTTTGCTCTGCACCCTGAATTCTGAATCCTGAATCCGTCAGGGGCTTGTCCGGGCTGCTTTCTTTAGGTTGCTGAGGATCATGACGCCGTAGCCGGTGCCGTAGGCCTTGGTGTAGCCGTAGAGCGGGTAGTCCCAGAAGCTGCCGTCGTCGTACTGGCCGGCTACCACCAGCTTGGCGAGCTTGTCGGAGTACCCGGCGCGGATGTCTTCCGGCAGCGCCAGCACGTTGCGCGAGGCGTAGTAGTGGCCGTAGTAATAGTAGTAGGGCGCGGTCGCGTACCAGGCCTCGTGCGGGTATTCGCGGCTGCGGCCCATCTCGATGAAGACGTGATCCTTGAAGAAATAATCGAGCTGCTTCTTGAGCGTGTCGGTCGTGATCGTGCGGTCCCACGTGAACAGCGCGTTGTCGCCGCCCTGGCTGCGCCCGAGGCTGCCGCGCGGCAGGTTGGGGTCCCACATCGGCGAGTACTTGTGCCCGGTTGAATAAAAGTACGCGCCGTTGGGGACGCGCAGGCGCTCGAGGTAGTCCAGCGCGATCTGGATGTTGTGGTCGTGGATCGGCAGGTCGATGCGGCGTGCCTCGCGCAACGCGACCAGCGCCGCGGCCGTGCTGAATGTCGTGCTGATGTCGCCGCTGGGGCGCTTGAGCGAGTTGCCGAAATCGTAGTAGCCCCAGCCGCCGTC
>JAGQRI010000289.1 GCA_020425515.1 Planctomycetota bacterium | reverse complement strand
GCGAGCCGAGCTTGCTCGGCTCGAATCGTCGTGGCGCAAGCACCCCGACCACCGGCAGGATTGCCGGTGCCACGCGTCCACAATCTCTGGACACAAAGGCTGAAGATGCCCCAGCCCACCATCAGCCCGGCATGCGCATGCCGGGCCTTTGCAGTTCGCCTGCGCCCTGTCATGAATTCCCGGGACTGGCGTCCCGGGCTGACGACCGATCTCAGGGGCCGCGCTGGATCAGGAGGATGGCGGCGATCACGCCTGCGATCAGGAACGGCAGCCACGCGATGAAATACGCGAGCTTGCCGGACTTGGGCGTGTTGGGATTCTGCCGATACTCGTTGTAGCGGCGCACCAGTTCATCAGACGGCGCGGCGATAATCTTGCCGGCGCGGATGCGGAAGAACCAGCTCCAGAGGATCCCGCCCCACAGCGGCGTCAGCGCCATCATGTAATGCGTTGCCGAGACGTCGTGGTTCGGCACCAGCAGCCCCGGCGAAATCATCCCCAGCCACGCCAGCGACCCCATCGCGCCGAACAGCACCGCGTTGCTGGCAAACGCGCGCGCCATCGGGGCGACTTTTTCTCGCTGCTCGGGCGTCATGCGTTTGCTGAGCAGCATGCGCATGGCACGGTTGACCTCGCGCGTCGGGTGGCCGATCTGCGCGATCACCCACACGCCGGCCAGGATCGCCACAAGGTGCACCATCAACGTGCCGCGTCGGAAGTCCGCGGGCATGCGCTGCAACTTCCACTCCCAGCCGGCCTGGTCCATGAAGAACACCGACAGCGCGAGCACAAGCACGACGACCATCCAGCGGAACAGCATGTCGCGGCGGTCCTGGCCGGAGATCGCGTCCAGCGCGTCGAGTTTGCGGTAGGTGCCTTGTTCGAGCGCGCCAACCGCCAGCAGGCACATAAGCGCGGCGCCGAACATCTGGATCGAAACGATCGCCACGGCCACGCTGCGCGTCGCGATGGCGTAGATCAGCGTGAAGTCTGCCGCCGCGAAATACGACCACTTGGCGCGCCGCGAGGCTTCCGCCACGAAGTAGCCGCGAAGGTCCTCCTGCTTGATGCCGGCGCGCTGCCACAGCAGCAGCCCGTGCGTCGCGTCGAAGGCCGCCCAGGGTTTGAGGTACAGCCACACGATCATCGTGCCGAACGAGAGCACCGTCAGCCCGGACAGGATGCCGGGGTCATAAAGGTGCTGCTTCAGGTACAGGTTGTCGGCGCCGAGCAGGATCACCGCCGTCGCCAGGAAGCTCGACGCCACCACCAGAAACGCGAACGTCTTGCCCAGCAGCGAAAAGAACAGTCCTTCGTCGGCGGATGACTCAACCTGTTCCTCGTAAGTCTCCAGCGCCTGCTGCAAGTCCTGCACGGTTTGAAAGCGCTTGTCCGGCTCCGGCTCGAGGCAGCGCATGACGATGCTTTCCAGCCCGCGCGGGATCACGGCGCCCGGGTTGCGCTCGCTGGGCGGCGGCGGCGGCTCGGTGGCGACGCGGCGAACCAGTTCGCTGGCGGTCGCGGCCTCATACGGCGGGTGCATCGACAGCATCTCGTACAGGATCGCGCCCAGGCTGTAGATGTCGCTGCGCTCGTCAATCTTGTCGCGTTCGCCGCGGGCCTGCTCCGGCGGCATGTAGGCGGGCGTGCCGATGATGGTGCCGTCGAGGGTTTCGCTGCCGGGCGTCTGCAGGCGCGTGGTGGTGATCTTGCTGATCAGCTCCGGCTTGTTCTGCACCTTGGCCAGGCCCCAGTCCATCACCATCACCTCGCCGTAGTCGCCGATCATGACGTTGTCCGGCTTGAGGTCGCGGTGGATCACACCGCGGTCGTGGGCGTAGGCCATGCAGTTCAGCAACTGCCCGAAAATGTACAGCCGGCGCGTCAGCGGGAACTGGTCGCGCGCCGACTCATCACCCGAACGCAGCCGCCGCAGGATCCGCGCCAGGCTGTTGCCCTCAACCAGCTTCATGGTGAAGAACGTTTTGCCGCCCGGCTCATGCCCGAGCTCGTGGACGGGCACGATGTTCGGATGGCTGAGCTGGCCGGTAACCTGCGCCTCTTCAACGAAGCGCGCGACACTGAGGCTGCCGGTGCGGTCGCTGCGGGTGACCTTCAGGGCGACGTCGCGCTTCAGGTCGCGGTCGAAGGCCTTCAGCACTACGCCCATGCCGCCACGCCCGATTTCGCCCCGCAACTCGTAGCGCCGCCCGCCCAGCGCGGCTGATGGGGCGACGCGCCGGGTTTCAGCCTGGCTTTGCGGGTTGGTGGTGGCTTCCCCGTCCGCAAGATTGAGCAGTGTCTGCTGCATCTCCGGGTCGGCGTAGATCGAAGGCTGGCCGATCTCGAGCAGCGTTTCGCCGGGCGTCGACCCGTCCGGCACGGTCGCGGCATCCTCGGGTACGTTGACGACCCCGCCGCCTACATCCAGCAGCGTCTCGCCTTCGTCTTCGGGCTTCTTTTCGTTGTCCGCGTCTTCCGCCATGCACGTCGGTCAGCCGCAAAAACGCAAAAGCGCGAAAGAGGGTGCCTGCCGTGAATTCTGTTTTGCGGCAGTGTCTTTCGTGTTTTCGTGTTTTTGTGGCCAGCTCATCCCGGCCCTCGTTAACGAGCATTTGTGAATCAGTAAGTTAGCATCCTCACATGCGCATGCGTTCACTGTTTCGTGGCGGCCCCGAGGTAGGGCAAATCGGGCTGAGCCTTTCAGCCCCACCCACGGCATCGCAACCGTTGCGCCAACTGGCCATCCTCGCGCCGGAAAGCGAAGACCCCTCCGTATCCGGTGAAGATGATGCAGCCGCGTGCATCCGCCGCGCCATCGAGTTGGGGGTGAACTTGATCGACAGCGACTGGATCACCGCCAACGGGCACGCGCAGGAGGTCCTCGGGCGGACGCTGCAGGGGCTGGATCGCGACAAGCTGTTCATCACCAGCAAGGCCGGGCCGCGCCTGGCGTTTCACGGCGAACTGGTACTCGACAACTCGCGCGCCAACCTGATCAACCAGTGCCACGACAGCCTGTTCCGCCTGAAGACCGAGCGCATCGACCTGTACCAGGTGCACTGGCCGGACGATACGTCGCCGATCCAGACCGCGCGGGGGCTGCAGGACATCCTCAGCGCGGGGCACGCAACCTGGCTGGGAGTTTGCAATTATTCTGTGCCGCAACTCGAGGCGCTGACCGGGCACATCAAACTGCAGACCGTGCAGGCGCCGCTGAGCCTGCTGAACCGCCGCGCGCTGAAAGACCTGCTGCCCTGGTGCGAATCGAAAGGCATCGGCTTCCTGGCCTCGGACCCGTTGTTGTCGGGACTGCTCACCGGACGCTTCAGCGGTGAGGAAGAATTCACGGATGAAGACCGCGACGAGTTCTTCACCCAGCCGAAGTTCGCGGCGGGCGTAGCGCTTGCGAAGGATCTCGCCGGATTAGGCGACCCCGCGCAGCTCGCCGTCGGCTGGGTGCTGGCACAGCCGGGCGTGGCCTGCGTGCTGTGCCCCCCGCTGCCGCCCGATGAATTCGAGACGCTGGCAAAGGCCGAGCCGCTGGAAGAAACCGCGCTGCGGAAACTGGATGAACTTGCAGGCAGGCACGGCTTTATCTGACCTGGAAAGATTTGGGGTCCTGCCGCGCGCCTGCCGATTCGTATAAGCACTGGGCCCCGTGGTTTCCCCGAACCGACAAACATGACCCGAACCTTTTTCTTCCTTCTATTACTGCTGATCGCGGCGCCCGCATTCGCGCACGACATCGCCGTCGCCCAGCCGGACGCGCGCGGGGGCTGGCTGCTGCTGGAAAACCCGCCAGGTGCAGGCGGCGAAGGGCTGTCCGAGTACGCCGGCGACCCCGGGCTGCCCGCACCCGACCCGCTGGGCTGGCCGCACAACAGCGGTGCGGCGACGGGCGGCTATCCGCAGACTGAACTGTGGCACTTCGATGCCACGACCGGCAAGTACTCCCGCGCGACGCACTTCCTTTCGCCGGACAGCAACGCGTTCCGGCGTACGCTGGTGGCGGTCTTCACCATCGACGGCAAGCCGTTCGTGCTGCACTACGACCCGTACCAGAAACTCGGCAAAGGCCAGAACCAGGTGCTGCGGGTTGATGACAGCGCGCCCGACGCGAACGGCGAGGTGCCGGCCGACTCGATCGTTTTCAGCTCGGCCGACTTCATCGACGCGCCGACTGTTTCGCCGGACAACAAGCGTATCGCCTTCCGCGTCTTCAAAAGGGTGGAGGGCAAGTTCCAGATCACGCTGCGTGTGTTCAGCACCGAGGACTGGAAGCTGGTCGCGGAGTCGGACGTGCAGACGTACGCCCGCCCGGTGTGGATCAACAACGACAGCCTCGCCGTCATCACCTGGGACGCCGGCAGCCTGCCGCAGGCTCCGCAACGCGATGCCTCACGGACCCATTCGCTGGGCATCCTCGAAAGCAATACACCCCAGCCGGGCAAACTGCTGCACCTGGACTTGAAGGACGGCGCGCTGAACCCAACCGAACTGCTCGGCGGCGCGTTCCCGCCCGACCGCTACACCGACACCGTCAAGCGCGACCCGTTCGGCCTTGGGTTGATCGTCGCCCGCAAGGACGGCGAGGACATCCTGGCCGAAATGCGCGAGCCCAGGCCGGACGGCGAAACCCGCGAACTCGCCCGCTTCGAGGCCTGGCGCGGCTGCGCGGTCAGCTTGCAGCGCGTGCGTTGCGCCGGCGTGCGCACCATCGAGCACGCGAAGACTTTCGTATTGAGCGACGTCTACCGCTGGGGCGAGGTCGAGATCCCCGGCCCCGACGGCGACACGCGCCGCGCCGTACCCGAAGGCGACGAAAGCTACAGCGACGACATCCCGCTGCCGCAGATCTCACCGGAGAGCCACGGCGGACTGATCGACCTGGGGCGCGGCGTGCTGGCATTCCTCGAGCCGGTGATGAACCCTGAATTCGAAGGCGGCGAGAAGCTGGCCGACGTCAAAGACGTGCAGTTGCTGCGCCACACTCTGGCCGTGGTCAGCTGGCCCGGCTGCGACAGCATGCGCAACCCGCGCGTGATCCAGCGACTCAGCAAACTCGTGCGCCGCTTCACGGAGATCGGCCAGATCCGCAGCACGCTGCTCGCCTTCGACATCAAGATCGCCGCCAACAAGGGCCAAAACGAAAAGAACGGCCGGTTGATCGAGTTGTACGGTGAAAAAGGCCGCGGCGGCGACGGGCGCATCCGGACCGAGGACAACCTGGGCGGAAGCTGGCTGGTGCAATCCATCGACGGCGGCGGCGCTGCGAACAACGACGACTACTACGACTGCAACGGCAAGGGCGGCGACTGGCGCAAACGCAAGGCCGCGAACGTCGGCAAGGCTTACGACGATCTCGTCACGCAGTTGCAGGCCCGCAAGCTGTTGATTTTCACCGGCGTCGAACAGGATGAAGAGCACGGCGGGCTGACCTTCATCCGCCGCGACTACTACCACGACCCCAGCAGCGGTGCGACCTGGCGCACCTGGGTTTTCGTCAAATACGGCCGCAAGCTTGAGGGCGGAGGGCGCGAACGAGTGGTTGTACGTTTCGTTGCGGACCTGCCGATCGGCTCGGCCGGCGACTGGAAGTTCCCGCACGCGATCGCCCAGGTGCAGTTGCGGTTCGCGCTGGCCAACCAGAAGGACGGCGCCGAAACGGAACTGACGTTCGAGCCGAACCAATGGGTGGCGCTGCCGCACCTGGTGGATCTTCAGAACGACGTACCCAAGGACAAGCGCCGCCCGGACCTGCTGCTGCCCAGGGTGTTCCGCATCTACGAATTGGACGACAAGGGCAAGCCGGTCGTGAAGCTGAAGGCGACGGCCGTCGCGGACGAGTTCGACCACCCCGCCCCGTTCGTGAAGTCAGGCAAGATCACGCCCGGCTACGAGGTGCCACTGGTGGCCTACAAGAAGGAACAATTCACCGAGAAGCAGCGCTGACGGGCGTTAAGATTCCGCAAGCGCGCCCTATTGACGCTGCAAAGACACGCAAGTATCTATAGCCCCTCGCGCAACGGGCCCCGGCCCGAAGCCGTTGAAAACTGCGGGGTGGAGCAGATGGCAGCTCGCAAGGCTCATAACCTTGAGGTCGCAGGTTCGAGTCCTGCCCCCGCTACCAAA
>JAGQRI010000288.1 GCA_020425515.1 Planctomycetota bacterium | reverse complement strand
TCTTCTTCAAGCAGTGGGGTGGCGTAAGAAAGAAGCGTACAGGTAGAACTCTTGATGGAAGAACCCACGACGAGTTTCCACCTGCGGAGCTACCAGAGGCCCCATCGCTAGGTCTACGCAAGGAACTTCGGGAACAGTTCGAGGTGGCTTTGTATCCATGAAAACGGCGGACTTTCACAACGAACCGTTTGATGAAGGCACCCTCACGAAGCTTGATATCTTCGAGCTCTACGCCAAAGAGTGGCTCCCAGTATTCCTTTCACGACCAACCCCTATCTGCAAGTCCCTCCACGTCTTCGACTTCTTTGCCGGCCCCGGCACGGACTCGGCGGCCACGTGGGGCAGCCCGCTACGGCTGCTGCGACAGATCAACAACTATCGAGACCAGCCTGGCTGGGATCACGTCAGCAAGCATGTACACCTGTATGACGGTGACGCTCAAAAAGTTGCGAAGTTGAAAAACAACATTAGCTCTCACAAGCTGCAACTGGACGGGATTCGATTGGATGTGCGAGCATTGAAGTTTCAGCGAGCTTTGGAGGCGAATAGCAACATCTTCGCCGATCCGAATGCAGCCAAACTGGCCTTCATCGATCAGTTCGGAGTGAGCGAAGTCGGAGACGCAGTGTTTCGGACTTTGGCGGGTTCACCACGCTGCGACTTTCTCTTCTTCATTAGCTCGTCAACGCTGCATCGCTTCGCCGATCATCCGGCGATCAAGCAGAAGATCGAGCGACCCGATGATTCCTACCACGTACATCGGGCCGTGTGTGACTACTATAGAGGACTGCTTCCTCCGAACTCGGAGTACTTCGTTGCGCCTTTCTCAATCAAGAAAGGCGCGAACATCTACGGGCTGGTGTTTGGTTCTGCCCACCCGCTCGGCATTGATAAATTTCTTCAAGTAACTTGGCGAAAAGACGCCACGAGTGGCGAGGCAAACTTTGACATTCACCGCGACAACCTCGTCAGGAACCAGAAGTATCTCGGCTTCAAGAAGCCTACCAAGACTGATGCGTTCGAAGTTGAGTTGGAAACCGCAATCCGGTCCGGAGCCGTAACATCTGAGTTGGATGTAATGCGTATATGCTATGCACACGGCGTGAAGCGCCAGCATTCGAAGGATGTTCTAGCAAAACTAAAGAAGGACGGTGTGATCAAGCTGAGCTTCCGCACACCCGACGTAGCAAACTGGCGCTCACCTCGGCCAATTGAACTGCTAAGGCGGTGAACTACACATTTTGAAAGTCGTCGAAGATTTGGCGGCTGACTACGGGTTTTGGGCGGCTTGTAGGATCTGGGCTCTTAGGTCTTCTTCGGCGGCTTGGCGGGCGGCTTTTTGTTGTTCTTCGGGCTTCAGGTCCTTGGTTTTGAAATCGATCTTGCTGCTGTTGGTTGCTTCGATCTGCTTGCCGCCGATCAGCTTGTTCTCTTCCAGGTCGAAGTAGAGCGCGCGGCCTTTCCAGTGGCCGGGCTGGAACTTGATCGTGAACAGCGTGCCCGAGCCGAACTCGGCCTCCTTGAAATCGTCCGTGATCAGCAGGCACAGGTAGCGCACGCCCTTGTACTTCTCGAGCGCGCTTTCCGCGGCGCCCTTGGTCAGCGCCTTGCCGTCGAGCTGCTCCTCCTGGCGCTTCGGCCACTCGCGGTCGGCGAACAAGCCGAGCATGCTCAGCGCGTCGGTGTTGAGCGCGCCGTCCTTTAGCTCGAACACGCGCGCGTTGGCTTCCTTGTCGAACTTGTTCTTGCGCACATCGAGGAACTTCGGCGCGGGGCGGTCGCCCCATTCCAGCGCGGGCACGCCGTCCTTCGCCTGCCACTCGGCGGCCTGCTTGAGCGCGGATTCGATGTTGGCCTTACGGGCCTCGTACTCGGGCCTGGCGGCTTCGAGCGCGGCCTGCGCCTCGGCCTGCTTGTTGTCGCCCCCGCCGCAGGCCGGCAGCAGCAGGGCGATCAGGATCAGCGGGAGAAGCGTTCGGTGCATGGGGTTGCTCCGGTTGCCGCGGGCGGTGCGGGCGAGGCGCCCGCATCACGTTAGACGTTTCTGAGGTCGCCGAGGATTTGGCGGCTGATTACCAGGCGCTGTACTTCGCTGGTGCCTTCGCCTATTTCGCAGAGCTTGGCGTCCCTCAGCATGCGCTCTACGTCGTACTCGCGGGTGTAGCCTACGCCGCCCATTACCTGGATGGCGTTGGTGCAGGTCTTCATGGCTACCTCGCTCGCGTACAGCTTGGCCATGCTGCCGGCGAGCCCGAAGTCCTGCCCGGCGTCGCGGAGGCGCGCGGCGTGGTACACGAGGTGGCGGGCGGCGCTGATCTCCATGGCCATGTCGCTCAGCATGAACGCGACGCCCTGGAAGGTGCCGATCGGCTTGTTGAACTGTTTGCGCTGGCGGGCGTACTCGAGCGCCTTCTGGTACGCGCCCTCGGCGATGCCCAGCGCGAGCGCGCCGATGCTGATGCGCCCGCCCGCGAGCGTCTTCATGAACTTGGGGAAGCCGACGTCCACCTGCGGCTCGCCGCCCGCGACGGCGTCCAGCGGCAGCTTCATGTCCTCGAACACGAGCTGGGCGGTGTCGGAGCTGCGCATGCCGAGCTTGTCTTCCTTCGCCTCCACCTTGAAGCCGGGCGTGCCGAGCTCGCCGATAAACGCGGTGATGCCCTTGCCCTTGTCCGGGTTCGGGTTGGTCTTGGCGGTGAAGATGCAGGTCTTGGCGTAGTGCGGGTTGGTGATCCAGGCCTTGCGGCCGTTCACCAGCCAGTGGTCGGATTTGCGCTCGGCCGTGGTCTTGGTGCCGCCGGCGTCTGCGCCCGCGCCAGGCGCAGTGAGGCTGCAG
>JAGQRI010000287.1 GCA_020425515.1 Planctomycetota bacterium | reverse complement strand
AACCCGGTCGGCACGCCGGTCTGGTCGCACGAGGGCATGTACGTCAACGCCAACGCCTTCAAGGACAAGGTGAAGGTCACGTTCATGCACGGCGCGCAGTTGAAGGATCCGAAGCAGGTGTTCAACAACGGGCTCGGCGGCAACAAGTGGCGCGCCATCGACATCCGCGAGGGCGACAAGATCAACAAGACCGCATTCAAGTCCCTGCTGCGCGAAGCGATCGCCTACAACAAGACGCACAACGTACCGAAAAGCAAAGGCGCGCGGACTTAGGTTAGAGACCGGAGGTCGGAGGCCAGGAAATGATTGAGTTCCCCACCGCAGTTCCCTGATCTCTGATCTCCGGCCTCTGACCTCCATTCGCCCGGAGCAAACACGATGGCCGACAGGAGAACGAAGCCGAAGCTGCTGTCAGGCGGCAACCCGCAGATCGCGAAGAGCGATGGCGACGCGCCGGTGCAGGCCTACATCGATGCCATGCCAGGATGGAAGCATGACGCCGGTAAGAGTATCGACGCGCTGATCACGCGCATCCTGCCCGGCGTGCGCAAGGCGGTGAAATGGAACTCGCCGTTCTACGGGGTCGAGGGCAAGGGTTGGCTGCTCAACTTCCACTGCTTCGCGAAGTACATCAAGGTCGCGTTCTTCAACGGCACGTCACTGAAACCCGAGCCGCCCGAGAAATCGAAGCACAAGGAAGTGCGCTACCTTCACATCCGCGAGAACGAGCCGCTGGACGAAAAGCAGTTCACAAAGTGGCTCAAACAGGCATCGAAGCTGCCCGGCTGGACGCCCTAGCAGAGCTTGGCCCCTTGCGTAAGCGAGGGGCATACCGCGTAAGACGGGCCACCCCAACCAAACACCCTTCAACGCAAACACACCGGCAATCCAGCGCTCCTCGTCAGCCCGGCATGCCAATGCCGGGCCTTTGCGTACGTCGCACCCCACGAAGGCCCGGGACTGGCGTCCCGGGCTGACGCCTCGCCATGCTGCCGGGAGGACGCACGAGAACGGAAAACAGCCGCTCGCAAAACGGCAATGTGGTTAGTAGGCTTGATCCATGAAGATTGTATCTGGATTGCGATGCACACGTCATCGATTCGTAAAGGGAGACCAAAATGCGAAAGTCGGTCCTGCTCCTAGTCGTATCAGCCGCCATCCTCGGGGCGGCTCGACTGCACGCGGATAGTGTCACTACTCCTGAAGGTACGACTTTCGAAGGCATCGTTACGAAGTTTGCGAAGGACGGCAAGCTTGTGCTCTCGACAGGCTACGGGGATCTTACTTTTGAAGTTGAATCTGATGTAACGGAGGCCGCTACCGAAGACTACTCGTGGCCAAAGGCTGCACATCGAAAAGCGCCAAGCCGTGCTGCTGAGTTTGAAACGTGGTCGGAGGAGCGAAAGAAATCAAACGGAAAGCAAGGCGGCAACGACGATCCAAGCTGGACTGATGTAAAGAAGGGTCGGTACGACGATGAGGAGGCTAGCATTGACACAATCTGGAAGTCCGTGGATGCCTACGAGAGTCTTCGAGGTAACCCCGAGAAGTCGGTGAATGAAAAAGACAAAGCATTCAAGAACATCAAGAAGCTGAACGGAAAATGGAGATGCGTGAGCGTAGCGGTCGACAGTGTTCAACGACAAGGCGACGAACTCACCGTCGAGTTCCAGCGGACATATAAGAAAGACGCCGACGGTGAAACCGACTGGGGCGGGCGATCTGGTTTCCGCGGTTACGATGCTAGAACCGGCAAACCAACAGAAGCGCATTTCAGCGACTTCTTCACATTGCGAGCAAAGAAGGGCCTTTCAGCTAAAGAAGTTGACGAATTGAACAAAAGCGCAGCGGTAGAGAAAGGACTGCGCGGGGAGCGCGAGTTTTATGTCGATTGGGATGAGGCGGCAGGGTGGAAGCGAGGATCAGGAGTAGTATTCGTCATCACACTATCTGTCAAATCAAACGACGAAATCTTGTGGCAGGTCATTCCAACCCGAGTTCGCCCACTAGCTGCACCCAAAACCATTGATGACGCAGAGGATGACTGAAAACTGAGGCACAGACTGACTACTCGGTATCCCCCGTACAGCGTTTTGCATCTCTGTTCACATGCTGGGCGCCGCCATTCAGGCGGCGCCCTTGCTTCCTGGCTACCCTACTTCGCTGACTTGTCCGGGTACTCGGGCTTGGGCGGTATCTTGGGCGGGTTGGCCTTCAACTCGGCCTGCATCTCGGCTATGGCTCGCTCCAGCTCCGGGTCGCCGCCTTTGGCTACGCTGGTCGGGTGGGCCACCACTTCGATGTCCGGGTCCACGCCGTAGCCTTCGATGATCCACTCGCCTTCGGTGTTGTAGATGCCGAAGGTCGGCGCGATCACCGTGCCGCCGTCCACCAGCGCGGGCACGCCGGTGTAGCCGATCAGGCCGCCCCAGGTGCGCGTGCCGATCAGCTTGCCGCAGCCCTCCTTCTTGAAGAAGTACGGGAAGGCGTCGCCGCCGCTGCCCGCGCGCCCGTTGATCAGCATGCACTTCGGGCCGTGGTGCGCGAACATCGGGGTCTGCCAGTCGCGCCCGTCGCGCACGCCCCAGTAGCTGAGGATCGGGCGATTCAGCAGCTCGACGAAACGGTCCGGCAACTGCCCGCCGCCGTTCCAGCGCTCGTCGATAATCATGGCCTGCTTCTTGAACTGCGCGCGCAACTGGCGCACCAGTTCGTTCTGCCCGCCACGCCCGGTGTTCGGCACGTAGACGTAGCCGACCTTGCCGTCGCTGGCCTTGTCCACCAGGGCGCGGGTCTGCTCGATGGCGCTCAGGTAACGCAGGCGGCTTTCACTGCGCATGGCGGTCACATACACGGTGCGCGCGCCGTCATCACCCGGCTTGTCGTTGACGGTCAGCGCGATCGCCTTGCCCGCCAGCCCCTGGAAGGCCGCCCACGGGTCTTCGCCTGTGTCGAGTGCGATACCGTTGACCGCCAGCAGGTAGGTGCCTTCCTTGATGTTCAGGCCCGACTCATTGAGCGGCGAGCGCACCTCGCTGTCCCAGGGCGCGCCGTCGTAGATCTTCGCGATGCGGTAGTGACCGTTGGCGAGGTCGTAGTCGCAGCCGAGCATGCCGACATTGAGCGACTTGCTCGATTCCGAGTCGCCGCCCCAGCGGTAGGTGTGCGACGAGTTGATCTCGCCGATCATCTCGCCCAGCAGGAAGTTGACGTCCCAGCGCGTGGCACACTGATTAAGCAGCGCGCCGTACTGTTTGTGCACGCCCTCCCAGTTGTTGCCGTGCATGCCGGGGTCGTAGAAGTAGTCGCGTTCGATGCGCCAGGCGTCGTCGAATATCTGGCGCCACTCAGCCCGTGGGTCGACGGTCATCTGCATGTCCGAAAGGTCCAGCCCGAGCTTGTCCTTGCCCGGCGAACTTTCGTCGCCGCCACGCGAGCGCCCGCCGAAGCCGCCGAATCCCCCGCCGCCGATGTTGCGGATCGTCCAGCTACCGCGGCTGTTGACGAGCATCTTCCTGCCGCCCGCCGCGACCTCGAAGCTCGACGCGTTTTCTTCGAGCGTCTTTTCTTCGCGGTCTTCGATGTCATAGCTGACGAGCTGGCTGTTGCGGTCGGCCGATCCGTTGCGCGGGCGGCGCATGTACAGCAACTTGCCGGCAACGGCCTGCAACTGGCTGTAGCGCCCGGGCTGGATCGGCAGCTCGACGGCGCGGCGCTCGAAGTCTTTCAGTTCGATTTCGACAGGCTTGTTTTTCGCAGGCTCGGGCTTCTTGCCTTCCTCCGGCTTTTTCTCGTCTTTGCCGGCGTCGCTCTCGTCGTCGTTGCGTGTCGCGAGCGGCGACTTCACGTCCGCGCGCAACGGCACGGCGAACAGTTGCGTGCTGTTGGTGTAGATCCAGGTTTCGTCAAGGTCGCTGTAGATCGGGTTGAAGTCGCGCCCCGACTTGAAATACAGGTACTTGCCCTCGGGGTCGAAGGCCGGGTCGCTGTCGTTGTAGTAGCCGGCGGTCACCTGGTGGCTGGTGTTGTCCTTTGTGTCGTACAGGTAGATCGCGCCGTTCTGGTTGTCCTGCCCGCGCGAGTAGGCGAACCAGCGGCTGTCGGAGGACCAGCTCACGCGGAAGCCCTCCAGATCGCCGTGGTACATCCACAGACCCTTGTCGACCGCGGTGGTTTTGCCGGTGTCGAGGTCGTGCAGCCACATGCGCATGGCCTTGTCGATGAACGCGATCTTGCGCGAATCGGGCGACCACTGCGGCGTGTATTTGTAGCCCGCGCCAAGCGAGGTCAGCTTCGTCTCTTCGCCGCCCTCGGCGGGGCGGGTGGTCAGCTCATACTCGCCGCTGCGGTCGGACATGTAGGCGATGGTCTTGCCGTCGGGCGACCAGGCCGGGTAACGCTCGGCCACGCCGCTGCTGAGGGTAATGTTGCGGGTGACGCCGTGCTCGGCCGGTACGGTGAAGATGTCACCGCGCGCCTCGAATGCCGCGCGCTTGCCGTTGGGCGAAATGCCGGAGTTGCGGACGTTGCGGCTGACGTCCTCCACCTTCGGGCGCATGGTGGCGCCGTCGGTCAGCACGCTGACCTTGACCTGGCGGACCTTCTCCGTCTTCAAGTCGAGAATCTTCAGCCCGCCGCCGTGCTCGAAGATGATCTCGCCGTCGCCCAATGAAGGGAAGCGCACGTCGAAGTCGTTGAAGCTGGTGACCTGGCGGGTTTCGCCGGACCTGGTGTCGTAGACGAAGATGTTGTTGCGGCAGCTCTCGCACGCGTCGCCCAGGAAGTACACGCGGTCGCCCACCCACATCGGATCGCTGAAGTTTGACGGGCCCTGCGAGATCTCGGTGGCGGCGAACGTTTTCAGGTCGAATATCCACATGCGCGAGGCCATCCCGCCGCGGTAGCGCTTCCAGGTACGGAAGTCGCGCGACCAGGGCGTGTATGCGATGCGTTTGCCGTCCGGGGAAAGCGAGCCGTTGTCGCCCCAAGGGACCGGCAGCTTGACCGGCAGCCCGCCCTCGGCGCTGACCGTGTACAGCTCGGAGTAGCGCCCGGTCGGGCTGGTCGCGCCGGTTGAATACAGCAGCGATTTGCCGTCAGGCGTCCAGTCGATCATCGCGTCGCCGGCCGGGTGGTGCGTGACGCGCCTGACGACGCCGCCTTCCGTGGGCACGACGTACAGGTCGGTGTTGCCGTCGTAGTTGCCGCTGAAGGCGATGCGCTTGCCGTCGGGCGAAAAGCGCGGCTTGTATTCCTCGCCCGCGGCCGTGCTGAGCCGGTGGGCCTCTCCGCCGTTTTTCGGCACGACCCAGATGTCGCCGGCATAGACGAAGGTGATCTGGGTGGCTGAAACGTCCGGGTAGCGCAGCATGCGTGCGTCACTGACGGAGACGTCGTCGGTCGCGGCATTGACCGGCTGGGCCAGGTCAGTGCGCGGCTGGTTGAAGGAAAGCACCAGGACGCCGAACAGGGCGGCAGGAACGATCAGGAACAGGTTTCGCATCACCAACTCCTCACGGGAAAACAGTTGCGTGTGAGGAGTGACACTGGCATTCGGCCGGGATGAATTCGAGTGGAAAACAGTCCCGGCCAGGAACTGACCGGAAACGCGACGCACGCGCTGTGGGTCACCGAGCCGGGTACAGGCCGAAGTCTACGTAAAGGTCCGACCGGTCAGCCGAATCCGCCTAGCGATCCCGCGAAACGAGCCACCTACGTTGCACGGTCGAGAATCTCGCGTATTTGGGCGGTGAGCGCTGCCGGCGTGAACGGTTTCTCAATCAATCGTTTGCCGGGTTTGAGCAGCCCGTTCCGCAGCGAACTTTCGCCCGAGAAGCCCGACATGAACAGGACTTTGAGGTCGGGATCCCGCACCCTGGGCGCGAATCGTTAAAGGTTCAGGAAGTTAGGGGTACAGCAACAGGACAAGACCCGTGGGGATAGAAAAACACCCCACTGCGCATTCCAGTCAAACTAGACACAGTCCATTTATCGATTTCGGCACTGCGCTATGTCAGAAACCGCCACACCCGTAGCATCCGGACCACGTCAGCTAGGGGGTGACCTCGCTTGGCAGCCCACCCACATCCAATTCCGGATTCCTCAATCAGAAAGGCAAGACGACAGCCGATCGAGCAAAGAGCCGTTTCCGAATCGGCAGGTCGGTGGTTGATCCAGCCTTCGGCACCGATTTTTCGCCGAAAAACAGACGGTACAATTCTAGGTACAGTGGCGCTTTTTGCTGTTGACGGGTAAAGACAGCAGCCCGGAGACTGGCTCCCCGGGCTGCTTCTGAGTGGCTCCTCGGGCTGGACTCGAACC
>JAGQRI010000286.1 GCA_020425515.1 Planctomycetota bacterium | reverse complement strand
CCCGAGGTCGGCGTGGTCAACGGGCTCGCCTGGACCAGCATGGGCGGCGACACGCTGCTGATCGAATCGACCAGGTACCCGGGCAAAGGCAACGTGAAAGTCACCGGCAGCCTCGGCGACGTGATGAAGGAAAGCGTCAGCACGGCACTGAGTTTCGTGCGCACCAACGCGGAGGCGCTGGGCATCCCGCGCGAGGATTTCGAGAAGTACGACGTGCACGTGCATTTCCCCGAAGGCGCGGTCCCCAAGGACGGCCCGAGCGCGGGCGTCAGCATCACCACCGCGCTGACCAGCCTGTTCACCGGCAAGAAGGTGCGCGGCAACATCGCCATGACCGGCGAGGTGACGTTGCGCGGCAAAGTGCTCGCGGTCGGCGGCATCAAGGAAAAGGTGCTCGCGGCCTACCGCAGCGGGCTGAAGGAAGTCCTGCTGCCCGAGATCAACGAGAAGGATTTGAGAGAGATCCCCGACGAGGCGAAGAAGGCCCTCAAGATTACGCTGACGGACGACGTAAGAGAGAACCTCGAAAAGGCCATCATAGGGCTGAAGTTCAAAGACGAGACCCCGCCCCAGAAAGGCCGCAGCGCGGAGAAGGCGACCAACAAGAAGCCGGGCAACAAAAAGCGCAGCAGCAAGAAAACCAGCGCCACCAAAACCAAAAAAGCCGCACGCAGCTCCGACGAGTAGTTTGTCCAACTTCAGCCGCGTCGGACTCGGCGGCCCCTTCGGGGCGCAACTCATCGGCACGCATCGTCACCGGGGGCTCACGCCCCCGGCTACTTTCGAGCGCCCCTTCGGGGCTTCCATCTTCGGCAGTAGAGTCCCGCAGGGACGACCCAGAGTAGCCGGGGGCGACTGAGGCGCCCTGCGCTGAAGGAGCCCCCGGGAAGTCGCGCATTGAAATCAAGAGCCCGCGAAGCGGGCGGCATAGCCGTCCCACATGCGGTATACTGTTCTCTATGAGGCGACACTGGAAACGGCTGTTGGCTGGCGCGCTGCTGGTGGGCGCGGTCGGGTTCGGGATCTACTACGGCCCGCAACTGCTGCGGCGCTCGGTTGACTACGTCTCGCGCCCGGCCCCGCCGCCGACCTCCGCCCACTGGACCGTGCAGACGGCGCACTACCTTGAATATGAGGCGGACCTCGACTGGGGCGGGCGTAACGGCTGGTGGTTGCTTCCCGAGACCGCCACACCGGACGACCACGTCACCGTAATCAATGAACACGAGCCATACAGCTTCGAGTGTTTGACAAACTGCGGAGGCTTCCTGCTTCATGCCGACGGGAGAGCTGCGTTCTGGGTAAACGGCGGAGCACGCGTGCGGGACTCAGCAGGCGAATGGACCTGCCGTGACGCCGGCTTCGTCCTCTTTACAGAGTTGACGCCTCGGGAAATGACCGACTTAGCGCGCAAACTCAATGACGAAGAGTTCGGTGCAATGCCAAGAGTATATTCTGTCGGAGTCAGCGACGGCGTCACCTGGTCGATGATGTTCAGACAGCACGGCAATGAAAAGTTCGTCGGTTTCGGCAACGTGTTTCCCGCCTTCGGTCGTCGAATCGCCGGCTACATCTACCGTGAACTGGCTGTGCCCCGCGCAGCCGATCTCGACGCCGCCGAAGCCCATGCAATGGCCGATCCCGAATGGAGGAAGCGGCAATTTCAGAAGTTCGTCAAGCTGATGGAAGAGGTCCGGTCCTAGACCGCCGCCAAAGCCAGCCGGGAAAACATTGAAGGATAAACAGTGATGAACGAATACCGTGACCTGGAGCGACAACTCAAACGCCAGAAGATCTCAACCGCAATTGTGGGCGTTGTTGCGGCAATCGCCCTGGCGCTCAATTTTGTCGGCCAGGGAGTCGTGTCCGCAGGAGACAAGGAGCAGCCGGCTGTCATCCGACACCCGGTCCTTCAGGCGCAGCGGTTTGAACTCGTGACGGAGAAAGGCAACCTTCTGGCCGTTCTTGCGCAAAACAAGAACACAAGCCGAGCGGTATTCTCACTTGTCGATGAAAAGGGTGCTTCAAGACTCTATTTGACACTGACTGACGACAACCACGGGCTCTTGGCTTTTGAGGACGACAATAAGCGTCAGCGAATGCGTCTCTACCTAAACGACGACTATGCGGGACAAATCGACCTGTTTGATGAGAAAAACCATGGGCAGGTGGAAATGCAGGGCGGCGAATTTCCTTACATGTACATGCGCTGCGGTACGCCCTATGGGCGGGTGCTTCTAACCACCGCCAAGGACGGCGCGACCCTGCAACTCAAAGGCGAGGACGGCGACAACATGGCCGCCATCGGTGTGGATACCGAAGGCAAACCCGCGCTTCAACTCCAGGACAAAGACGGCAAGTCACTGTTCAAAGCGCCCTAGCGCGAACCAGTGGACCAAGGACTGCCCAATCGACGAGGCCAGGCGCCAATTGACGCCTGGCCTCGTCCCGCTCCCCCCAATCCACAGCGCTTGCCCGGGGGTTGGGGGTGGGTATCCTTTCCTTTGATGGCTGACGTCGATGCTACGCAGAAGGAGCCGGCGGCTCCCCGGTTGATTGTGGAGGTGCTCACCAGCTCGCTGGCCGGGCGGCGTTTTGCCTTCACTTCGCGTGACCTGCGCGCCGGCGTCATGATCGGGCGCGCCCCCGACTGCAAGGTCCGCTTCGACGGCTCGCGCGACCTGAAAGTCTCCGGCCACCACGCGCTGCTTGAAGAACGCAAGGAAGGCATCTTCCTGCGCGACCAGGGCAGCAGCAACGGGCTCTACGTCAACAAGCACCGCGCCACGGCCGAGGGCACGCGCGTCTACGACACCTACGAGATTTCGCTCGGGCAGGAAGGCGCGCTGCTGAAGCTCGTGATCCCCGGCGAGCCCCCGCCGCCCGTCTCGAAATTCCCGTCCAGCCTGAACCCGCCGCGCCAACCGCAGTACGAGGACGACCCCGAAAGCCTCGCCGTGATGGTGAACGAGGTCGGCGCCAAGGTCGGCGCGGGCGAAAAAACCAAGCACATGATCAAGGAGGTCGCCGAGAAACTGGAGGCCCGCGCGGCCCGGCGGCGCGCGAACCTGGTCACGCTGGTCGGCGCGCTGTTCATGCTGCTGGTCGCCGCGGCGGCGATCGGCGTGTGGTACTACCAGCACAACGAGGAAAAGCACGCGGCCGAGAAGGCGCAGGATTCCGCCAAGCTCGACGAAAGCGAGCGCAAGCGACAGGAGGCCGAATCGCGCCGCGCCGAGGCCGAGAAGCAGCGCCAGAAAGACCTCGACGAGTTGCGCAAGAAGCTCGACACGCTCGAAGGCTCGATGGCCGAGCAGGTGGCGACGCTGAAGCTCGAGCAGGACAAGCGCCTCGACCAGCTCAAGCGCGACGTGGACGAGCAGACCGCCGCGCGCGTCAAGGAGATCAGCGAGGCGCAGCTCAAGGAACTCAAGCTGGCGACCAGCGAGCAGATCGAGCAGCTCAAGGAACTCTACAAGCCGCCCTCCGAGGCTGTCTTCCGCGAGCTGGCCGAAACCTGCAACGCGTCGGTGTTCCTGGTCTACGTGCAGTACCCGCTGCTGGATGAAAACGGCAAGGCGGTCGGCATCGAGGGCGGCACCGGCACGGGCTGGCTCGCGCGCAC
>JAGQRI010000029.1 GCA_020425515.1 Planctomycetota bacterium | reverse complement strand
TGGCCGTGCGCCAGCACCTGTATGCGCTGCAAGAGGAAGGCGCCGTCGAGTACAGCGACGAGCGCCGCAAGGTCGGGCGCCCGGCGCGCATCTGGCGCCTGACGCGCGAGACCAGCGACCGCTTCCCGGACAGTCACGGCGAGCTGGCGGTAGGCATCCTGGCCGCCGCGCGCCGCGCGTTTGGCGAAGACGGCGTGATCAAGTTGATCCACCAGCGCACCCGCGACCAGGGCGACAGCTACGGCAAGCGCCTCGGCAGGAAGCGCGGGCTGGAAGCGAAAGTGGCTGAGCTCGCGAAAATCCGCAACGAGGAAGGCTACATGGCCGAGTGGCAACGCGAGCCCGACGGCAGCCTGGTACTGATCGAGAACAACTGCCCGATCTGCGCCGCCGCCGAGACCTGCCAGGATTTATGCCACGGCGAGCTCGACCTGTTTCGCGAAGTGCTCGGCAGCGTCAGCATCGAACGCGAAGAGCACATCCTGTCAGGCCAGCGCCGCTGCCTGTATCGCATCAGCCCGTTGCGCAAGCGTGCCTGATTCGCGACTTGCGCCGCCAGCCCGCCTGACCCACATTAAGGGCATGAGCGAGTCTTCTGAGGACAAGCGCCTCGCCGACCAGGGCGTCGCTTCGTGGCACGCCGCCGAGATGGATCGCGCCGAGGAGTTTTTCCGCGCGGCGCTCGACAGCGCGCGTGAACTGAACGCGCCGGAAACCGGCTCGCTGCTGCAGTGGATCGCCAAGGTCAAGATGGAGAGGGGCGAGCTTGCCGCCGCCAGCGAGGCTTTCGGCGAAGCGCTCGGAAAGGCGACCAGCGCCGGCGACCGCGCCGCCGAGGCCGTGATCCTGCTGAACTATGCGTCGCTCCAGAAAACAGTCGGCGAAACCGGCGAGGCGCTGAAGAACTACCGCCGCGCCGCCGAGCTGGCCGAGGGGCTGAAAAACTACCGCGGGCACGCGCACGCGCTGGGCAATATCGCCAACGTGCTGCGCGGGAGGGGCGAACTTCCTGAGGCGCTCAAGCTGCGCGAGCAGGCGCTGGAGCTGCTGAAAGAACACGGCACCGCGCGCGACATGGGCAACTCGCTTTCCAATATGGGCGGGCTACTGCGCTCGATGGGTCGGCTGCGCGAATCCGAAGAAACCTACCGTCGCGCGATCGACTACCTGGAGCAGTCCGGCGCGACGCGCTCGCTGGTCATCACCCACACCAATCTCGCGCGCCTGCACATGGACGCCGACCGCCTCGACGACGCGGCCGACCTGCTGACCAGCGCAATCGCCGTCGCCGAGATGAACGAGCTGCCCCTGCAGCAGACCGCGGCGTCGGTGCAGATGGCGCGGCTGGAACTCAAACGCGGCGACGCGGACGCGGGCTTCGAGCTGGCCGACGAAACGCTCGACCCGCGCAAGCCGGCCGCGGCCGCGACGCGCATTGAGGCGCACCTGGTGGCGGGGCTGGCCGGGCTGCAGCTTGGTGAATCGGAAGAGGCACAGCACAGTTTTACGAGGGCGTTCGAGCTGGCGAAGGAGGCGCAACTCAACGAGTTCGCGCTGGAGGCGCTGTGCCTGCTGGCGGGCAGGGCGCTGGACGCCGGCGACACGGATGAGGGCGCGCGTCTGCTGGCCATGCTGCCGGAAGTCGACACCGGCTCGCAGATCTATGCCCGTTTCGCCTTGCCAACCAAGTTGCGTTTTGCGGAAGCAACGGGCGACGATGAGCTGGACGCGCTGAAGCAGCAGGCGACTGACAGCCTCAAGCACTGGGAAGAAGAGGGCGACAAGGAAACGGTCCGCCGCATCAAGGCAGTGCTTTAGAGCAGTATCATGATAGGAATTCAGTTAGTCCGCGTGGCACAGGCAATCATGCCTGTGGGACTGAGCAGAGCGAGGTCCTACTCGTCGCGGCGAAAGCGCCGCGACCACAGACAGGATTGTCTGTGCAACGCGTCTGTTGTGATTGCAGACGGATGCTGGGACTGCGCTAGGTCACCACGCCGTCCACCGGCGTGAAGTGCGGGAAAGACTTCTCCGCCTCGGGCAGGCTGATCAGCGGCGCGAAGTCACAGATCTCCTGCATGCGCTTCCAGATCTTCTGCAGCGCCGGGTGGTCGTGCGCGGCCTCGGCGGCGCCGGGCAGCCATTCGTAGATTTCAAGGAACGTCCCGTCCTCGGCCTGCATCAGGATGGCAGGACGGTCGGTGATCATCTCCTCGACGCGCAGTGTCGTGTTGTGTTGGCGGATCAGTTCTTTCAGCGCGCCCTGGTTCGATTCGTCGTAAGGGCGGTACATCGCGATCACAATTTCGCTCATTCTCTGCTTTCTGTCCGGATCAAGTTCCCTGGGCGGTGGCGTCGCGGTAGCTGACCTGCACATGGGCGCGGCGCCCTGTCGCGACGTTGTAGCAGTAGTAGTCGTTCATCTCGCGCCCGTACAGGTGCAGCGTCACGGCCTGCTCGCGGGTGTCGGGCACGCCGGTCTTGTGGATGTGGTCCGGGTTGGGCACGAAGGTGGTCACGCTGTTTTCGTGCAGGATCGAGACCCCGCCGCGCTTGAGCACGATGCCCTCGTCCTCTTTCTCGCGCCCGTCGGTGCGGATGAAGTTGCGCTCCTCGAGGCAGCCCTTGATCACGCCGACCACGCCCCATGTTCCGTGGTCGTGCACGGGCGTCCACTGGCCGGGGTTCCAGACCATCGTGAAAAGGCTGATGCCGTCCTCGGGGCAGACGAACACGGCGTTGCGCGCGTAGTGGTGCGGGTCGTCGGTGAAATGCTCGGGCTTCAAAAAGTCGCGCGAGCCCGCGAGCAGCTTCATCATCTTCGGCGCGAGCACCGACACGACGTCCGAAAACTCCGGGTACT
>JAGQRI010000285.1 GCA_020425515.1 Planctomycetota bacterium | reverse complement strand
CGCGCGTGCGCACCGTGTGCGTCTGCAACTCGTGAACCAGCAGGCGCGCGGCGTCGGCGTGGTTGTCGCCACGCAGGTTCATGGCGCGACCGACGCGGGTCAGCTCAACCGGGTTGTTCGGCAGCGTGTGTGTCTGCATGTCGTCCCAGACCTGCAAGCGATGCTCGACGCCGCGCAGGAAGCGGTACGCGTTGGCGAGCGCCAGCGCCTCGATTTCGGTCAGCGCGCCAGCCGCGGTCAGCGCCTCCAGCCCGGGCAGCGTCGCCCGCTCGCGCACCGCGGGCAGGCGCCCGCCGTTCATCAGTTGCAGGAACTGGGTGACGAACTCGATGTCGCGGATGCCGCCGAAGCCGGTCTTCACGTCGTGGAAGGCCTCGTCGCGCTGCTCGGTGCGTTGCTCGATGCGGCGCTTGAGCGACTTGATCTGGTTGATTTCTTCGATGGTGAGGTACTTGCGGTAGATCCAGCCCTGCAGACGTTCGATCAACTCTTCGCCGAGTTCGATATCGCCTGCGCAGGCGCGGGCCTTGATCAGCGCCTGGCGCTCCCAGGTGCTGCCGAAGCTGTAGTAGTAGCCGACCATTGATTCCAGGTTGCGCGCCAGCCGCCCGCGCTGGCCCTCGGGGCGCAGGCGGGTATCGACGCGGAAGACGTGCCCGTGCTCCGTGACGGCGTCCAGCAGCGGGATCAGCGTCTCGGCCAGCTTGACGGCGTAGCGCTGCGCGTCCATGCGCCCGGGGCCGGCGCCGTCGTATACGAACATCAGGTCGATGTCGCTCGAGTAGTTAAGTTCCTGCGCGCCATGCTTGCCCATCGCGATCACGGCGAAGCGGAAGTCTTCGGCGCGCTTGAGCCCGCGCTTGCTTTCCAGGGTCGCGTACGCCTGCTCCAGCGCGACTTCGAGCGCCGCGTCGGCCAGCTCGCTGACCTCGCGCGCGATTTCATCCACCGGGCGCTGCAGCATCACCTCGTGGTACAGCACGCGCGTTGCGAAGCGGTGGTGGTTCAGGCGCAGCGCCGCGGCGGGTTCTTCGCCGGCTGCTATGCGCTCGCGCGCGGCGCTTGCGGCTTCCTCGCGCGTGGCGGGTTGATCCAGCGCCTGCTCGGATTGACCGAGAAAGTGCCGCCACTCGCCGCGGATCATGAATCGCCCCAGGTAGCGTGAGTAGCCGAGCAGCACGAACAGCCGGCGGAAAGCCTCGGGTGCGGCGAGGCTCAGGCGCACGAACTCTTCGGTGCGGCCGGATTGCGCGAACAGGCGCTCGAGCGCGCTGACGCTTTCCGTAGGCGCGGGCGAGTCATCGAAGCAGCGCGAAAGCAACTCGATGAAGTCGTCCGCCATGCCGCCGGGCAGGCGCCGCAGGTCTTCCTGGATGCCTTCGCCCGCCTGCTGCAGCGATTCCTGCAGGGCTTCCTCTTCGGGGCTGCCGGGCTCCGGGATGGGCCAGTCGTATTTTCGCGGGTCGAGTGGTTCCACGCGCTGAGTGTAGCCCACTGGCGCAAAAAAACAGAGACGGCCGGCGCGATGCCGACCGCCTCCGGGTGCGGTGTGCTATTTCAGGCGGATGACCACGGTGACCATCTGCGGCGCTTCCTTGCCGGCGTTGGCGGGCTCGTCCGCGTGCGGCAGATAGCCCGAGATGCGGCGGGATTCGTCACCGGCGCCGCGCAATTCCTCGGCGACCTTCACGCTGCTGTCCACCTCGCCGTAGCCCTGATCCTTCGAGAGCTTGCGCAGGGCGTTGACCAGCTCGTCCAGTTTGGCGCGGTCGATTTCGACACTGACGTTTTCGATGTCGCCGTCGTCGTCGGCCAACTTCGCGTCACCGTACAGGTTGCTGATCCAGAGCACGTCCGTCTGGCCCTGCAGGGTTGCGGCTTCGGCGATGTCGATGTGCAGCGCCGCCTGTTGCGCCGGCCTGTCTTTGCCCGTGGCGTTTGCCGCGTCGGGCTCGGCTTCGTCTTCGGCCTGGGGTTTGTCCTGCGCGTCCGTGGGGTCGGCCTTGGCGCCGAGCCCTTGCTCGGACGGTGCAGCGCCTTCCTCACGCTTGTCGGCTTCCGACGCCGACTTGGCTTTCTTCAATTCGTTGCTGCGCTTGCGGTTGTTCTCCGCGTCGAGGGCTTCCTTTTCTTCTTCGCCGTCATTGGCGTCGTCGTTGCGTCCTTCGTCGACCTTGCGGGCCGGTTCTTCCGGCGGGGCCGGCGCCGCGGGTTCCGGCGCCGATTTGCCATCCCGGGCTTCGCCTTTCTTTTCGCTTCCGCCTGCCGGCGTTGCGCCGTGCGCCGAGTCGGCCGGGCCCCAGTCGTTCGCCTTCTTGCCGGAGTTGGTCTCCGGTGCGTTGTCGTCATCCTTTGAGGGTTGCCTGCGCGCGTAGCGTTCCTGCGGCTCCTCGCCGTTGGTGTTCTCGGGCTTGTCCGCGAGCTTTTCCTCGGTCTCGGCGAGATCGTCCCTGGTCTTGGCCGCCTCGCGCAGTTTGGTCATGCTGGCGGATTCCAGGTCGCCGACGCGTGAGTCGGTTCCAGGCTCGAGAGCGCGTCCGCCGCCCCCGCCGCTGTCACGGAAGCCCGCGCGGTCCATTTCCTCGGCGGCGGGCGGCGTGGCGGTTAAAGTGTCGGCCGGCTCTTCCTCCGGCAAGTTGTCGAGCACGCCGCGGGCCACGCCCTGCTCAGGCGCCTGTGACGGGCTGAACACCGACGGGCCGAACATGATCGCCAGGCTGACGATCACCACGGCGGCGGCTGCCCACAGCGGCGCCTGCCAGCCGAGCGTCGGCAACTGGTGCACGTTGCCGGGCGCGGGTTTGATGTCCTGCTTGAGTTCGCTCATGACGCGCCCGGAAAGACCGACCGGCGCGCGAACGGATGCGTGTTTAGTGACGAGTGCCGCCGTGGCGCGCAGGGACTCGAGGTACTGCTTCGCTTCGTCGCGCTCGAGCAATTGCTCACACGTCTGCCGCTCGGCGTCCGTGACCTCGTCGTCGAGGTAGGCCGAAAGCAGCTCGCGCTGTTCGTCTGTGAGAGGGGTTGTCATTTCCTCACCTTACTTTCCCGTCACGCCGGCCCAACCGGTCGGCGTGAGCGCCCCGCAGGGCGGAGGCGGCAGGAAGGGGTCCTGCCACGCTTCTAAGACGCCAACGGCGGGGGTTTGGTTCCCGTTGCGGCGAAAATCTGCAAGATTCTGTGGTGAACTACGGGCTCAGCGTAAGCGTATGACCAGTTTGACTTTACGATGATCACCGTGGGTGCCCTTGGTCACGTCCGGGTCAGGGTTGGCGCCTTCGGGGCGCGGATCGCGTTCTTTGTCGTCGTCGAGGGCGCGGTTGAGTTTCTCAAGTTGCATCTCGTCGGTGGCCTGTTTGCGCAGGCATTCGCGCTGCACGTCCGGCGGCAGGTAGCCCTGGGCGCCGGGCGGCACTTTGCGGCTTGCGTTGGCGCCGTTGGTCTTGGCGCGGGCGTTCGGATGGATCTTCGACTCGATGAAGTCGGCGACGTCGCGCAAGCCTTCAACCTCGGCGCGGCTGTGTTCGATCTCGCGGCGCATGTAGCCGGGGGCGACCACGTTGCCGTAGCCCTGGTCGTCGGCCATGCGGTTGAGGGCCGCCAGCAGCGCCGGCAGCTCGTCGGCTTCGACCTCGACCTCAAGCCCGTCGAATTCGGAAAAGTCGCGCCCGTCGAATTCGTCGTTGAGTTCCTTGTCGGCGGGCTGCGGCTCGGCGGCGTCGCGCAGTTGCGCGTCGCCGTACAGGCAACTGACCATCAGCATGTCGTTGTAGACCTGCAGGGTGCTGGCGTCGCGTTTGCGGTTCAGGTTGACGCTGATCTCAACGGGCTGGCCGGTAGTGCGGTCGAGGCTGAGGGTGCTGCGCGTCGCGCCTTCGGAATTCTTGTTGGGCGAGTCGTAGCCGTCTTCCATTTCTTCGCGTTCCGGCGGCAAAGTGTTTTTGGGCGCGGCGCCGTTCTCGCTGTCATTGGGGCCGGCGTCCTTGGCCCAGAAGCGGTCGCTGCGCTTGACGTCGTCGTCCTGGTGGGTTTCCGTCTGCTTGCCGAGCTTCGATTCAAACGGCAGCGAGCCCGGGTCGAGCCGGTCGCCGGTTTCCGTTTCGTGCGTCGCGATTTCGCCGGTGCCGGCCGTGTTGTCGTCGGTCGTGAGCGACGGGCCGAACACCAGCGCGATGCTGACCACAACCGCCGCGGCCACGGCCAGCCCGAGTGTGCGCCAGTTGATCAGCGGTAACTGGTGGACCGGCGCTTCGCATTCGAGTTTCAGGGCCTCGCACACCCTGGCGCGCAGACCCCGCGGCGCCTGCACCCCGCCGTAGGTTGCCAGCAGTTTTCGCAGGCGTTTGAGCTCGGCGGTGTAGTCGCGGGCGGGCTCGGATTCGGCGAGCAACTGTTTTACCGCTTCGCCCTCGGCCGCGGTGGTTTCACCGTCGACCCAGGCGTGCAGCAGTTCCTGTTGTTCGCTCGTGAGTGTCATGTTCCTGCTTTCGCGTCCGTTCGTCCTTCTGCCAACTAGACGCTTGATCGGCGCATCCGGTTCCCGCGATTTGCACGAAACCTATTTGCTCGTCGCCGTCGTGACCGGCTCCCACCCTTCCGGCGTGTGTTCAATCAACTTCGTGCACACGGCGAGCAGCCACTTCGACGGGCCGTCCTCCGGCTTGAGCTCGAGCAGTTCATGCAACAGCCTGACGGCCTCATTGAACTCGCGCGCGCGATAATGTCGTAACGCCTGTTCGTACCTGCTGTATTCGGTTGCGTAGCTTGCGGTTTCGCCGCCGACCAGTGCCAGCGGCTCGAAGACGCGCACCGGCTGTGTCTTTCCGACGACGCGGATCTGGTCGACCTCGCGGAACAACACCCAGCGCTTGGCCAGCTCGTACGTGCGCTCGTCCACCAGCACTTCGCTGCCGTACAGCTTGTTGGCGCCTTCGAGGCGGCTGGCCAGGTTCACGCTGTCGCCGATCACCGTGAAGTTTTTCTTGGTCTGCGTGCCGATGTTGCCGATCACGACCTCGCCGGTGGCGATGCCGATGCGCTGATAGAACAGCGGCTTGCCTTCCGCTTTCCATCTCTCGCGCAACTCGGCCGCGACCTTGAAGCTGGCGATTGCGGTCTCGCAGGCGCGCACGGCGTAGTCGCCTTCCTTTACAAAGGGCGGGCCCCAGAAGGCCATCACGGAGTCGCCGATGAACTTGTCTACGTAACCGCGTGATTCGCGCAGCGCGTGGCCGAGCGCGGCAAAGTACTCGTTCAGTTGACTCGTCAAGTCCTCGGCCGGCATGCCTTCGCTGATGCTGGTGAAGCCCTTGATGTCCGTGAAGAAGATGCTGCCCTCTTCGCGGGTGCTGGGCGCGTTCAGCAGCTCGGGGTTGTCGAGCAGGTTCTTGGCCAGCGTGTCGTGCGTGTACATGCCGAGCGCTTTCAGCCCGGTGGTCATGTCGTTGAAGGCCTTGCCGAGTTTCGCCAGTTCGTCGCGTCCGCGGATATTGATGTGCGTGTCGAACTTTCCCTCGCGGATATGCCCGGTGGCTTCCTGGATGCGCCGCAATTTGGCAATCACGAGGTAGGCGCCGAAATACGCGAGGATGGCCGCGATCAGCCCCAGCCCCCCGCCGATCATGAACACCCGGTTGCGCAGGTCGTTGAACGGCGCGAGTTCTTTCTCGAGGCTTTTGAAAGCGATGAAGCCGGGGCGGTGCGGGGTTTCCGACGGCGACAGCTTGCTGCTGAACGCGATGCCGAGGTGTGTTTCGCCGCTCAGCTCGAATTCGAAACGTTCGCGCTTGCCGTCGTCGCGGATGGCCCCGAGTTCGGTTGCCATCTGCAGTGTCTGCTGCGCGACGTCGCCCTTGCCGTCGAGCGTGGAGGATGCCACCAGGTCGCCGGCGAAGACGATCTTGTCGATTTCGTCGGCGCCTTCGCCCTCGCCGCCGGTGCGTTGCAGCCAGTCGCTCGACAGCTCGGTCATCACCACGCCGACGCCCACGGGCTCGAGGCGCTGGATGCTGACCCACAGGTAGTTTTCGACCACGAGATAGACCTTGCCGGCCACGGGCAGCACCGCGCGCTTTGAGGTCGGCAGGTTCTCGGCGGTGCCGGCGTCCCAGGCGGGCTTGAAGAAGTCGCCCATGAAGCGTTTCAGCTCGGGGTCGTTGATCAACTCGTCACGGCGCTTGCCGGCGATTTCCTTTTCGGAGTCGAAGTAGACGTACAGCAGGTCGTCGTTGACCTTCGCGAGTTCCTTGGCGTGGCGGTCCTCGGCCGTGAAGGCGTCGAACGCGAAGATGGCGATCTCGCCGCCGGCGTTGGTGCGCCAGTCCTGCGCGAACGGTTTCAGGTTGTCGCCGAAGTCGCCGTAGCGTTCGTCGCTGAGGAATTCGAGCAGCCCCTGGTCGGCGGCGGACGCGCGCATGCCCTGTGTGGACACCTCGGCGGCGGCGGTGATGCGTTCATCAAGGAGGCGCTGGTCCTTGAACAGCTCGGTGTTGATGCGGTCGCGGGCGTCTTCTTCGAAGAGGGCGCTGCTGCTGACGACGAGGAAGCTGGTCAGCAAAGCAACCAGCACCACCACCGCGATCAGCGCCTTGTAGCGAAGACTCATTCATCACCTGTGCGCACGAAGATACGCAATCCGGGCGCAAAGCACACGTGTGTTGGGACGTGGGGACTACTCGGCCTTGGGCAGGTTGTTGACCGTAAGCTCGGCCTTGAGCGTCTCGCGCTTGCCGGCTTTCACGTTGATCGTCTTCGACCATTCCGGCAGGCGCGGCGGGAAGACGTGAATCTCACAGCTGCCGGGCGGGACATGGTTGAAGAACGCGTCGTCGTCGCTGCTGCCGATCCACGCGTAGCTATTCTCGGTTACGAAGAGCACACAGTGGAGGGTCTCGTCTTCGTCGCAGTAGATGTCATAACGGCCGGGATCACGGACCTTGATCGTGCCAAGCGAGTTGGCCGAAACCTCGCCTTCGAACGAACCGTCCGTTTCATTGAAGCCGTAGATGTGGACCGTCGTGTCCCGCAGGTTCTGGAGCGTGAAGGTCGCACTGCCCTTGTGGCCCGGTCGATTCTTGCGGGCAAGCAACTGCACGCGATTAAAGCCGTCGTCATCCAGCTCCAGTTCGCCGGCCGCCGGGGGCGGTAGCGGTACATCGGACAAGATTGGCCCCGGAAATTGGACAATCACGACCACGTCTTTCAGGTCATCGTAGTCCACGCGCTCGAAGGCTTTGCCCTTCTCGACGCTTTCGCGGTGGCGGCTGTATTCGTCCTGCACCTCGCGCATGCTGGCTTTGCCTACGCCTTCCTTCGGCTCGCCTTGCAGTTGCACGAGGATCTGGCCGTTGCTGCCCTGCGGCTGCGGGTAGGTCGGTGCGCTGCTGCAGGCGGTCAACACTGAAATGGCAAGCAGCGCGAGAATCGCACAGGCCCCTTCGCTTACGCTTCGGGCTCCAATCCGTCGCTTCATCGCTTCATCTCCACGGTTACGTCGGTGGTCTTGCCGTCGCTTACTTCCACCGTGGTTTCGAAGTCCTTGAAGCGTTTCTGTTTCTGCCAGGTGTGCAGCTTGTACTTCCCGGCCGGGACGTTCGTGATCTCGAAGCTGGTGTCGTCCATCTCGAGGATCGCGTAGGCCGGGTTGGGCGCGACGTAGAACTTCGCGTCCATGCGCTTGTGGATGCTGCAGTGCACGCTGACTTCACCGGCCTCATCGAAGTCGTGCTCGCGCGATTCGCCCTGGTCGAAGATGCCCAGGTCTTCCTCGATGTCACCGAGGAAATAGACGTTGTGGCTGATCTCGTCCTTTTCGTCGTTGAGGAACTTCACCTTCTGTTTGCGTACCAGCACGGCGAACGAGGGTTCGAACTTCGCGCCCTTCTGGCTGACCGAAAGCGTGCCGGGGGCATCGTATACCCCTTGATCACCGGGCTTGTCGTCCGCGCCCAGCTTCACCAGGAAGATCACCACCGGCTGGCGCGGCCTGCGCGCGCTGAAGGTGACGCTGCCCTTGACGGTGCCGGTCTTGGCCTCGGACCATTTCCAGTCGCCGTCCTTGTAGGCCGTGCCGTTTACTACGGAAGGAATCGGGTCGTGGGTTGGCGCGAACTGCGCCTTGATCACGGCCGTGACGCCCACGGTCAGGGCCATCAGCGCCAATACCAGGCCGGCTTTCAGGGTCAGTCGTCGCATGGCCAACCATCAAACCGGGTGGGCGATGTGCCGTCAAGCACGCCGGTGCGGGTACGCACGCAGAGCCACGAAAACACGAAGCAGGGCGGATTTACTTCGTGCCTTGGTGGCTTCGTGTGCAGCTCTCTCCGTGCTTGTGGTGGGGGCTTTTGGGGCCTAAATTGGGTGGATTGCGAGTTTTACGCGAACCGTCGGCCGGGGCGGCGCGTATTACTTTTGCACAGTTGACCGGAAGCCCATGAGTACCGCCTCCGACAACCAGGACCGCAAGCTGATGGCCGCGCTGAAACGCGGCAACATGGAGGCGTTTGAGCAGCTCTTCTACAAGTACTACCGCCGTCTCTACGCGTTGTTCTATCGCCTGACCTGGGACGACGGCCGGGCCGAGGACCTGCTGCAGGAAACTTTCATGCGCGTCTGGCGCGGGGCCATGACCTTCCGCGAAGACCTCAAGGTCTCAAGCTGGGTCTACCGCATCGGGCGCAACTGCTGGATCGATCTCGAGGCCCGCCGCAGCAGCGTGCGCCGCGCCGTGGACGTCGAAAGCGACAGCCTGCTCGACTCCGGGCGCGTGGACGCGCTGTCCGAAAACGACCCGCGCGCGACCTCCAGCGGGCGCTACGCCGCCATCCGTCCGGTGCAGCTCATTGAGGAAATGGCCGCCGGCAAAGAAGAAAGCCCCGACAACAAGGCCGAGAAGCGCGAGATCGAGGACGGCGTCCGCAGCGGGTTGCTCGATCTCGACCCGATGCACCGGCTGGTGCTGGTCATGAGTTTCTACCAGGGCATGACCTACAGCGAGATCGCCGAAGCGCTTGAGATTCCGCTGGGCACGGTCAAGTCGCGCGTCTACTACGCGGAAAAGAAACTGCGCGACAAACTGAAGCGCTTCGTCATGAAGCAGGAGGGGGTGAAGAATGCTTGACGACGAGCGCGTCACGCAGCCCCTTTCCGGGGTGCAGCTTCTTTCCTACACACTGGGCGAGCTTGACAGCGAAGCCCGCAAGCAGATGGAAAAGAAGATCGAGTCGGACCCGGCCATGAAGTCCGAGCTCGAGGAAATCCGTGAGCATCTGCGCATCCACCAGCAGGTCCGCAAGGTAGCGCCGCGCCGCGGCAGCTTTGACCGCCTGCGCGCCCGCATGAAGAAAGACGGCGCGTTCAGTGGCGCGGTGCCCGGCGTCCACTGCATGCTGCGCCGCGCCTTCACGGTCGCCGCGCTGTTCGGGCTGGGCGCGATCATCACGCTGATCGCCGTGGGCTCGACAGGCGGCTCGCTGGCCGCGCCGGACGTGATCGGGCAGATCGTGTATCACAACCCGTCGTTCACGGTGGGCCAGAGCCGCGCCGAGGTCGAACGCCGCGAGCTGACCCTGAAGGGCCCCGAGGACGAGCCCGAAAGCACCGGCGCCTACGACGCTTTCATCTGGCTGCCGACCGGCGTGGACAACACCTACTCGACGATCGAACTGGCCCAGAACACCGAGTTCAAGTTCACCGCGACCCGCAAGGTTGTCGTGAACCGCGGCTTCATGCGCCGGCTGGACATCCAGCCCGGCGGCATGGGGGAGGGCCCCTTCGTGGTGATCACGCCGCACTGCCAGATCCAGGTCGATGAAGGCAGCCTCTCGATCAACATTACCCGCGACGGCGTGGAGACCCAGATCAGCGTCGGCCAGGGCAGCGCGCGCGTGTACGGGCTCGATTCCGACCGCAGCTTCCCCGTCCCCGCCGGCTACTGCACCAGCGTCGAGCGCGCCAAGCTGCCCAACCCCGCGCGCCCGGAACTCAAGCTGGTGCTCAGCCGCGTGACATCGTCGCAGTCGCTGGTCGAGGCCACGCTGGTGAACGACGGCTACGTGCCGGTCAAGGTGCGCCGGGCGATCGATGCGGACAACGTGTTCGCGCAGCCGATTTACCTGCTGCACTATTCCTACGTATCCGAATACTCGCCCGACGGCGGCGCCCCGGAAAACGTCACCCGCCCGCCCGAGCCGGTCACGCCCGTTGACCGCTCGCAGGACCACACGGGCGAAGTCTGGCTTGAGCCGGGCCAGTACTACCGGTTTGACTTCGACATCTCGCCGATTCTCATGAGCTCGCCGCCTGTCGAACACTGGCTGCGGCTCGAATATCGCGGCGACCTGTACGGCCCGCCGGGCCAGGCGCACGTGCGCATCGAAAGCGAAAATTTGAAGCTCGACCTCAGGAAGAGATAAATGAGTCTGCAGTTAATCGAGAAAAAGCTCGGCCAGCTCAGGGGCCACATCCGCCTGATGTTCTTTTCGTGGGGGCTGGCCAAGGTCACCATGTGGGCCGCCGGGCTGACCCTGTGGCTGTACTACACCGATCTGCTGTTGAAGCTGCCGGGCGGGTTGCGCTTCGCCTTCCTGCTGGTGGCGATCGTGGTGCTGCTGGTGGTGGCCGTGCGCTCGCTGATTTATCCGCTCAGCAGGACGCTCAGCGATGAAGACCTGGCGCTGCTGGTCGAACGCGAGTACCCGCTGCTGAACGACCGGCTGATCAGTTCGCTGCAGATCCTGCGCAACCAGGAACGCTACAAGGACGCCGCCAGCGAGGACATGATCCGCATCGTCGTCGGCG